>JAZUOI010000043.1:0-3360 GCA_045604585.1 Lawsonibacter sp. | reverse complement strand
GCCGATGGCGGGGAGCCGTTTCTTGTCATAAGGAGGAAAGTTCCAATACAGTAGAAAGGATACGTTTTACACGTGCGCGGCGGGATGGCTCCAGTCCTGCGATCTGGCGGGTAAGCATCCGTACCTCCTCGTCTGTTTCCGGTTCTCCGAAAAGAAGCGCGTCCGCGCTGATGCCCAGCAGGCGACAAAGTTTTTGCAGCGCATCCAGGGAAATGCCGGAAACGCCGCGTTCGATAGCACTCAAATGATTGGGGGTCAGGCCGAGCAACTCGGATAGTTCCTCCTGTGTGTAATTCGCCCGCTCCCGCGCGGTTTGAATGTTTGCTCCGATTTGGATATTGATCGCTTTTTTCTCTCGCATACTGTCACCACCTTGTCATTAGTTTATCCAATGACATAACCGCAGACCACAATGTAAAGTCGTTGGTAAAAATAATTGCAACGCATTGACTTTTGCGGCAGCAAGTGATATACTCGCCCCAAAGGACAGCAGGTTTCAGCGGTCCGGTAAAGAAAAGGAGAGAAAGAAAATGGGTTCCAACAAAATGGTAAAGTGTAAAAACTGTGGGGAGGAAATCGCCGCTATCGCTCAGGTGTGTCCCAAGTGCGGCGTTAAGATGAAAAAGCCGTTCTATAAGCGCGGGTGGTTCATCGCATTGTGTGTGGTCGTAGTCATTGCCGCAGTCGCGTCTTCCGGCGGGGAGAAGAGCGCACCTGCGGGCGGCACGTCGGGCGATGTGTCCGCGGCGGGATCTGCCTCCGTGGCTGCACCGGTGGAACAGGAGATTGTATACACCGTCTGTACTGTGGACGAGATGATTGACATGCTCGAGGGCAACGCCATGAAGGCTGAAAACACCTACGATGACCAGTATGTGGAGGTCAAGGGGCGTGTGGATGTGATCGATAGTGATGGAAGATATATCAGCATTTATCCCATGAAGGAGCAATTTGCCCTTACCGGTGTACAGTGCTTCTTGAAAACCGACGAGCAAAAGCAGCAGGTCATGGAGTTGTCCAAGGGAGATCGTGTTACAGTCCGCGGTAAGGTTACCTCGGTGGGCGAATTGTTGGGTTATCAGCTGAATGTGATCGAGTTTGTAAAATAAGACCCCATGAAAAAGCACCCGCTCTGCGGGTGCTTTTTTGCGCATGGAGCAGGCTTGTTCTTGCCCTCCGGCGGGAAAATTGGTATACTGTTGTGTGTAAATGAACGCCGCCAAGGAGGAACTGCCATGAAACTCATGGTACTGGACGGAAATTCCATCGTCAACCGCGCCTTCTACGGGGTCAGCCAGAACCTGACTACCCGGGACGGGCAGCCGACCAATGCTATTTTTGGCTTTTTGAATATCCTCAATAAGCTGTTGGAGCAAGAAGAGCCGGACGGCCTGTGCGTCACCTTTGACCGCAAGGCGCCCACCTTCCGCCATCTGGCCTATGAGGGGTATAAAGCCCAGCGCAAGGGCATGCCGGAGGAGTTGGCCAGCCAGATGCCCCTTTTGAAGGACGTGCTTTCCGCCATGAACATCCCCACCTATGAAATGGACGGGTGGGAGGCGGACGACCTTATCGGCACCATCAGCGTCAAGGACACCGCTGCCGGCTGGGACACGGTCATCGTGACGGGGGACAAGGACTCCCTGCAATTGATCACCGACACCACCACCGTCAAGCTGGTGTCCACCCGCATGGGGCAGACCACCACCCGGGACATGACCCCGGAATCATTCCGGGCGGAATACGGGTTTGACCCCATCCACATCATTGACCTGAAAGCGCTTATGGGCGACTCCTCGGATAATATCCCCGGCGTGAAGGGGGTAGGGGAGAAGACGGCTATGGCGCTCATCCAGCGCTATTGCTCCATTGACGCACTCTATGAAGCCATGCCCGCGCCGGAGATGGAGCCGGGGGTTCCCGCCAAGCCCGGCGTGGTGAAGAAGCTTTCCGAGGGAGCGGCAGATGCCCGCATGTCCTACCAGCTTGCCACCATCCGCACCGACGCGCCCCTGGACTTCCGTCCGGAGGACAACCTGCGCCGGGAGGTGGACAACCCGAAGCTGTACGAGCTGTTTTTGCGTCTGGAATTTTCCAAGCTGATTGACAAGTATCACCTCACCGCCCCACAGGGGGAGGGCGAGGTGCATAAGGAGCAAGGGGTTGCGTGCAGCTGCACCGGCGAGGTGGTCACCGACCGGACGCGCATGGAAGAATTGCTGACCCTTTGGGAAACAGAGACTGCGGTGAATGTGCTTGCCCTGCCCGGACTGGACACGGTTTGCGTGCAGTGGCAGGGGTGCGCGGCGGTATTTTTTGCCGACAAGCTGGCGTGCTACAACGAATTTTTGAACACCTTCTTCGCCCCCGGTATCAAAAAGGTGACCCACGGGGTCAAGGGCCTGTGCCGGGCGCTGCTGGAGGAGGGCATCACCCCCGGCGACTTTGTGTTTGACACGGAGGTGGCCGCCTATTTGCTTGCCCCTACCGATGGCAGCTACGAGCTGGGAAAGCTGGCCTTGACCTATTACAACCACCAGCTTGCCAAAGCGGAAGACTATCTGGCGGAGGGAGCCTTTGGGCCGCTGGCTGATTCGGCAGTGCCCATGGGTACGTTGGTATCCCACACCGCTATCATTGGCACCTTACGGGACACCCTGTCCCAGCGGCTGGAGGAGCTGGAGCTGGACAAGCTGTACCATGAGGTGGAGCTGCCCCTGTGCACCGTGCTGGCAGAAATGGAACATGCGGGCTTTCTCATTGACCGGGGGGCGCTGGTGGCCTTTGGCGAGATGCTCTCCCAGCGCATCGACAAGGGGCAGGCGCTCATTTATGAGTTGGCAGGGGAGGAATTTAACATCAATTCCACCCAGCAGCTGGGTCATATCCTGTTTGAGCAGCTGGGTCTGCCCCCGGTGAAAAAGACCAAGACGGGCTACTCCACCAATGCCGAAGTGCTGGAGAAGCTGCGCGGGCAGCATCCCATCATCGAGGCCATTCTGGAATATCGCCAGCTGACCAAGCTGAAATCCACCTATGTGGACGGTCTGGACAAGGTCATTTCCCCCGACGGGCGCATCCACACCACCTTCCGCAATACGGTGACGGACACCGGGCGGCTCAGCTCTGCCGAGCCGAACTTGCAGAATATCCCCGTGCGCACCGAACTGGGCGCTCAGCTGCGTAGAATGTTCGTGGCAGCACCGGGCAAGGTGCTGGTGGACGCGGACTATTCACAAATTGAACTGCGGCTGTTGGCGTGTATGGCGGGGGACAAGGCCATGATCGACGGCTTCAACTCCGGCGAGGATATCCACACCATCACCGCATCTCAGGTGTTTGGAGTGGCGCAGGAGGCGG
>JAZUOI010000042.1:0-4408 GCA_045604585.1 Lawsonibacter sp. | reverse complement strand
AAAGAAGGAGGTATGGGCGATGAAAAGACGAATCATGGCTGCGCTGTGTGCCATCGCCCTGCTGGCAGCTCTTTTGTGTACGCCGGGCATGGCTACGGAACGGGTGTGCTTCACCGCGGTGAACGACAGGCTGATGCCCTTTCAGGCGAGCGCTATGCCCACGTGGGTGAACGGGCTTTTGTATGTCCCGGGCACGGTGTTCGACCGGTCGGTGACCACGGTGGACTTTGGTATGCAGTACAATTACAGCCGCAGCAGCAACACCGTTACCCTGTATAACCTGCGGCAGATGCTGGTGTTTGACCTTGCCAAGGGCAAGGCATACGACCAAATCTCGGGCAAGGAGATCGCCCGGGCGGTCAACCGAAACGGCAGAATTTATCTTCCGGTGGTGGTGGTGTGTGACTATTTTGGCCTGGACCATTATTACACCCAGTCTCCAAACGGCTATCTGCTGCGTATCCGCAACGACGCCGCCTGGTTGAGCGACGAGGGATTTCTGGATGCGGCCAGCATGGATATGGCCAACCAGCTGCAAAAATACCAGGACAGTCTCAAGCCGGTTGACCCGCCTGCGCCACCCGCGCCACCCGTCCAGCCTCCCCGGCCCGAGGTTCCGCCGGATGACGTGACGCAGCCGGAGGCCCCTCAGGTGCAGGTGTGCATTGGGGTGCGCTGCACCACCGGGGAGGGACTGCAGACCATTCTGAATGCCATGGATCGCGCGGACTGGCGCGGTGCGTTCTTCTTTGAACCGGATATCATTGCCGGGCAGGACGCACTGGTGCGGCGTGTGGTTGGCTCCGGACACACGGTGGGACTGCTGACTCAGGACGAGGATGTGGCCGCCAGCCGGCAGCAGCTGCAGCAGGGCAATCGTCTGCTGGCCTTGACTGCCCGTACCGCCGCCACCGCGGTGTTTGCGCCGGAGGGACAGCGGCAGGAACTGGAAAAGGACAACTGGGTCTGCTGGCGAGACACCCAAAACGGCAGTGTCCGCACCGCGGAACGGGCTGCCGCCTATGCTCAGCGCATGGTCAACGCACTGGGCACCGGCCGGCGAACGGTCTATTTGACCATGGATGACAGCGCTGCTACCGCCCGGGTGATCGGCACGCTGCTGGAGCGGCTGGAGGAGGATGGCTATACCATGCTTGCTCCCCTTGAGACCAGAATGTGAACAAAAAATATGCCGCGCCCCAAAAGGGGCGCGGCATATTTTTTCGGATTACTCGTAGTCGTAGAAGCCGTGTTTGGTTTTCTTGCCGTAGCGGCCCTGCTCGTACAGCTTGGCGATCATATCGTAACCGTGAGACTTCACGCCGGTCTCCTCATAGCGGCGCTTGAGCACGTTGTAGCGCACGTCCAGACCGTTCATATCGTCGATCTTGAAGGGACCCATGGGGTGACCCAGACCCAGTTCCACGGCGGTGTCCAGATCTTCCAGGGAGCAAACGCCCTCGTTGACCAGGCGGTAGGCCTCTTCCTTGATGGCTTTGAGGATGTTGTTGACGATGAACCCGTCCTCTTCCTTCTTTACCCGCGCAGGGGTCTTACCGGTGCTGCGGCCAAACTCCATGAGTTTATCCATGGTTTCCTGAGAGGTGTGCTCACCGCCCACCACCTCTACCAGCTTCATAACAAGAGCGGGAGCGAAGTAGTGCAGGTTGGCCAGGCGCTCGGGATGGTCGACCACATCAGCGAAGGTGGAGGACACCATAAAGCTGGAGTTGGTGGCGATGACAGTGTCCGGGCGAACCAGTTTGCTCACCTTGCCCAGCAGGTCGCTCTTGGCCTGCTTGTCCTCGATGATAGCCTCGATGACGATGTCGGCATCCTTGCAGGCGGCTTCAAGGTCGTCGGTAATGGAGAAACGGGACTTGATGCCGTCCACCTGCTCCTGAGTCATGCGGCCCTTAGCGATGCGGCCGGCCAGGTATTCTTCCTTCCAGCTCTCCGCGCTTTCACGGGCGGCGGGGAAGCTTTCACACACCACCACCTCATAGCCGTGGATGGCGGTGTTCAGGGCGATTTGGCGGCCCATGGCGCCGCCGCCGATTACGGTACACTTTTTCATGATTAACACCTCGAATATCAATTAGTTATATAAACCATCGTATTGCCACAGCCCCAGAGCGGCATTGCGGACGAAGTAGATCTCCTCACCGCTGGGCAGAGTCTTCCAGCCGGTCTGCCAATCCTCACAGGGATAGGCCGCCAGCGCGTCCTCCACACTCATGTGGGAGAATCCGGCGTGCTCGATCTCCTCTTTGGTGAGCTGATCGGTGCAGTAGGTCAGGCGGGTCTCCATGCTGGGCACGCAGCGGATCAGGTGGCCCGCCAGAGACATATTCTTGCTCAGCAGAGGATCGTTCTTGTACAGCTCCAGCATCTCCTCCCGGGGACGGTAGCCGTATTTGCGGATGGCCTGATCGGCCAGATCGTTTTCGCCGAACACGTGCAGGCCGGGGGCGATGACGATGATCTCGCCGCCCTCCTCCACCATTTTCATGGTGCGGTAGAAGGCCTTGTTGGTCACCCAGGTGGAGTGGTAGCTGTGGGGATCCATCCACACTACGCATTTCTTCACGGGCTTTTCCACGTGGTTGATGTTGACCTGCTGGCTCAGAGCCACGGCCTGCTCAAAGCTGCCGCGCTCCTTGCCGATAAAGATGCCCTTGAAGATGTCCTCGCCATCCTGCTGATCCATAACGGTGAGCACGAAGGTGATGGGCAGCTTGTCCAGGAAGTTTTTCTGAATGTAGTCGAACAGGCGGCGGGGAGGGGTGTCCACGTTGCCCACGATGCGGTGACGGCCGTAGAACACGCCCAGGAAGTGACTGACGTTGATCATCTCACCGCCGCCGCAGCCCACCACCAGGTTCTTGGTGTAGCCGGCAAAGCCCGCCAGCTCGTGGGGGACGACCTGGCCGATGGAAATGATGGCGTCGTACTTGTCGCTGAGCAGCTCCCGGTTGACGGACACGGTCACGTCGTCCTTGAACAAGCCCTCGGATACCTGATCGAGAAACTCGCCGGGGACGGTGCCCACCACTTCGATGGAGTTACGGAAATCGTGGGCAATGTAGGCGTCCATGGGGATGCTGTCGCCAAACATTTCCCGCAGCTGCTCCTCGGTCATGGGCAGATGGGTGCCCAAAGCGGGCAGCACCTTGACGCTGACTCCTTTTTTGGTCAGACACTCATAGTAGTGGGCGGTGATCACACCCGCGCCGGAGTGGGAACGGGTGATGTCGGGGGGCAACAGCAGCACACTGCTCCAATTGTTGTCCGCCATGTGGCGATCCAGCAGTTCGATCACCTGTGCTTTGGCGATAAAAGCCTCTTTATTCTGAAGGGAATAGTTCATAGCGTCTATTTCCTTTCTTACTTCTCGATGAGAGCGGCCATACCCTGACCGCCGGCAGTATAGGTGCACAGGATGCCCTTCTGACCGGCCTTCAGGCTGGACACCAGACGCATGAGCATGGCGATACCCTCGGCGCCGTCGTTCTTGCCGTAGGCAAGAGCGCCGCCCATGGGGTTGACTTCGGGGGAACCGCCCAGGGGCTTTACGGTGTCGATCACGTCCTGGGCGCTGTTCTCGATGACCTCAATCACAGCGATATCAGCCATGGTCAGACCCTTGTTCTTCAGCAGCTTCTCCACGGCCAGCGCGCCGGCGGTCTGCTGCTTGGTGGGGTCGCAGCCGGCCACAGCAAAGCCGCAGATGGCGGCCTGCCCCTTCACGCCCAGCTCTTTGGCCTTATCCTCGCTCATGAGCATGGTGACGGCGGCGCCGTCGGCATAGGGGGACAGGACAGTTTCCGCGCTGGCGGAAGCGAGCAGTTCGTCCTTGTCTACGGTGACGGTGCCCTTCTTGCGCACCTCGTAGGAGATAGGCAGGATCTGGGCGGAGCAATCGGCGCTCTGTGCCTTGGCAATGCTCTGCTCGGCGTACTTTGCCGCCTCGGCGCTCATGTCCTTGCCGTGAACCAGCTCATACTGTGCCTGACGGCTCATGGGCTGGGGCTGGGTGTACTGCTCGGCCTCCTCGATGGAGTCGATGAAGGTGCGGTGCTGGGGATAGAAGTGGTTGCGAGCGTCACGCAGCACGAAGGGGGCGGCGGAGTAGCTGTCCGCACCGCCGGCTACGCAGATATTCTCGTTGCCGGTGGCGATGAGGTAGTAGCAGTTGCGCAGCGCCTGCAGGGCGGAGCCACTGCAGCTCTGGACGGTGTAACCGGGAACTTCCACGGGCAGCTCCGCCTTCAGCCAGGCGTAGTGACCGATGTTGTTGGGCATGGTGGAGGGGTGCGCCTGACCGAAGACCACCTGATCCACAGCGTTGGCATCCACACCGGTGCGCTCAAGCAGCTCGGTGAGGACTTTGGCAGAGAAGTCGGAG
>JAZUOI010000041.1:0-2016 GCA_045604585.1 Lawsonibacter sp. | reverse complement strand
GCCGGAGGTGAACAGCATCAGCATGGGATCGTTGCCGCAGGGAGCGTCGGCAGTGCGCTCGTAACGGCGGCTGAACAGAGGATACTCCGTATCGTAGTCGTGCCAGCCCTCCCGGGTGCCGCCCATCATGACCTTGATCATATTGGTCATGCCCACTTCTTCCTGAGCCAGTTCCACCTGACGGGCAGTGTCGCCGTCGGCGGTGCAGAGGATGGCGATCACATCGGCTGCCTTGGAGCGGTAGGTAAAGTCGTGGGCCAGCAGCTGATTTGTTGCGGGGTTGGCAATGGCGCCCAACTTGTGCAGACCCAGGATGGCGTACCAGAACTGGTAGAGGCGCTTACACACCAGCATGACCCGGTCGCCCCGGGTGATGCCCAGGGAGCTGAAGTAGTTGGCGGCCTGACTCGATGCGTCCTTGAAGTCCTTGAAGGTGAACCGGCGCTCGGTCATGTCGTTGGCGATGTGGACCATGGCCAGCTTGTCGGGGGTCCGGCGGGCGATGGCGTCCACGGTGTCGAAGGCGAAGTTGTATTCCTCGGCTCCGTCGAAGGTCACGCCGGTCATGGCGCCCTTCTCATCCTCGGCAGGATGGATGAACTTCTCGCACAGCAGCTTGGAGCCGTCGCCCTTGCCGCTGGCGGCGATGAACATGGGCTGGTCGGTGGTGTCGGAGGCCATGATCATGGCCAGGAACACACAGTCCTGACCCTCCACGGCGATCATGCCGTGGGGCGTGGAGGACTTGTAGAAGATGGAGTCGCCCTCGTGGAGGATCTCCTCGTGGTCGCCCACCTTGATCTTCATGGCACCCTTGAGAACTAAGTCGAACTCCTGGCCGGAGTGGGTGGTGGTGTGGATGGGCTGGTTCTGCAGCTCCTCAGAATACTGGTAGGTGACCCAGTAGGGGGTGGCCAGCTTCTTGCGGAACATGGGGGCCAGGTCCTGGATGGTGATGCCGTCCTCGCTGGCGGTGACCAGGCCCCTGTTTCTGCGGGTCACGGTATAGCCGGACAGCTTGGCGCTGCGGCCCTCCAGCAGGACCGTGATCTCCACGCCGAAGACCTTGGCGCACTTATGCATGAAGGAGAAAGGCAGGTCGGCAGTGCCGGACTCGTAGAGCTTGTAGCTTTCCTCGGAGACATCGGTCAGCTCGGCCATCTTCTGCATACTGTAGCCCAACAGCTCGCGCATATCCTTAATTCGGTTCGCCACCTCCATCAGCTGGGTTGCAGGGTTCTGGCTGCTCATAAGATCATTCCTTTCATTGTAAGATAAAATAAAAAAATCGCCCCAAGAAGAAACCTTCTTCTTGAGACGAGTAAAAACAATACCCGCGGTACCACTCAAATTGCGGCCCAAAGCCGCCTCCTTCGGACTCCGACAAGCCCTATCCCTGTAACGTAGGAGTCACGGGTGCGCCTGGCTCACGCTCGGCGTACCGGCTCGGAAGTGATCGTAACCGGCGCCTTCCTGTCAGCTTCCACCAAGTGCTGACTCTCTGTAAGGTCGGGATGCCGGACCGTCTTCGTCAATGCCTTTGCATATTTACATTGTGTTCATAACTTTAGCACGGCTCAGTGAAAAAGTCAATCCTCCTTGTTTCACAAAATGAAATCAAATTTCCAGCTGTATATTTGTATACATTTTCCGTTCAGAAATCGATTGACAAACGGAGGTGTTTGTGCTTTAATGTCAATTGTATATATCGTAAAGACAGCGAAGGAAAAATCCTCCCTGCCGTGACGCTTCAGAGAGCCGGTGGTCGGTGTGAACCGGTGCAGATGGCCCGGAGGTCTGGTTCCTGAGTCGGTCCCGTGAACGAAGCAGCGCTTCCAGTAATGGGGCACGGGTTCTCCCGTTACAGAGATAGGACTTGTCAGAGTCCGAAGGGGCCTCCCCCGGGAGGCAACCAGGGTGGTACCACGGATCATCGATTCGCCCCTGGAGCCATATGGCTCCGGGGGCTTTTTATTTCCCGAAAAATGCTTTTCCGCCCTACCGCAATATATTCCA
>JAZUOI010000040.1:0-17971 GCA_045604585.1 Lawsonibacter sp. | reverse complement strand
ATAAGGGTCCCTCCTTTCCCCGAAAAATGTGGGGGGGCGGGGCCTTCCCCCCTCCGCGGCGACAGGCGGGCCCCGGCGGGGGCAAGCCCCCGCCCTACCGGATCATCATATCAATTTTCCCTCTTTTATATGGAACGCTTTTCCGCCCTCCAGACCGTCCAGCTTGTCTTCCTCACAGCAGGTGATGAACACCTGTCCGCCCTGGATGCGGTTGAGCACAAAGGCCTGTCGTTTGGCATCCAGCTCGGAGAGCACGTCGTCCAGCAAAAGCACCGGCCATTCGCCGGTATCCCCATAGATGATCTCCCGCTGAGCCAGTTTCAGGGACAGAGCCGCCGTCCGGGTCTGACCCTGGGAGCCGTACATCTTAGCCGACATTCCATTCAGATTGACCAGCAGATCGTCCTTGTGGGGGCCACACAGACATTGCCGGCTGTCCAACTCCGCCTGCCGGTGGCTCTGCTGGTGATCCAGAAGCTGACCCAGTATGGTCTTCGCCCCGGCCAGAGGGTCGATAACGGTGGACACCGTTTCGTATTCCAGGGAAAGTTCCTCCCGTCCGCCGGAAAAATCCCCGTGGATGGCAGGGACCTGTTCCATCAGCCGCTTAACAAAATGCGCCCGGTAGTGGATGACCAGAGCTCCTGTCTGCGCCATACGCAGGTTGAAGTCGTCCAGGGTGGCCAGCAGGGAGGGGTTTTCCGGCCAGTCCCGCAAAATGCGGGTCTTGTGCTCGTACAAGCGGTTATACTCCGCCAACGCCTGGGCGTAGTTGGGACGAAGTTGGCAAATGGCGTTGTCCAAAAAGCGCCGCCGCGCCTGTCCGCCCTCCCGGATCAGGTACAGATCCTCCGGGCAGAACAGCACCGTAGTCAGAATGCCGGACAGCTCCCCGGCCGACTTGAGCCGCACCCCGTTGGAATAGAGTTGGCGGCTTTTTCCCCGGGACAGCCTAGCTTCTACCGTAAAGTCCCGCTGGCGGGCAAATACGTTGGCCTTCACAAAGGCTTCGTCCACACCAAGCAGAATCATTTCCCGGTCAAATCGGGCCCGATGGGAGCGGGCGGTGGACAGATAGGCTATCGCCTCCAGCAGATTGGTCTTACCCTGGGCGTTTTCTCCGTAAATCAGATTGACGCCGGGATCAAATTCCGCCTCCAGATGCACATAGTTGCGGAAAAAATCCAGTTCCAGACCCTGAACGATCATACGACCACCAGTTCCAGCTCGTTATCGATGGAGCATCGGTCACCGGGGCGCATTTTTTTGCCCCGCATGGTGCACACCTCACCGTTAACAAGCACCCGACCCTCCTGAATGATAAGTTTGGCATCCCCGCCGGTTTCCACGGCACCGGCAAATTTCAAAAGATCCTGAAGCTTGATAAACTCTGTGTGGATCTTGATTTCATGCGATTCCATAGGCTTCCTCTCAGTTGGCCTTCAGACGGACGGGCAGCACCATATATACGAAGTTCTGCTCCCCCTCAGCGGGCAGGATAATACACGGAGCCACGCCCGAGCTCATCTCCAGCCGCACCCGGTCGGCGGGAGCGGCCTTGAGGGCGTCCATCAGGTACTTGTTGTTAAAGCCGATCTCCAGCCCACCGCCGTTGCCGCTGATGGGGCACTGGTCGGCCGCATCGCCGATGGCTGTCTTGGTGGTGATGGACAACAGACCGTCATCAAACACGCAGCGCAGAGGGCTTTTCAGCTTGTCGCTGATAATGAGAGACACACGGTCGATGGATGCCATCAGCGCTCTCCGATCACCCTCCACCTGCACGGTACTGGTTTGAGGAATGGCGTTGCGATAAGCCAGGAATTCACCCTCCAGCCGGCGGGAAACCAGAATGGTGTCCCCGGTATCAAACATCACATGGCGGGCACCCTGAATGACGGTGATGGGCTTTTCCCCGTCGGAGCAGATTTTTTCCGCCTCATTCAGCGCCGCGCCGGGCACCACAAAGGTAAAGGCGTCCGCACCCTTCTTCTCGCCGATCTTTTCCCGGCGCAGGGCAAGGCGATAGCCGTCCACGGAGACCACGGTCAGCTGGTCGCCCTCCACCTCAAACAAAGAACCGGTGTGAACCGGGCGGCTTTCGTTGTCGCTGACGGCAAACAGGGTCTGACCAATCATGGCACGCAGGGTGTCCTGCTGGATGGTGAAGGAGTTCAGATCGTCCACCATGGGCAGTTCGGGGAACTCCTCCGGGTCGGTGCCCAGAATGTTGAATTCACTCATGCCGCAGCGCACATTGACCATGTAGTTGTCCGCGGAGAAATATACAATATCATCGGGCAACTTGCGCACGATCTCACCAAATAGGCGGGCGGACAGCACCAGATTGCCTTTCTGGGTAATGTCGGCGGGTACAACCGTGCGGATCCCGGTCTCCAGATTATAGCCCGTCAGCCGCAGAACACTGCCTGCCTCGATGAGAATCCCTTCCAGGGCGGGAATCGAGCTTTTCTGAGATACGGTACGGGAAGCGGTGGCTACCGCATTTTGAAGCAGCGCTTTCTCACAGGAAAATTTCATGGATTTGACCTCCTTCATAATGGCCTGGTCTTTTTTTCTAAAAGAAAGAAAAGAATTTAAAATTTAGTATTTGTAGTAGGGAATGGGAAACTGGGGAAATATGCCCCTTTGTTCCATGGGACAAGCGGTTGCCCGTCCACAGGGGGGTGGGGAGAAAAACGGAGTTTTCCACAGGGAAAAAACGGGAATTAATTTATCCCCACAGCTTCCACCGGGATGTCCACAAAAGGTGGGGAAAATAGGCGGGCGTGACCACTTATTCGTATCGAGCATTGATGTTGGCTGTTACGTCGTGGATCAGCTCCGCCATTTCCGGGCGATCCTTGATCATTTTGGTAATGCGCTCGGTGGCATAGAGGACGGTGGTGTGATCCCGATTATCAAAGAAGCGGCCGATTTCCTTGGAGGAGATGCGCACCATGGTCTGAATCAGGTACATGGCCACCTGCCGGGCAAGGGAAATATCCTTGGTGCGGCCCTGACCTTTGAGCTGCTTGGCATCCACGTTGAAGAACTTGCTCACCTCGTCCAAAATAACGTCCGGGGTGGGCATGATCTCGTCCTTCTGCTTGAACATTTCAGTAACCACCCGGGTCACGGTGTCTTTATCCACCCCGGTGTCGTTGAGCTGCTGGTAGGCCATGATTTTATTGATGGTACCTTCGATCTGACGGACGTTGGAGGTGATGTTCTCGGCGATCATTTCCAGACAGAAGTCAGGCAGCTCCAGCCCCATGCGGATGGATTTGTTTTTGATGATGGCCATGCGGGTCTCGTAGTCCGGGGGTTGAATGTCCGCCAGCAGACCCCACTCAAACCGGGTGCGCAGCCGGTCCTCCAGCAGCAGCATCTCTTTGGGCGGACGGTCGGAGGTAAGCACGATCTGGCGCTTGGCCTCGTAGAGGGTGTTGAAAATATGGAAAAACTCCTCCTGAGTGGAGTCCTTGCCGGCGATGAATTGCACGTCGTCCATCAAAAAAACGTCCGCATCCCGGTATTTCTCGCGGAATTCCCGGTTGCGACCCTCCCGCAGGGCATGCACCAGCTCGTTGGTCAGATCGTCACCCTTAATGTAGACAATGCGGTAATCCGGATGATGGGTACGGATGGTGTGGGCGATGGAGTGCAGGAGGTGGGTCTTGCCCAGACCGGACTTGCCGTAAATGAGCAGGGGGTTATAGCTTTGAGCGGGCTTTTCCGCCACCGCCTGCGCCGCCGCATGGGCGAACTTGTTGGACGGACCCACCACAAAGCGGTCGAAGGTGTAGTCATCTGCCCCGGGAATGAGGGGTTCGGGTTTGGGTGCGATGCGCGCGTCCGCCTCCTCCTGAGAGAGGATGATCACATCCATGTCCACCGAAAACAGTTCCTTCAGCGCCCGCTGCAAATGAGCCATGTAAGTGCCGGAGACCACCTTGCGGTTGGTGGGGCTGGGGATGCACAGCACCAGACGGTTTTCCTCCAGCTCCAGGGCGGAGGTATCGTTAAAAAAGGTGTTCAGTGTGACTTCGTTCAGTTCTTTTTTCAATAATTCCAGGACTTTTTCCCAGATACTTTCGGCTGCGGGAACGGACATGGACATACCTCCTGTCGGTGAATAGAAAATAAAACAAGCGGGCAAAAAAAGCAGCCCGCCGGAAACGAAAAAACCCTTGGGACGCCGGGGGAAACACTGCCCCCAATTCTCATCCATTATACCAAAAAAAGGGGGTGGGGGCAAGGGTTTTCTTTTTATAATAGGGTATATTTTTGTTCTTTTTCCACATGAAACCGGGAAACGGGGGAGAAAGAAAACCATGGGACAAAATGCGACCGAAACCAGAAGGTTCCCGGGGGATTATGTGCTTGTATTTCTCTTGAGATACAACATCTTGTATACCAGCCCAGTCAAGCGAAAAAGTAGGGAGAATTGCGCAAAATTTTGGTTGACAGAACGCCGCTTACTGTTCTATAATGAGTGGCACGCTATGTTCTGGCATAGCTTATTTTGCCGACCGCAGCTGCCCCGGCAGCTGTTGTGGTGAGCGCTCCCGGGCGCTTGAGTTCACACTAACAGGAGGTGTCCCGCATGCTTCGTACCTATCAGCCCAAAAAGCGTCAGCGCTCCAAGGAACACGGTTTCCGTAAGCGCATGGCTACCCGTAACGGCCGCAAGGTTCTGGCCCGCCGTCGTGCGAAGGGCCGCGCTCGTCTGACCCACTGATTTCAGGTGAGACGACAACAAGCGATGACATCGTATTAAGTAGGGGCGTGGGATAATATCCCCCGCCCCTGCGTGAGCATTCGGAGAAGCGTGGAGGCGTGCGGAGCAGGACGATAGACTCCGGAGCGGATACCGAAAGCCCAGCGACACCCATCGGGTGGAGTGGGTTTCGGTGTAGTCGGAGGAGTTATCGTCCGTCGCGAAGCCGCCGCAGCGTGACAAGGAGAAGCGCGGAGCCGTCGCGAACAGCCCGGATGGACCGGAGCGAGGAATGCAAACCAAGCAAACAAGGTTTGCTGTTTGTGTTCCGAGTCGTAGGGAAGCCGGGCGTTGTGAGCAGGCGCAGCGTGACAAGGAGAAGTGCGCAAGGAAAGCGACCCGGCTATGCGCCCAACCAGGAGCATGACAAGGAGAAGCGCGAAGGAGCGTGAAGACGATGAAGCATACGGTCACTCTCAAGCAAAATCACGAGTTTCGTCGCCTTTACAGCAAAGGAAAAACCGCCGCGTCCCCGTATCTGGCCCTGTACTGCCGGAAAAACCGGCTGGGGGTGAGCCGTCTTGGGCTGACCACCGGAGTCAAGCTGGGCCACGCGGTCCAGCGCAACCGGGTGCGCCGTCGCCTGCGGGAGATCTACCGTACCAACGAGGGGCGATTTTTGCCCGGCTGGGATATTGTGGTGGTTGCCCGGGTCAAGTCGGTATACGCTCCGTACGGCGAGCTGGAGCACAGCTTTCTCAAGCTGGCCCGGAAACTGGAGCTTCTGAACACGGAGGAGCCGGCATGAAAGCCGCGCTGCTTTGGCTGATCCGGTTTTACCGGAAAAACATCTCTCCCATGCGTCCTCCTTGCTGCCGCTTTATCCCCACCTGCTCCCAGTACGCACTGGAGGCCGTGGAGAAGTACGGTGCCTGCAAGGGCGGCTGGCTTGCCCTGCGCAGGCTGATGCGCTGTCATCCCTTCCATCGGAGCAAGACCATTGAGTATGACCCCGTTCCGTAAGCACCGGGAGCTTGGGGGTCTGCGCCCGGTCTGTGCCGGTGGGTGATTTGCCCCGGCAACACAATGAAAATTGAATCAATGGAGGTCAGATGATGTATTACATCGTATACCCGTTCTCCTGGCTGCTCAACGTGTTTTACGGCTGGTTTGAGAACTACGGTCTTGCCATCATCCTGTTTGCTCTGGTGGTTAAAATCGTGCTGTTCCCCCTGACCATGAAGGGGAAGAAGGGCATGATCCAGATGAATATGCTCTCGGGCAAGCTGGATCAGCTCAAGCGGCAGTATGGAAAAGACCAGCAGCGCTACAATCTGGAAATGCAGAAGCTGTACGAGCGGGAAAAGGTCAACCCCATGAGCGGCTGCATGTGGTCGTTCCTGCCCATTCTGATCCTGCTGCCCCTGTATGCCATCATTCGCGAGCCCCTGCTTTACATGATGAATCTGAACAGCGAGCAGATCCTGGAAGTAGCCAAGGCCCTGGACTGGAGCAACGTGGCGTTTGCCAACGGCTGGATCCGGGAGGCGGCGGACTTTACCAACGCCGGCTATAACCAGCTGTTCCTCGCTTCCATGATCACGGAGGAGACCCTGCCTGCGGTTGCCGCCGCTCTGGGCGAGGCCGGCAGCAAGGTATTTGCTGTGAACTTCCGCTTCCTTGGCATCGACCTGGCGCTCATCCCTACCTGGAAGGTGTGGAATACTCTGACCTGGTCGGGCATCGGCGCGTTCCTGATGGTCATTGTGTCCACCGGTCTGAGCTTTGTTATGTCCAAGGTGTCCATGCTCACCAACAAGCTCAGCGGTCAGAACACCAGCGAGCAGGCGCAGAAGACCAACAACACCATGATGTGGCTCATGCCCCTCATGTCCCTGTGGATCGGTTTCTCCATGCCCGTGGCTATGTGTATCTACTGGATTGCCAACAGCCTGTTTTCCATGGTGCAGGAGCTGCTGGCCGCCAAGCTGCTGAAAAAGGACTATGAGCAGGCGCGAATTGCGGCTGAGGAGCGGGCGCGTCAGGAGAAGGAAGAGGAAAAAAAGCGCAAGGAAGAGGCTCGTCTGGAGCGGGAGCGCCGGGCGGAAGAGGCCAAGAAGAACAAGAAAAAGGGCGTTAAGCCTGCCGAAGAGACCCAGGAGAACGTAAATAAGGACGACAGCCGTGAGGGTCTGCGTGCCCACGCCCGGGGCCGTGCCTATATTCCCGATCGGTTTGGGGGAGTGACCCCCTATTTTGATCCCGACCAGGTCAAGGCCGAGACGAAGGCCGAGCGGAACAAGCGTATGGCCGCTGCCGTGGAAACGACGGTGACGGAGAAGGTCGATCTGACCGGTGCAAACAAAAAGCAAGCGCCTGCCGACGATGCTGCGGCGGACGAGAACAAGGAGAATGTCTGATATGCAGAAATTTATCGAGACCACCGGCCGCTGCGAGGAGGACGCCATCGCCGCCGCTCTGTTCCAGCTGGGTCTGGAGCGGGACGACGTGTCCGTTGAGGTGCTGCAGCGCCCCAAAAACGGTTTTCTGGGTTTTGGCAGCAATCCGGCCAAGGTGCGCGTAAGCTACGAGGTGGAGGGGGAGGACGAGACCCCCGCCCCCGTCAAGAAGCAGGAACCCGAAAAGAAGCAAACGTCTGCCCCTCAGGTGAGCAAGGCGGACGATCAGCTCCAGCCCGGAGATGAAGTGATCATCGCAAAGGAAGCGCACGCTCCTGCCGCCGCCGACGATGCCCGTGCCGAGCGCATCCACGCCTTCCTCACCGGGCTGATGGCCCAGCTGGAGGTGGACGCGGTTCCCGAGATCAGCGTGACCGAAAACGGCTACCAGGTGGTGCTTCAGGGCAGCAATCTGGGCGCTATCATCGGTCGGAGGGGCGAAACTCTGGACGCCATCCAGCAGCTGACCAACTATGCGGTCAATCGCAGCCAGTCCAAGCGTGCCCGCATCCATATCGATGCCGAGGGCTACCGCGCCAAGCGGGAGGAGGCGCTGGAGCGCCTGGCGGTCAAGGTGGCCGGCAAGGTGGTCAAGTACCGCAAAAACGTCACTCTGGAGGCCATGAATGCCTATGAGCGCCATGTGATCCACAGCGCGCTGCAGGAGTATCCCGATGTGACGACCTACTCCACCGGCACCGAACCCAATCGCCGTACCGTGGTGGTCTACGCCCCCGGCGAGCATAAGTAAAATGACCGCGCGGCGGGAGGAAACCCCTCCCGCCGCGCTTTTGTCTTTCCCAAGCCGTTTGAAAAAAATCCTTTCCTATTTTCCTATCTTGGGGTATAATACATTGGATAGGGAACCAATTGTAGAACGATTGCCCCTTTCGCCTGTCTCCAAAGGGATAAGGAGTGTGTTTTATGAAGCTTGTTCTTGCCATTATCAACAGCGATGACGCGGGAGCCGTGGCAAAGGCTCTGACCAAAAGCGGCTTTTCCAGCACCCGGCTGGCCACCACCGGCGGCTTCCTTATGTCCAAAAACGTCACCCTTCTGGTGGGCGTGGATGCAAAAAAGGTAAATGATGTCATCGACATCATTAAAGAATATTCCCACAGCCGCTCCCAGATCATTTCCACCGCCTCCGGCGTGGGGCGTGAGTTCCCCACCGGTATGCCTGTGGAAGTGCGTGTGGGCGGTGCCACCATTTTCGTGGTGGACGTGGAACAGTTCCAGAGGGTGTAAGTCATGCCGCTGAGCGCGCTTGCGGGCAATGCGGCCCTGAAGGAGCAGCTGCTGCCCCGATTGAGAGAGGGGCGGCTGGGTCACGCCTTTATCCTGTCCGGCCCTCCGGGTGCAGGCAAGGGAGTTCTTGCGGAAATTTTAGCGCGGGCAATGGTATGTTCCCATGAGCAAAACAAGCCCTGCGGCTGCTGTTCTGCCTGTAAAAAAGCCTTGGCGGGCATCCATCCGGACATTATCACCCTGCAGCCGGAGGAAGAAGGAAAGCCCATCAACGTAGATCAGATCCGTTGGCTGCGCGCCGATGCCCACATCCGTCCCAACGAGGCTCCCCGCAAAGTCTATATTCTGCCCGAAGCCCACCGCATGCGGGGCGAGGCGCAAAACGCCATGCTCAAGCTGTTGGAGGAGGGGCCGGCTTATGCGGCTTTCCTGCTGCTGGCGGAAAATGCCGGCGAGCTGCTGACCACCGTGCGTTCCCGCTGTCAGGAACTGAGTTTGACCCGACCCCAGGGGGCGGAAGATCCGCAGCAAGACCCTCAGCTGGACCAGTTGGCGGATCAACTGGTGCGGGGCTGGCAGGAGCGGGACGAGCAGGCGCTTATTCGCCTGTGCGCGGGCATGGAAAAGCAGAAATGGGAGCGCGCCCGGTTTTTTGCGCTGCTGGATCGGTTGGAGCGGGGGTTTACCGCCCAGATAACGGCCGGTGGCGACCGGCGGCAGGCGCTGCGGGGGGTTGAAACCGTGGGACAGCTGCGGCAGACCCGGATCTATAACATGAGCGTGGGTCACATGGCAGGCTGGTTGTGCGCCGCCGCGCTGACCCAGTGAGCCTTCGGGTGCATCGCCGCACCCGGGAAAAAGGAGTATCGTATGACGGAAATCATTGCAGTCCGCTTTAAAAGCGGCGGAAAACAGTATTATTTCTCTCCCAACGGCCTGCAGTTTAAAGAGGGCGAGGGCGTTGTGGTGGAGACCAGCCGGGGCATCGAGCTGGGCGAGTGTGTACAGGGCAACACCATGGTGGACGAGATGGAGCTGCTGGCGCCCCTGCGCCCGGTGGTGCGCGCCGCCACGGCTGAGGATCTGCGCACGGCGGAAAAAAACCGGGAGAAGCAAGCCAAAGCCATGGCCATCTGCCAGGAAAAAATCGCCGAGCACGGGTTGGATATGAAGCTGGTGGATGCCGAGTACAGCTTCGAGGGGAATAAAGTGGTCTTTTTCTTCACCTCCGAGGGGCGGGTGGACTTCCGCGCCCTGGTGAAGGATCTGGCCGGTGCCATCCATGCCCGCATTGAGCTGCGCCAGATCGGTGTGCGGGACGAGGCCAAGATGCTGGGCGGTCTGGGGATCTGCGGCAGACCCTTCTGCTGCTCCCAGTTCTTGGACGAATTTATTCCCGTATCCATCAAAATGGCCAAGACCCAGAATCTGTCCCTCAACCCCACCAAGATCTCGGGCACCTGTGGGCGGCTGATGTGCTGCTTGAAATACGAGCAGGACGCCTATGAGGATCTGGTGAAAAAATCCCCCAAGATGGACTCCTTTGTGGAGACTCCGGACGGCGTGGGCACCGTGTCCTCGGTGAACCTGCTGCGCCAGAAGGTGAATGTCCGGCTGGAGAATGACCCGGAAAGCCCCCACTGCTACCACAACTGCGAGGTGTGTGTGGTGCGCAGCGGCAAGGGCAAGCGTCCGGAGGGCTATGTGGCCCCGCCCCCCGAAGAGCTGGCCAAGCTGAGAAAAACACCTGGTCGGGACGAGGACGAGCCAGAGCAGGTGCCGGAAGACAGGCTGGGCGCGGTGCTGGAACAGGCGCTGGGCGGCCAGAGCCAGAGTCCGGTACAGCCCGCCCAGGAGCAGAGCGAGGAGACCCGCCGCCGCCGCAATCGCCGCCGGGGCAGGGGCGGAAACAAGTCCGGGGGAGAGGGAAGCCCCTCCCAGGAAAAAGCGCAGGCCCAGCCTAAGCAGGATGTCCCCGGCAATGGAGAGGGCGAGCCAAAGGCAGAAGGGGCGGGCAAAAAGCCCGGCCGCCATCGCCACCGCCGCCACCGCCGCCCCAAGAGCGAGGGCGGAGCGCCGTCTCAAAGCTAAATCAAACGCAGCGGTCAAAGGACCGCTGCGTTTTTGTTATAAGGACAGGGCAAAAAATGCTTTACAGCGGGTATTGTGTCCGTTATACTATGCGTATAGAAAAAGAGGTGACGTCAATGAATACAGAGTTCTCCCGCACCTTGTCCCTGCTGCGGCAGGAGCACGGGATCAGTCAGCGCACCGCCGCCACCGCCCTTGGCATTTCCCAGGCGCTGCTGTCCCACTATGAAAACGGAATCCGTGAGCCGGGGCTTGCCTTCGTGGTCAAAGCCTGCGAATATTACAACGTTTCCGCTGATTTTCTGCTCGGCCGCACCATGAGCCGGGACGGCACCACCATCATCGAGCCGGAGGAGCTGTACGACAGCTCCAGCGAGAAGGACAGCTCCATGCGGGGCAGCGCGCTGGCTACCCTGGCCAAAAAGCTGTTGGTGAACTCGGTGGCGATGCTCTTTGATTTGTTGGGTAAGGTGGGCAGTCGCCGTGCCATTCGTGCCGCCTCCGCGTACCTGTCCACGGCGGTGTATCAGGTGTTTCGCCTGCTCCATCAGGCGCCGGGCTCCAACAATCCCGACTTTTTCTCTGTTCCCCGTACCCATTTTGACGGGGGGCTGACCGGGGCGGATATGGTGTGCAGTCAGGTGGAGCTGGCCGACGCGCTGGCCGACCATGCCCGGGAGAAGGGGGCGTTCCCCGACATGAGCAACGATGCCCTCGCCCGGGACTATCCGGTGCTCTACCAGTCCCTGCTCCAGATCATCCACAGTACCGGCGCCCGGGTGAACAAGCTGCCCGGAACCAAGGATCCGCGATAAGCACCGATAGGGCGGGGGAAAGCCCCTGTTGCCATTCCGGATATTTTTCGGCGGGGGCAAGCCCCCGCCCTACCCCAAACATCGGAGGGTTTCTGTATGACCGATCAAAGCAAAATTCGCAATTTCAGTATCATCGCCCATATTGACCACGGAAAATCTACCCTGTCTGACCGCATGATCGAGCTGTGCGGCGCGGTGGAGCAGCGGCAGATGGAGTCCCAGCTGCTGGACAACATGGAGCTGGAAAAGGAGCGCGGCATCACCATCAAGGCTCGCGCCGTGCGCATGGAGTACAAGGCCGAGGACGGGCAGACTTATCACCTCAACCTCATCGACACCCCGGGTCA
Organism: Lawsonibacter sp.; assembly: GCA_045604585.1. Classification (GTDB taxonomy): domain Bacteria; phylum Bacillota; class Clostridia; order Oscillospirales; family Oscillospiraceae; genus Lawsonibacter. The sequence goes on along the minus strand of JAZUOI010000040.1, from coordinate 6,288 downwards.
CGTGGACTTTAACTACGAGGTATCCCGGTCTCTGGCCGCCTGTGAGGGTGCGGTGCTCATCGTAGACGCGTCCCAGGGCATTGAGGCGCAGACGCTGGCCAACACCTATCTTGCCATGGAGCATGATCTGGAGATCCTGCCCGTTATCAATAAAATCGACCTGCCCGCCGCCGACCCAAAGCGGGTGAAGGAGGAGGTGGAGAACGTGCTGGCGCTGCCCGCCATGGACGCGCCGGAGATCTCCGCCAAAATGGGCATCAACATCCCTGCCGTGCTGGAGGACATTGTTCAGAACATCCCCGCCCCCACCGGCGACCCCGAAGCACCGCTTAAAGCCCTGATTTTTGACAGTCAGTACGACCCCTATCTGGGCGTCATTGTCTACTTCCGGGTGATGGAAGGCACGCTGAAAAAGGGCATGGCCGTGAAGATGATGGCATCGGGCGCCCAGTACACCGTGCTGGACTGCGGCTACCTGCGCCCCTTGGGCATGGACTCCTGCGACAAGTTGACCGCCGGCGAGGTGGGCTGGTTTACCGCCTCCATCAAAAACGTCAAAGATACCAGCGTAGGCGACACCATCACCGGGGTGGAAGCCTGCTGTGACAAGGCGCTGCCCGGTTACCGTCCGGCACAGGCCATGGTGTACTGCGGCATCTATACCGAGGACGGCTCCAAGTACCCCGACCTGCGTGACGCGCTGGAAAAGCTGCAGCTCAACGATGCCTCCCTCTCCTTTGAACCGGAGTCCTCCATCGCCCTGGGCTTTGGCTTCCGCTGCGGCTTCCTGGGCATGCTGCACATGGAGATCATTCAGGAACGCCTGGAGCGGGAGTTTGACCTGGATCTGGTGACTACCCTCCCCTCCGTGATCTACGAGGCCACCAAGAGCGACGGCAGCGTGGTTCGGGTGGACAATCCCCACAACTATCCCGATCCCGGCGTCATTGCAGAGGCAAGAGAGCCCTACGCCAAGGTGTCCATCATCGCGCCTCCGGACTATGTGGGCAACATCATGCCCATGTGTCAGGAGCGCCGAGGCGAGTTCAAGGACATGCAGTATCTGGACACCAATCTGGTGGAGCTGCACTACTTCATGCCCGTGGGCGAGATCATCTACGACTTATGCGATGCCCTGAAAGCCCGCACCAAGGGCTACGCCTCGCTGGACTACGAGCTGGAGGGCTATCGCCCCAGCGAGCTGGTGAAGGTGGATATGCTCATCAACGGCGACCAGGTGGACGCCCTGTCCTTTATCGCCCACCGGGACAAAGCCTACGCCCGCGCCCGGCGCATCTGTGAGCGGCTGAAGGAGAACATCCCCCGCCAGCTGTTCGAAGTGCCCGTACAGGCGGCCATCGGCGGCAAGGTCATCGCCCGTGAGACGGTGAAGGCCATGCGCAAGGACGTGCTGGCCAAGTGTTACGGCGGCGACATCACCCGCAAGAAGAAGCTGCTGGAAAAGCAGAAGGAGGGCAAGAAGAAGATGCGCTCCCTTGGCTCGGTTCAGCTGCCCACCGAGGCGTTTATGGCCGTACTCAAGCTGGATAGCGAAGATTGATACAACCCCCCGCACCCATTGGGTGCGGGGGTGTTTATATGGGGGGAAGGCTTGTTCCGCCGCTCCGGCGGCGGGTTTCTTTTGTCGCTGAACAAAAGAAACCAAAAGCCAGCTTGGAAACCAAGGTTTCCAAGGCCTTCCTTGGGTGAAGGACAAGCAGTTGATTGCCACTGACCCGGCACCGGGTGACGACACGCTCCGTACCCGCTTGCTGCCGCTGTCTGTGCAAGCTTGCCGGATATTACGGCCGACCAACCGTGCCGGGCTGCGGAGGGCAACGAAAGCCGGCGGGGAGCGGTAGACAGAGGTATTTGCAGATAGTAGGCAATGCGGCAGCACAAATCGGCGCTGAATGTGTCAGATGGCTCCGCCGGCCGATTGGTAGCATTGCCACGGATATTGCCAAAAGGAAGTTTTAAGAAACCATGGGTTTCTTAACGCCTTTTTCGTGTCTTTTGTGGCGCGACAAAAGACACCCGCCCGCAGGCGGAACAACTCCTCCTGCCGCCGGAGCAGTGGAATGATCCTTTCCCCGCCCGCAGGGCAAAATACCCAAAATACAGAAGAACAGCGCACCCAGACGGGTGCGCTGTTTGTGTTTACTTATTTGCCGCGGTGGGGATATCGCCGGCGATGTCTTCGGTCAGTTGCAGGTACAGTTCTTCCAGTTCCTTTTGCGCCGTCTGCGCTTGCTCCACCAGTTCGGTATAGCGGTTAAAGGCTCGGAAATAGAGTTTCTTGTAAATCGTTGCTTCGTCCATAAGAATTCCTCCCTTTCTCTATTTTATACGATTATCGGATAATTTCAACCCCTACGAGAAATATAATCTGATAAAACGATAAAAGGAGGCGAGTGGAGTGCCGACACGCAGGACCATTGGGAGCGAAAATCTGGTGGGACAGACCATTGTCCGGCTGCGAAAAGCCAAGGGGATGAAGCAGACCGACCTGCTGGCACAGCTCCAGACCCGGGGCATTGACATCAACCAATCGGCCTTGTCCGACATCGAGGGGCAAAACCGCAAGGTGTCCGACCGGGAACTGCTCGCTTTTGCAGATGTTTTTGGCGTTTCTGTGGACGAACTCCTCACAAGATCCGAATAAAAATGACCCATACCAAACGGTATGGGTCATTTCTTTAATGATGGTTACTGATTTGCCGCGGCGGGGATATCCCCCACGCCGTTGAGAATCAGACGGGGACGGTAGGGGAAGGAGGCCGCGGTCTCCCGGCTGGATACGCCGGTAAGCACCAGAACCGTGTCCAGACCACATTCAATGCCGCCCTGGATGTCGGTATCCATACGGTCACCGATCATGGCCGCCTCCTGGGAGTGGATGCCCAACAGGTCAAGGCCGGTACGCATCATCAGGGGGTTGGGCTTGCCCACGTAATAGGCGGTCTTGCCCGAAGCCAGCTCCACGGGAGCCACCAGTGCCCGGCAGGCGGGGACGATGACCCCGTTATCCACGGGGGCGGTCATATCGTAATTGGTGCCGATGAGCCGGGCGCCCTTGCCCACCAGTTTGACGGCCTTGCAGATGTTGTCGTAGGTGTAGGAGGTCGTCTCGCCAATGACCACGTAGTCCGGATCCACATCGTCCAGGGTCAGCCCTTTCTGGTACAGGGCGTGGGTCAGACCGGGGTCGCCGATGGCGAACACCTTGGCGCCGGGGGTCTGGCTGGCGATAAAGCTGGCGGTGGCCAGGGCGCTGGTATAGAAGTGGCTTTCGTCCACTTCCAGACCCATGCGGGCCAGCTTTTCCCGCAGCTCCCGGGGGGTCTTGCCCGAGTTGTTGGTCAGAAACAGGAACTGTTTCCCCTCCCGGTTCATCCAGTCCACAAACTCGTGTACCCCGGGCAGCAGCTGGCTGCCGTGGTAGATCACACCGTCCATATCGCAGATAAAGCCTTTTTTGGCCAGAAGTTTTTCCATGATCGTTCTCCTTATTCGGAAGATTTCTTTCTCTATTCTACCACGGGAACGGAGCGGAGGAAAGCAATTTTTTGTAAAGTATCTGAAAAGATTGTCTTTGGGTCGAAGGCTGTGGTAAAATGGCGATACCAAAGGAGGGGTGACCCTATGTATGACATCATCACGCTGCCCAACGGCGTGCGTATTGTGACCCAGGCGGTGCCCGGGGTGCGTACGGCGGCGCTGGGGGTGTTTATCGGCACAGGCTCCCGCCATGAACGGGCGGGGGAGAACGGCGCGGCGCACTTTTTGGAGCACATGGCCTTCAAGGCCACCGAACACCGCTCCGCCGACCGGCTGGCACAGGACATCGACACCCTGGGCGGACAGGTGAATGCCTACACCACCAAGGAGCACACCTGCTTCCATGCCCGGTGTCTGGACAGCCACCTGCCCCGGGTGATCGACTTGATATGCGACATGCTGTTCCACTCCCGGTTCCTGCCCGAGGAGGTGGACACCGAGCGGGGGGTCATTCTGGAGGAGATCGGCATGTACAAGGACGACCCCGCCGATCTGGTCTATGAGCAGCTGGCCGCTTCCGTTTACAAGGGAAGCTCCCTGGCTCGCCCCATTTTGGGCACTAAGCGAACGCTGGCGGCTATGGACGGGGATTGGCTGCGGGATTATAAGCGCACCCATTACCGCCCCCACCGCATGGTGGTGTCCCTGGCGGGCAGCTTTGATGAGGCCTGCGTGGAGCAGCTCAAAGCCGCATTTTCCACCCTGTCCGGATCGCCCGCCCCCGCCCCAAAGCCGGTGAAGCATCAGCCCTCCATCACCCTCAAGCGCAAGGCGATCGAGCAAAATCATATGATCCTCGCCTTTCCCGCCCGGTCTGCCCTGGACAGCCGGCGCTACACCCAGCTGCTGCTGTCCTCCATTCTGGGCGGCGGCGTGTCCTCCCGCCTGTTTCAGGAGATGCGGGAGAAGCGGGGGCTTTGCTACAGCGTATATTCTTATGTCAGCGACTACGAGGATGTGGGGCTGCTGGGTCTGTATACCGCCCTTGGGAAAGAGACGGAGGCTCAGGCACTGGACACCCTGTGTCGGGTGACCGCCCAGCTGGCCGAGCACGGCCCCACAGCGGACGAGCTGGAGCGCGCCCGGGAGCAGGCCAAGGCCAACGTGCTCATGGGTCTGGAGTCTACCCAGTCCCGCATGAGCCACATGGGGCTTTCCATGCTGCTGCGGGGACAGGTGAGCGACGCGGATGCCATCACAGCCGCTTACGACGCCATCACCGTGGAGCAGGTGCGCACCCTGGCTCAGGAGATCTTTGACTTTTCCCGCGCCAGTCTGGCTGTGGTGGGAAAGGTGGATGACCGGGAGAACTACCGGGCGGCACTGGATCGTTTTGTATAAGAAAAGCCCCACCATCGGTGGGGCTTTTCTTTATGACCAAAGTCCAATGTTAAAGGCGATCATGGCCGCATTGAAAAAGTCAATGAACAGACTGCCCACCATGGGGATAGCAAAGTAGGCGATGGGGGAGGGGCCGTACTTCTTGGACACGGCCTGCATATTGGCCATGGCGTTGGAGGTGGCTCCCATACCGAAGCCGATGAAGCCGGCGGTCATCACTGCCGCGTCATAGTCCCTGCCCATGATCCGGAACACGATGAAGTAGGCGAACAGGAACATGAGCACCACCTGAGCGGCCAGACACACGATCATGGGCAGCGCCAGATCCACCAGCTGCCACAGCTTCAAGCCGGCCAGAGCCATGGACAGGAAGATGGACAAAAACACGTTGCCAAACGCGTCGATCTCCTGGGCAGGGAACTCCAGTTTGCCCGCATCCATCACATTGCGGATGACCACCGCTACCACCATGGCGCCGATGTAGCCCGGGAAGCTGAATCCACACAGCCGGGTCAGCCAGGTGCTGACCTGATTGCCGATGCCCACCCCCACCAGAATGAGCATAAAGCCCTTAATGAGCCGGGCGTTGTTGGTGGACAGGCTCTCGTCCTCGCCGGTCATATGATCCGACCCGGCACATTTGCTGCGCAGATCGTACTTGTTGATCAGCCGCCGGGCGGTAGGCCCACCCATCAGAGAACCGGACACCAGGCCAAAAGTGGCCGCGGCGATGCTCACCGCCTTGGCACCCGCCGCCCCGGCCGCTTCCAGATCCGGGCCGATCCCCGCCGCTGTCCCCGGCCCGCCGATCAGAGCGATGGAGCCGCAGCCGATGCCGTACAGGGGGTTTTTGCCCATGAGCGCCATAATGGCGCCCCCCATGCCGTTTTGCAGTACGATCATCACAATGCCCAGCAGCAGAAGCAGAATGACCGCCTTGCCGCCCTTGAACAGCTGGGGGATGCTGACGGTAAAGCCTACGGTGCAGAAAAACAGAACCATAAATACCGTTTCCAATGTGTTGTCAAACTGGATCATGGCCACACCGGAGGCATACAGCAGCGCGTTGACCAGGGCGAAACAAAGCCCGCCCACCAGAGGCGCGGGAATGCAGAACCGGTTGAGCAGCCCGATTTTTCGTGTGAGTATGGTGCCCAGCCAAAACAAGGCTGCGCCCAGAGCCACTGCGTGGTACATGTTTAGTTGGATTTCCAGCATGGTTATGCGCCCCTCTCACGTAAGTTATGGTATATATTATGTGGGCACGGGCGTATGCTTGCCAGAAATTCAACAAAGGGGAAAATTTTCAGCCCCGCACAGCATTGCTGTGCGGGGCTGGACCGATTTGCATAACAAAGAACACACAAAACGTGTAAAACAAGAAGA
>JAZUOI010000039.1:0-3589 GCA_045604585.1 Lawsonibacter sp. | reverse complement strand
TGGTCCCAGTCGATGAAGTAGATGTGAGCGAACTCACCACCGTCCAGCTTGCCGTCCTTGATGGTCATGGTCTCGCTGCGGCCGAAGAAGACGGAGCGCAGGTGACCGTCGGTGTTCATGGAGGTAAAGTTGCCGGGCTCGTCAACGTAACGGCCAAACTGAGCGTGGACGGGGCCGGGATGACGATAATCGCCCTCGTTGGTGTAGTCGGGGATCATCTTGCGCATGATGTCCAGCAGGTCATGCTGCAGGAACTCCAGATCGAAGGAGTCAAAGTCGTGAGAGCACTCCTGCACCATGACGGAGCAGGTGGTGTGGTGGGAAACGATGGCGCAGGTGCCGTTCTTCACGCCGGACTCCGCCACCACGTTCATCACGTCGGTGGAAATGTCGTGGAAAGTGGGCACCCAGCCCCGGGACTGCAGCTCGATCTCTTTCTGAAAAACCTTGAATTCCATGTGTAACTACCTCCAGTTTTATATGTATCAGTTGATTAAATGCGGACTTCCGCAGGGTCTACAATCAGTTGTGGCGCTCATCCCAGGCCTTGCGCACGGCGGCGATCATCTCGTCCACCATGGCGGCGCGGTCGGCCGCCTTGGCTACGCCGGAGGAAGAACCGGTGGCGTCGGCGCCGGCGATGATGGTGTTGTACACGTCCTCGCCGTTGGCAATGCCGGCGGCGGTGAGCACCAGAATGTTCTCGTTGACGTTCTTCACCGCGTCGGTGGCGGCCTTCACGTACTCAGGGCCTACGCTGACACCGGTACCGATGAGCTCAGAGGGTTCCGCCACGATGATGTCGGGGTTCAGGGTGGCGATCTTGCCGGCATCGGCCAGAGAGTCAGCACACACGATGGTGGTCAGACCCACCTCCTCGGCACGCTTGATGGTCTCACCCAGCACCTCGAAACTGACGGGCTTTTCCACATGGTTGAGCATCACGCCCTCGGCGCCGGCGGCGACCAGAGACTCGGGCAGGATATCCGCCAAACCGCGGCCGGGATAGATGGGATCCATGTGAGGCGCGAAGACATGAATGTGCTTGGTGGCCGCCTTCACCCGGGCGATCTCCACCACAGGGGTAGTGAAAATAATGTCGACACCGTACTTCTCAGCGGCGGCATCGGCGGCAATCGCCAAGTCGATCACGTCCTGCCCGTACAGGTAGGACTTGGGGCCGATCTCAAAAAACGGAGCCTTGATGGAACATGTTTTCACAGAGTGTCTCTCCTTTCTTTTCGTTCAGAAATATTATAGGCTTCCCACCTAAAATAGTCAATCGCCTTTTGGAACAAACGGGGATTTTTTTGTTATTCTGGCAGGTTTTTCAAAATATGGTTGTCCAACGGCCCCTTCATCGTGTATAATGCAGGGTGAATTCACCCGGCGTCCTGCGCCGGACAACAAAAAACAGGAGTGATCACGATATGGTAAAAAAGGAAGCTCTGCTGGCCGCCCGCGCCGCCTATGACATCGAGGCCGCCTGCATCACCGAAATGAAGGACTTTTTTGACGATGCCCAGTTTGCCAAGGCGGTGGAGCTGCTCAGCAGTGCCCAGCGCATCGGCACCTGCGGCTGCGGCCATTCCGGCATCATCTGCCAGCACATGGCTCACCTCATGTGCTGCATTGAGCGCCCCGCCCGCTTCATCTCCCCCGCCGAGGCCGTCCACGGCGCCACCGGCTACCTGCAAAAGGGCGACGTGATGATCTTTGCCTCCCGAGGCGGCAAGACCAAGGAGCTGCTGCCCATTGTGGACATCTGCAAGGCCAAGGGTGTGTCCATCATCTCTGTGACCGAAAACATGGAGTCCCCTCTGGCCCAGGCCGCCGACGTGGTGATCAAGCAGCATGTCAACCGCGAGACCGACAAGTGGAACGCCCAGGGCACCACCTCTACCACCGCCCAGAGCATGATCTTCCACGCCCTGCAGGCCGCCGTCATTGAGCAGACCGGCTATCAGGCCGAACAGTTCGCCCTCATTCATCCCGGCGGAGCGGTGGGCGAGCGTCTGAACCAGAAACCCATGCAGATCTGACCCTACATTACAGAAACGGAGTTGCCGACTATGTATATTGGTATCGACCTGGGCAGCACCAACATCAAGGCCGCCGCCTACGACCGTGACCTCAACCTCATCGACATGCGCAGTCGTCCCGTTGTCTATGTGCGGGAGAACGGCTTTGTGGAGTTCGATGCGGAGCAGTATTATGACCAGCTGCTCGCCCTGGTCAGCGATATCGTCACGACCAACAAAATTTCCTCCGTTGCCCAGATCGCCTTTACCGGCCAGGCCGAGTCCCTGGTGGTAGTAGACAAGCAGGGCAAGGCACTGATGAACGCCATCTCCTGGATGGACGAGCGCTCGGCGAAGGAGTGCGAGCAGCTGTCCGGGCTGTTCCCTCCCGAATTGTGCGAGCGGATCACCGGCCAGCAAGCAGTTCTGCCCACCTGGCCGGCCACCAAGATCCTGTGGCTGGAGAATAACCGTCCCGACGTGTTCGCCGCTGCCGACTGCTATCTGCTGCTCAAGGACTACATCGTCTACCGGCTGACAGGCAAGCGCACCGGCGATATGTCCATCGCCACCTTCTCTTTCTACTTCAACATCTTCGAGAAGTGCTACTGGCAGGAAATGCTGGATGCCATTCACATCCGTCCCGACCAGCTGCCCGAGCTGGTGGAGCCCTGCACCGTCATCGGCACCCTCACTCCCGAGGCCGCCCGCGGCATGACCCTGAGCACCGACACCAAGGTGAACAACGGTACGCTGGATCACTTCGCCGGCATGATCGGCACGGGCAACACCACCCCCGGCGGTATCACCCTGTCCACCGGCACGGTGATGGCGCTGGCCGCCATGTCTGCCGAGCCCGCTCCCCGGGACAGCGGCATCGCCATGCACTACGGCTTTTTGCCCGACACCCATGTGATGCTCCCCGTGGCCGAAAGCGGCGGCGTAAGTCTGGAGTGGTTCCGCCGCACCTGTATGGGCGAGATCGGCTATGACGAGATGAACCGGGTACTGGCCCGGCGCGGCGGCAATGACCTTCTGTTCCTGCCCTATCTGGTGGGCACCAACGCCCCCGAGTTCGACGCCCAGGCCAACGGCGTGTTCTGGGGGCTGCGTCAGGAGCACGATGTGTATGACATGGCTCATGCAGTCATGGAAGGTGTGGCTTTCGTATTGCGCAAAAACACCGAGAATATCCGCCAAAAGGGCACTCAGGTGACCTCCATCATCGCCACCGGCGGCGGGGCCAAGAGCCCCATCTGGTGTCAGCTGCAGGCAGACATCACCGGTCTTGACGTGCTCATCCCCAAAGAAAAGGAAGCGGCCTGTCTGGGTGCGGCCATGATCGCCGCCGTCAAGGACGGACGCTATCCCGATTTCGCCCGGGCCGCAGAGGAAAAGGTTTCCTTCGTCACCCGGTACACCCCCGCTCCCACCGAAGAAACGGAGAAGAAATACCGCCGCTTCTGTGCCCTGTACGAGGCCGCACTGAAGATCAGCGAAATTCAGTAATCTGTTTATAACCAAACAGGAGCTGCCCGTCGGGCAGCTCCTGTTTTATAGTTTTCGCT
>JAZUOI010000038.1:0-6434 GCA_045604585.1 Lawsonibacter sp. | reverse complement strand
CGCCCCGGATGGGGCGGCGCTCTTTTTTACGACAATTGGAACTGTCCGGTATACAGCTTGTGGTATCGGCCCTGCTGTTCCAGCAGCTGCTCGTGGTCGCCCTTTTCCTCGATGCGTCCCTTTTCAATGACCACGATACAGTTGGAATTGCGCACCGTGGACAGGCGGTGGGCAATGACGAACACCGTCCGCCCCTCCATCAGCGTGTCCATACCCGTTTGAATGAGGGCCTCGGTGCGGGTGTCGATGGAGGAGGTGGCCTCATCCAAAATCATTACCGGGGGATCGGCCACCGCTGCCCGGGCAATGGCCAGCAGCTGGCGCTGCCCCTGAGACAGGTTAGCCCCGTCTCCTGTGACCATGGTATCGTACCCCTCCGGCAGACGGCGAATGAAGGAGTGGGCGTTGGCGCTCTTGGCAGCGGCGATGCACTCCTCGTCGGTGGCGTCCAGCCGGCCGTAGCGGATGTTGTCCATGATGGTACCGGTGAACAGGTGGGTGTCCTGGAGCACCGCCCCCAGCGATCGGCGCAGGTCATCCTTGCGGATAGACTTCACGTTGATCCCGTCGTAGGTGATCATGCCGCCCTCGATCTCGTAGAAGCGGTTGATGAGGTTGGTGATGGTGGTCTTGCCCGCACCGGTAGAGCCCACAAAGGCGATCTTCTGACCGGGATTGGCGTACACGGTCACGTCATGGAGCACCCGCTTGCCCGGCACATAGGAGAAGTCCACGTGGGAAAAGCGTACCGCGCCCTTGAGCTGGGCGAGATAGTAGTCCTCCCCGGGCGCATTGCGCACGCTGCCCCGCACCCGGTGCAGGCTCATTTCTCCGTTGTGGTCGGGATACTTCCATGCCCACAGATCCCCCTGCTCCGTCTCGGTGAGCACGCCGTCCGCATTCTCCTGTGCCCGAACAAGGGTCATGCCCACGTCCCGGGGCACCCGCCATGCCCACGTGCCGGTGCGCTGGCCTCCGGTGTGGATGCGCAGGCTGCCGTCGGTGTCCTTCTCCGCCCGGACAAGGGTGACCATCCCCCCGTCCTCCTCGGGCTGGGTGTCCATAACCTCGAAGATGCGCTCCGCGCCCGCCAGGGCGGACAGGATGGTAGACAGCTGCTGGGAGATCTGGTTCAGGGGCTGACCCACCTGCCGAGAGTAGTTCAAATACACCACCAGTCCGCCCAGGTCAAAGCCCTGAAGCACAGACAGCAGGCCGCCGAAGGCGGCGGTGAGGGCATAGCTCACATTCATCAGGTTGCCCGACACGGGCATGATCATAATGGAATAGAAATGGGCCTTGCGGGCGGCGTCCCGATAGTCGGTGTTCAGCTTGGCAAACTCCCGCTTCGCTTGCTCCTCGTGGGTGAAGGCTTTGACCACCTTCAGCCCCTCGATGATCTCCTGAATGTCGCCGTTCATGGCGCCCAGGGTCTTCTGCTGGCTTTGATAGTACTTGCGGCTGCGGCTGCCCAGCACCTTGAACAGGTTCATCATTACCACCAGCAAAAGGCCGGTGACCAGAAACAGCTTCCAGTTGATCACCAGCATGAGCACCACCAGACCCACAAACATGAGCACGCTGGAAAACAGGGATACAAGGCTCTGCTCCAGGGCCATCATCACGTTGTCCGCATCGTTGGTGAAACGGCTCATCAGCTCCCCGTGGGGGTGCTTGTCAAAGTAGGACAGGGGCAGTTGCTGCAGTTTGTCAAACAGATCGCTCCGCAGCTGCCGCACCCCCTTTTGGGCAATGCGCACCATGGCCGCCGCCTGAAAGTAGGCAGCCACGCCCCCCAACAGGTAAACCCCCGCCAGCTTCGCGACGGAGACGGCTAAGCCCTTAAAGTCGGTACAGCCCGACCAGATGAATTCATTAATGATGCCACGCTGTAAATACGTGCCGCCCAGATTGGTGAACACCGAGGCCAGCAGACACAGCAGTACAAACAGCAGGGTCAGCTTACTCTTTGCCACATAGCCGGCCAAGCGGAGGATGGTGCGCCGCATATCCTTCGGCTTCTGAAATCCGCCCCGGGCACCGGGGCCACGATTGGGTCCTGCCATTATTCGCCCACCCCTTCCTGCTGAGACTGATAGATCTCCTGATAGATGGCGTTGGTGGCCAGCAGTTGCTCGTGGGTGCCGCGACCCACAATGTGGTCGTCGTCCAAAATCAAAATCTCGTCGGCCTCGCGCACCGAGGAGATGCGCTGGGCGATGATGATGACGGTGGTATCCTTCAAATTCCGGGCAAAGGACGAGCGGATGGCCGCCTCGGTGGCCGAGTCCACGGCGGAGGTGGAGTCGTCCAGAATAAGAATCGCGGGCTTGCGCAGCATGGCCCGGGCGATGCACAGGCGCTGCTTCTGACCCCCGGACACGTTGGTGCCCCCCTGGGTGAGCATGGTGTCAAAGCCATCGGGGAACGACATGATAAAGTCGTAGGCCTGGGCATCCTTTGCCGCCCGGATCATCTCCTCCTCGGTGGCGTCCTCCCGACCCCACATGAGGTTTTCCCGGATGGTGCCGGTAAAGAGCACGTTGGTCTGCAGCACCATGCCGATGCGGGAGCGCAGCTGCTCCAGCGGGTAGTCCCGCACGTCCATATCGTCCACCAGCACCGCGCCCCCGGTCACGTCATAGAATCGGGGAATGAGGTTGACCAGAGAGGACTTGCCTGTGCCCGTTCCGCCCACGATGGCCACAAATTCCCCCGGCTCCACGGTGAAGCTGATACCGTGGAGCACATCGTCGCCGGTGCCGCCGGTCACATAGCGGAAGTTCACGTCCCGGAACTCCACCTTGCCCCGGGCGGGGGGCAGCTCTTTCTCGTCCGCGCCCTCTTTGTCCGCCACGGCGGGTTGGGTATTCAGCACCTCGTGGATGCGCTTGGCGCAGGCCTGGGAGCGGGTGAGGTTGAGCAGGGTCATGGCCACCATCATCACGCTCATGAGCACCTGTGCCACGTAGTTGAGCACCGCCTGCAGGTCACCCAGCAGGAATGTGCCGCCCATGACCATCCGACCGCCCAGATACAGTACGCCCACGGTGGCCGCATTCATAGCCAGGGTCAGAATAGGCAGGATGGTCACAATGCGGGTGCCCACGGTCAGACCGGCCAGCATCAGTTCCTCGTTGGACTTGCTGAACTTCTCTCGCTCGTGATCTTCCCGCACAAAGGCCTTGACCACACGGATTCCCACCAGATTTTCCTGCAGGGTGTTGTTTACACCGTCAATTTTCTTCTGGAGAACGCCGAACAGGCGGCTGCACAGCTTCATTACAAACCCAATGGCCAGTGCCATAATGGGGATGATGACCAGCAGGATACACGCCAGTCTTGCGTTGATGGAAAAGCTGATGCACAGGGCAAACAGCAGCATGGCCGGGGCCCGGAACAGCATCCGCAGTCCCATGTTGAGCATCATAGTCATGGCGTTGACGTCGTTGGTCATGCGGGTGATGAGAGAGGCAGAGGAAAACCGGTCAATATCCGCAAAGGAAAACTCCTGCACCTTGTCAAACAGCGCCTGACGCAGATTTGCCCCAAAGCCCTGGCTGGCAAAGGTGGCGTACTTGGCTGACAATACGCCGCAGGTCATGGCGGCCAGTGCCATCACCACCATGAGCGCCCCCAGCCGAAAAATCGCCCCGGTGTCCCCGGCGGGAATGGCCACGTCCACGATCTCCGACATGACCAGAGGCAAGATCAGCTCGAAAACCACCTCAAGCAAAATGAGGATGGGGGACTTGACCGCGTCCTTCTTCAGCCCCTTCAAATGGGTCAGAAACAGGGAAAGCATGGCGGTCACCTCCTTAAAAAATCATTACGTCTATTATAATACCCTTTCCTGCCATTTCCAGAAAAAGAGGGCGCAATTTATAAAATGTTTACATCTGCTCCTTTCGACCTCTTTTTTGGAACATTTGTTTGACTTTTTAGAAAAGGTATGATATACTCCAATCAAACATATGTTTTCATAGGCAGAAAGGGGTCGCGTTATGACAAAACTGACCACCAGACAGCAGCAGATCTACGACTACATTCTTTCCTTCACCGCCGAACGGGGCTATCCCCCCTCGGTGCGGGAAATCGGCGATGCCCTGGATCTGAAATCCCCCTCCACCGTCCACTTCCACCTGAAGGGACTGGAGGAAGCCGGTATGATCAACAAGGCCGAGGGCAAGACCCGGGCCATCTCCGTCCCCGGTCGCCCTGTGGCGGAGGAGATCGACCCCCACGCCGACCAGGTGCCCATTCTGGGCAGCGTGGCCGCCGGCTCTCCCATTCTGGCTCAGGAGTGCATTGAAGATTATCTGACCTTTGATACCGACGGGCTGGAGGGCGAGCATTTTGCCCTGCGGGTGCGGGGCGAGTCCATGCTGAACGCCGGCATCCTGCCCGATGACCTGGTGGTGGTCCACCGCCAGCAGGATGCCCGCAACGGGGAGATCGTAGTCGCCCTGTTTGAGGACGAGGCCACCGTCAAAACCCTCAGCCGCAAGGACGGCAAGGTGTGGCTGCTGCCGGAAAATCCGGATTACGAGCCCATTGACGGCACTTATGCCGAGATCATCGGTAAGGTGGTGGCCGTGGTGCGCCGCTATTGATCCCGCCAACAGTGAACTCCATATTTCATCAGCGGCGAACGCGTTGCGTTCGCCGCTTTATTTTCTTGTTGCATCTGGCCCGCAACGGTCGTATAATAACAGAGAAATCATCTTTAGGAGGTGGACTGCGTGGACGACCGAAGTAGTGGGGGCACAGGCTGCTGTCATCACTTATGCGACAGGTTTGGCCGGGCGCAGTCTGCCCGCCAGCCATAAGCCAAGGGATTATTGTCTCCTTTGGCCGTATCAGTGACGACAGCCGCAGGGAAACCTACCCTGCGGCCTTTTTGTGCCTGCTTTCAAACATCGTTTGCTTTGAAAGGGGAATGAAAACAATGCTGGAAAACATGGATCTGTCCGCTCTGCTGGAACTGGTGGAGCAAAAGCAGCTGCGGGAGTTGCGCACACAACTGACCCAGTACAACGCGGTGGACATCGCCGACTTTCTGGATGAGCTGGAGCCGGACGCGCTTATCCTCGTATTCCGTCTGCTGCCCAAACAACTGGCGGCGGAGGTGTTCGCCTTTTTGGAGGACCGGGACGATCAGCAGCGGCTCATTCAGGCACTGAGTGACCGGGAACTGCGGGAAGTGCTCAGCGAGCTGTTTGTGGACGACACCGTAGACCTGATCGAGGACATGCCTGCCAACGTGGTGCCCCGTATCCTGCGCAACTGTCCGGCCGACGACCGGGAACAGATCAACCACCTGCTCAACTATCCCAAGGACAGCGCCGGCGCGCTGATGACCACGGAGTTTGTCTCCCTGCGCCCGGAGGACACCGTAGAGCAGGCCTTCGCCCGCATCCGGAGCGAAGGTGTGGACAAGGAGACGGTTTACACCTGTTACGTCACACGCAGCCGGATTCTGGAGGGCGTGGTGACCGTGCGGCAGATGCTGCTGTGCGGCCCGGAAACCATGATCGGCGACATTATGGAGCGCAACGTGCTCTGGGTGCAAACCCACGAGGACCGGGAGAACGTGGCACAAATGTTCACCCGATACGGTCTGACCGCCCTGCCTGTGGTAGACACCGACGAGCGGCTGGTGGGCATCATCACCGTAGATGACGCCATGGACGTTCTGGAAGAAGAGACTACCGAGGATATGGAGAAGATGGCCGCCATCCTCCCCGGTGACAAACCCTACCTGAAAACCGGCGTGGTGGAGACCGTGCGCGCCCGCCTTCCGTGGCTGTTACTGCTGATGCTGTCGGCCACCGTCACCGGGGTGATCCTTACGGGCTTTGAGTCGGCACTCACCGCCTGTGTGGTGCTGACCTCCTTTATCCCCATGCTCACCGGTACGGGAGGAAATGCCGGCTCTCAGGCTTCCGTGGCCGTGATTCGTGCCCTGTCCCTGGGTGAGATGGAGCCTGCCCGCCTGCCCGAGGTGGTGTGGAAGGAGCTGCGGGTCTCCACCCTGTGCGGCTTTTGTCTGGCGGCGGTCAACTTTATCAAGCTGCTGGCGGTGGATCGCTGGCTGCTGTCCAATCCGGAGGTGACCGTGCCGGTGGCGCTGACCGTGTGCCTGACCCTGGCGCTGACGGTGGTGTGCGCCAAGCTGACCGGCTGCCTGCTCCCCCTGCTTGCCCATCGGCTGGGCATTGACCCGGCGGTGATGGCCTCTCCCTTTATTTCCACCGTGGTGGACGCCCTGTCCCTGCTGATCTATTTCGCCCTGGCAACCCAGGTGCTGGGAATATAACTTGCCCAACAAAAAGCCCGCCGTTCGGATCGGTACCGAACGGCGGGTGGTTTTTTGTTTACTGGTCGATCTTCTCCGCCAGCTGCTCAAACTGCTCGTTGAACAGCCCCTCCAC
>JAZUOI010000037.1:0-2485 GCA_045604585.1 Lawsonibacter sp. | reverse complement strand
CCGCCTGCCCGAGGCGGTCATCCTGCCCCTGTGCCCGGATAAAGGGGCCTGCATGTCCTACGATCCCAATCTGGCCGCATCGGTCTATCTGGAAAATGATCTGGAGCTGCTGATGCGCACCCATTCGTAAGTGCGAGGTGTCTCTATGTACCATTACTATCACTATAAGGGTGCTGACATCGCTGCCCCGGAACCGCTGGATCCGCATTTCGGCAACGAGACCGCTCCGCTGGCCGGCGCGCCCCTGTTCGTCCTTGTTCACGGCGACCCGGTGCTGGGTCGGGGCAGCTTTCGGGTGACCCATCCCGGTCAACTGGCTAACCCCCACACTCTGGAGGTGCTGGACGCCTCCCGTCTGCCCTGTGTCGACCTTGATGCCCCCCTGGCCGCCGCCCTTGCCGCCGGACAGCTTACGGCGGTAAACATGGATCGGCCGGACTGGGAAGCGGTGCTGTCCGCCCGCCCCAATCCCGGCAAAAAGCGGGTGAACATTCTGGCCATTGGCGATGTGGGCTCTACCCTGCTCACGGGCTTGAAGCTGATGGGGGGCGATGTGATCTCCTCCATCGGCATCTGCGACCTGTCCGACCAGATCACCGCCCGGTGGGAGTTTGAGATGGGGCAGATCACCCTGCCCTGGCAGTATGATGCCATGCCCGAGGTGGAGGTCATCCCCCCCGAGCGGCTGTTCGAGTGTGATATGTTCGTCTTTGTGGCCTCCAAGGGCATCCCCCCGGTAGGCTCTCAGGTGAAGGACGTGCGTATGTACCAGTTTGAAAACAACGCCAAAATCGTCACCCATTACGCCAAGATGGCTCGCAAGGCAAACTTCCAAGGCCTGTGGTGCGCCGTGTCCGACCCCGTTGACCCCCTGGCCAAGACCGCCTATCTGGAGAGCAACAAGGACGAAAACGGCGTCTTTGACGGCAAGGGTCTGCGCCCGGAGCAGGTGCAGGGCTTCGGTCTGGGCGTGATGAACGCCCGGGCAGCCTACTATGCCAAGCGGGACGACCGTTTTGCAAGCTTCCTCACCGAGGGACGTTCCTTCGGCCCCCACGGCACGGGGCTGACCATCGCCAACTCCATCCAGCACTATGACGATGCCCTGTCCCAGGAACTGACCCAACTCACCGTCACCGCCAATCTGAAAATGCGGGAAATCGGCTTCAAGCCCTATGTGGCCCCCGCCCTGTCCTCGGGTGCGCTGTCCCTGCTGCTTACTCTGCGAGGGGAATGGCACTGCGGCTCGGTATTTCTGGACGGCATCTACATGGGCGTAAAGAACCGCTTCACCCCCTACGGGGTGGAAACTGAGCTGCTGCCCCATATCCCCGGTGCCCTGTACGCCCACATTGTGGACGCGGCAGAGCATCTGAAGGAAGTGCTGTAAGTATGTCCCTGACCCTGATCTATCCTCACGACCCCGCCGTTGACTGCCGCCGTCTGGACGAGGTACTTGCCCACGCGCTGCCCTCCCCCGCCCGGATGATCCGCTCTGCGGAGGAGCTGGACGGTGTTTCCGGTCAGCGGCTGCTGTTCGCCGTCGCCGTGGGGGAATACGGCATCAACCCGGAATACCAGCGCATGCTGCTGCACATCCGCTCCCACCCCCATCTGTTTGAGGGCTGTACCGCCGGACTGATCGTGGACGGCGGTGGCGAACTGTATACCAAATCCACCGCCGCAGAGCTTACCCTTGCGGCTAACTCGTCCGGCTGCACCTTCGTGGGTCGGCCGCTGGTGGAGGGCACAGGCTCCCTTGCCAACTTCCGGGTGCAGGCCAAGCTGCTGTCCTGCGACCTGTCCGGTGCCTACCGGGCTGCCGCCCGGGAACTGGTGGAGCGAGTGCAAACGGAGCACCCGGTACGCAAAGAACATCCCAACCTGCTGGTGCTGCACGCCTCTACCCTTCATGTATCCAACTCCATGGATCTGTGGGAGCAGGTCAAACAACGCATTTCTTCCCACTGCTCCATCACCGAGATCGGTCTGCGCAACGGAACCCTGTCCGACTGCTCCGGCTGTCCCTACACCACCTGCCTGCACTTTGGAGAACAGGGCGGCTGCTTCTACGGCGGCGTGATGCAGCAGGAGGTCTATCCCGCCCTGCGTCAGGCAGACGGGGTGATGATGATCTGCCCCAACTACAACGATGCCCTGTCAGCAAACCTCACCGCCTGCATCAACCGGCTCACCGCCCTGTTCCGTCAAACCCGTTTTTATGACAAGAGCCTGTTTGCCATCGTGGTGTCCGGCTACTCCGGCGGGGATATTGTTGCCCGTCAACTCATCTCGGCGCTGAACATGAACAAGTCCTTCCGTCTGCCCGGCCGTTTTGCTTTGATGGAAACGGCAAACGACCCCGGTGCCGCCATGGCGCTGGAGGGAATCGGGGGCCGGCTGGATGCCTTCGCCCAAATCATTCTGGACACCATATGTAACCCTGAATAACAAACCTCACCGCCTGCATCAACCGGCTCACCGC
>JAZUOI010000036.1:0-3271 GCA_045604585.1 Lawsonibacter sp. | reverse complement strand
CGCCGTCCAGACGGACGCCGGTCTTATCCTTTGCCAGCTCGGTACGCTCAAAGTCGGACTTCTTGGCGGCCTGCTCTCTGTAGGCCAGAATGTCTGCGTAATTGCGCAGCTTGCTCTGCCACTTCTCCAGAATGGGATGTTCGGGAGACATGACCATGTAGGTGGCACCGAACAGGGTGTCGGGTCGGGTGGTGAAGACCACGATCTCCTCCCCGGTGGTGGCCTTGAAGGTGACCTCCGCGCCGGTGGAACGGCCGATCCAGTTCTTCTGCTGAACCTTGACGCGCTCGATAAAGTCCACCTCATCCAGATCGTCGATCAGGCGCTGGGCATAGGCGGTGATTTTCAGCATCCACTGGCTCTTCTCCTTGCGGATGACGGGGCTGCCGCAGCGCTCGCAGCCGCCGTCCACCACTTCCTCGTTGGCCAGTACGCACTTACAGCTGGTGCACCAGTTCACGGGCATGGTGGACTTGTAGGCAAGCCCCTTCTTCCACAGCTGCAGGAAGATCCACTGGGTCCACTTGTAGTAGTTGGGGTCGGTGGTATCCACCACACGGTTCCAGTCAAAGGAATAACCCAGCATCTCCAGCTGACGGGTGAAGTTGGCAATGTTGTCCTCGGTCACCTTGGCGGGATGGATGTGGTTTTTGATGGCATAGTTCTCCGTGGGCAAACCGAAGGCGTCAAAGCCCATGGGGAACAGCACATTCTGGCCGTCCATGCGGCGCTTGCGCGCCACCACATCCATAGCGGTGTAGGGGCGGGCATGACCCACGTGCAGGCCGTTGCCGGAGGGATAAGGGAACTCCACCAGCGCATAGAACTTGGGCTTGTCCTCACCGGTTTTGCAGGCGAAGGTCTTTTCTTCCTTCCACTTGGTCTGCCACTTTTTTTCAATGGCGGTAAAATCGTACTTCAATTTGAACACTTCCTGTATTTGAAACTCAGTTCCGGTCTGTTTTGGCCGAAACCGCCATATGGGTACACAGTAACACATTATAAACGAACAATCAGGCAATTGCAAGCACACATTCCGCCTTTGGGCCGGATTTTTTGTTCGTTCAATGGCTGTCGGGCAAAAAACACCGACAGGCAAACAGATGCCTGTCGGTGATGACGTCTTTTTCGGATTACAGATAGTTGTCCAGCACCTGGGTAAACGCACTGCCGGGCAGCACGCCCACCTTGCGGTCGATCTCCTCTCCGTCCTTGAAGAAAATGACGGTGGGGATGGACATGACGCCGTAGCGGATGGCCAGCTCCTGCTCCTCGTCCACATTGATCTTGCCCACGATGACCTTACCCTCGTAGTCGTCGCCCAGCCCCTCGATGACAGGAGCGAGCATCTTGCACGGGCCGCACCAATCCGCCCAGAAGTCCACCATCAGCAGCCGACCGGAGGCCAGTGCCTTGTCAAAGCCCTCTTTGTTGAAATGAACGGTCATTGTTTGTTCCTCCTTATGCGTTCTTTTGTTTTTCGTCCAGATATTCCGCGGCGCGCTCCCCGGCGATGAGACCCTCGCCCACCGCCTTGGACACCTGCCACGGTTTTCCTGTACAGTCCCCGGCGGCGAACACGCCCTCCAGATTGGTTTCCATGGCGCGATTGACGGTGATACTGCCGTCCTCTATGCCAAGACCGGGCAGCAAGTCGGAGGGAGCCACAGCGTTGCGCAGGATAAATACGCCGTCACAGGGGTATTCCTGCCCGTCTACGGACAGAGCGCTCACCCGCTCCTCCCCCACCACCGTCAGATTGCTTCCGGACAGATGGGGGATCTCCCCATTGAGTTCCACCGGCCGTTGCGGGCTTACGTAGGTCACCTTGCAGCCGATGGAGTGCAGGAAATTGGCCTCCTCCGGGGCATCCTTGGTGCGGCCCACCACCATCACACTCCTGCCCCGGTACAGCATACCGTCGCAGGTGGCGCAATAGGTGACGCCCCGACCCAGCAGCTTTTCCTCCCCGGGGTACTTGGCTGCATGTACCACGCCAGGAGCCAGCACCAAAGCCCGCCCCTGATACACGTCGCTGCCCACCGTCAGGGCAAAACTGCCGTTCCACGCCATTAGGGACACCACACGCCCCGTGACCATTTGCGCGCCCATATCCTCGGCGTGCTGTTTCATGGTGTGCAGCAGCTCCAGTCCCGTCCGACCGGGCAAGCCCAGATAATTGTCCACCCGCTCCGCCCGAGCCAGGGGACTGTCCTCCACAGGGTTTCCAATGACCAGCACGCTCTTGTTCCGACTGCGGGCAGCAACGGCAGCGGAAAGGCCGGCGGGGCCGCAGCCCAAGACGATAATATCGTATTCCATGGCCGTTTTCTCCTTTCCAAAGCGTTTACACCTTCCTTTTTATTATACCCGTAATCCAACATTTCGCAAGAGGGCAGGTAAGATTCTGCCAACTCCCCCTTTCTCTGCAAGAAACCCTTGCAATTCTCCCATTTCCTGGTGTAGAATATGTAAGTTATGATATATACTCCCTTTCGTGGGAGAGGAGGTTTTTATATGGCTGAAGAACTGAACATGAATGCTGCGACCACCGAAGAGGGTGAGGTCGCCACTCAGAACTTTATCCATGAATTTATCAAGGAGGATCTCGCCCCCGGCGGGCGGTGCGAGGGAATGCAGGTGCACACCCGTTTCCCGCCGGAGCCCAACGGCTACCTCCACATCGGTCACTGCAAGGCGCTGATCATCGACTTTGGCTCCGCGGAGAAGTTTGGCGGCATCTGCAACCTGCGTATGGACGATACCAACCCCGCCAAGGAGGACACCGAGTTTGTGGACGCCATTCAGGAGGACATCCACTGGCTGGGCTTCGATTGGGGCGACCGTTTCTTCTACGGCAGCGACTACTTTGAGAAAACTTACGAGCTGGCGGTTGGTCTGATCAAAAAGGGTCTGGCCTACGTGTGCGAGCTGACCCCCGAGCAGTTCAAGGAGTACCGGGGCGACATCGGCACCCCCGCTCGTTCCCCCTGGCGTGACCGCCCCATTGAGGAGTCTCTGGATCTGTTCGAGCGCATGCGCAAGGGCGAGTTCCCCGAGGGCTCCAAGACCCTGCGTGCCAAAATTGATTTGGCCAGCGGCAACTTCAACATGCGCGACCCGGTCATCTACCGCATCCGCTATATCGAGCATCATCGGCAGGGAACCAAGTGGTGCATCTTCCCCATGTACGACTTTGCCCATCCCATTCAGGATGCGCTGGAAGGCATCACCCACTCCCTCTGCTCAAGTCGGATCGTAGCCATGTCGT
>JAZUOI010000035.1:0-17991 GCA_045604585.1 Lawsonibacter sp. | reverse complement strand
ACCGCTTGGCCTCCGACTTCAAACGCCCTCCTCCGCCTCTGCTGCACAACAGGAGGACCCCTCCCTGCCCGAACAACCCGGAGAGGACACTGCCGAGCCCCCCATCGCCGCCGGAGAAGCGGGCACATCGGTAATATCCAAAACCATGGGTCCCTCCTCCGGTGTGAGCTATCTGCGCGACCGCGACCTGTACGTTGCCAATCGCGCCCAAAAACAGGCAGACGTGGCGGCACTGGCCAAACGCAAGCTGGACCTGTCCCTGTCCGCTGGCCCGCAGATCCTAATCCTCCACTCCCACGGCAGCGAAGCTTATACGCCTCAGGGGGATCAGGACACCTATACCCCCTCCGACCCCTACCGCACCACCGACTGCGCCCACAACGTGGTCCGAGTGGGAGAGGAGATGGCCCGGGTATTCCGGGAGGCGGGTTTTTCCGTGGTACACGACACCAATCTGTACGATTATCCCGCATACAACGGCTCCTACGACCGCTCGCTGGAGGCGACCCAGCGCTGGCTGACCCAGTTTCCCTCCCTGAAAATCATTTTTGACGTCCACCGGGACGCCTTGGGGGACGAGGAAACCATATACAAAGTCATCTCCGAAGAAAAGCAGGGTTCGGCAGCGCAGGTCATGCTGGTGGTGGGGACAGACAACGGCGGGTTTCACCCCCTGTGGGAGGAAAATCTGTCCTTTGCCCTGCATCTGCAGCAGCAGCTGCTGGACGACTACGACAGTCTGGCCCGTCCCATCGTGCTGCGCTCCTCCCGCTTCAACCAGCAGCTGTCCGTGGGCTCGGTGCTGGTGGAGGTGGGCACCCACGGAAACTCGCTGGACGAGGCACTGCTGGGGGCGCGGCTGTTTGCTCAAAGCGCGGTGGAAGTGCTTGTCCCTCTGCGGACGGATTAAATTTCCTCCCCCGCCTGCTTGCAATCCGCGCCGGGATGGAATATAATCCAACCAAACAGCATTCACCCCCTCTTTTTCGAAAGAGGGGGTCGAAGTCGTGTCCGGAGGAGGAACGGTCATGCAGGTGTTGCTCAGCGCACTGGAACCCTTAACGGAATATAACCAGCTGCTGGAGGCCATGGACGCCGGGCGCTGCCCGGCGGCGGTGTCCGGCATGTCCGCCGTCCACCGCGCCCACTTTGCCTGCGCCATCGGCAGGGACACCGGGCGCGCCGTGGTGCTGGTGTGCGCGGACGAGGGGGAGGCCGACCGTCTCGCCCGGGATCTGTCTGCTCTGAGCGGGGCTCCCGTTCCCGTCCTCACCGCCCGCGCCTTCACCTTCCACACAGGAGCCACCGTCTCCCGCCAGTGGGAACACCGGAGGCTGGGTCTGCTGCACGCCCTGCATCACGGACAACTTCGGATGCTGGTGACCACCGTGGAGGGTCTTTTGCAGCGCACCATGAGCCCGGACGTGCTTCAACAGGCCAGTCTCACCCTGTCTGTGGGCGGGGTGTACGACCTGAACGAGCTGTCCGAGCACCTTGCCCGCTCCGGCTACACCCGGTGTGAGCAGGTGGAGGGCGTGGGTCAGTTCGCCCTGCGCGGCGGCATTTTGGACGTGTTCTCACCCGAGATGCCCCTGCCCGTGCGCGCGGAATTTTTCGGTGACGAGCTGGACGCCATGGGTCAGTTCGACCCGGTGAGCCAGCGGCGCACGGAGAACATTGAGCAGGCCACCCTCCTGCCCGCCGCCGAGCTGCTGCCCCAAATGACCCCCGGCGGGCTGGACGGACTGCTGAACGAGATGGAGCGGCTGATCCAGCTGGCCGAGCGCAAAAAGCAGGCAGAACTGTCCGCCACCCTTCGCATCGACCGGGAGACCATCGCCGCCGGGCGCTCCTTCTCCGCTCTGGATCGCTACCTGCCCCTCATCTGCCCCGGAGAGACCTCCGCCGCCGACTTCCTGCCCCCGGACGCCTGTGTGCTCATTTCCGAAAGCCCCCGGGTGGCCGAACGGGCGCGCACCTATCTGTGGCAGCTGGAGGAGGATGAAAAAGCGCTGATGGAACGGGGCGAGTTGTCCGGCCACTGCGCCGCTCACGCCCTGAGCTTTGACGCCCTCAGCCGTCGGCTGGAGGACTGGCCGGTGGCCTATCTGGACTCCTTCACCGTGTCCGCCTATCCCCAACCACCCAAAACCATGCTGTCCGTCATGGCAAAGCAGCTGCCCGGCTTCGGCGCCAGTCTGGAAACCGCGGTGACCGACCTGCGTCAATACGCCTCCATGGGCTTTTCTGCCCTGGTTCTGGCCGGGACCCGCCAGCGGGCAGACAACCTGCACGCCCTGCTGCGGGAGCAGGGGATAAGCGCCGCATTGGAATACGCCCCCACCCGTCTGCCCGCCTCCGGCGAACTGCTCATCACCGTGGGCGGTCTGTCCGCGGGCATGGAATACCCCGACCTGCACCTTGCCATTCTCACCGAGGGTCAGGGTACCGCCGTACGCCGCCCGGTCAAAAAGGCGGCCACCAACCGGGGCAAACTGGAACACTTCACCGACCTGACCCCCGGCGACCTGGTTGTACACGAGCACCACGGTGTGGGTCGCTTTCAGGGCATGGTCAAGCTGCAGTCGGACGGTGTAGAAAAGGATTACGTCAAGCTGTGCTACGCCGGCACCGACGTGCTCTACGTCCCCGCCACCCAGCTGGACCTGGTCAGCAAGTACATCGGCGGCGGGGAGGACCAGGAGCACAAGAAGCTCTCCCGTCTGGGGGGCACCGACTGGGAAAAAGCCAAGACCCGCACCCGCAAGGCGGTGGCCGACCTGGCCAAGGGCCTGATCCAGCTCTATGCCCAGCGCCAGCGCCAGCCCGGCTACGCCTTTTCTCCCGACTCCCCCTGGCAGCAGGAATTCGAGGATCAGTTTGAGTATGTGGAGACAGACGACCAGCTGCGCTGCATCAAAGAGATCAAACTGGACATGGAGCGCCCCACCCCCATGGATCGTCTGCTGTGCGGCGATGTGGGCTATGGCAAGACGGAGGTGGCCTTCCGGGCCATCATGAAGTGCGTACTGGACGGCAAACAGGCCGCCATTCTCGCCCCCACCACGGTGTTGGCCCGTCAGCACTATCTCACCGCCCTCAAGCGCTTTGCCCGCTATCCCGTCAACATCGATGTGGTCAGCCGCTTCCGCTCCCCCTCCCAAATCAAGCAGACCTTACAGCGGGTACAGGAAGGTCAGGTGGACATCCTCATCGGCACCCACCGGCTGTTCAACCGGGACGTGAAGTTCAAGGATCTGGGTCTGCTGGTGGTGGATGAGGAGCAGCGCTTCGGGGTCAGCCACAAGGAAAAGCTGAAAGAAACCTTCCGTCAGGTAGATGTGCTCACCCTGTCAGCCACCCCGATCCCCCGCACCCTGAACATGGCGCTGAGCGGCATCCGTGACATGTCCATTCTGGAAGAACCGCCTCTGAACCGCCAGCCGGTACAGACCTACGTACTGGAGCACGACTGGGCGGTGGTGGGTGATGCCATGCGCAGAGAGCTGGAACGGGGCGGTCAGGTGCTCTACCTCCACAACCGGGTGGAGACCATCTCCCGCGCCGCTGCCCGTATTCAGGAGATGCTGGGCCAGGACGCGGTGGTGGGCGTAGCCCACGGCCAGATGGCACAGGAAGAGGTGGACAACGTCATGCGGGGCATGACGGACGGAGAGATCAACGTTCTGGTGTGCACCACCATCATCGAAACGGGTATCGACCTGCCCAACGCCAACACCCTGATCATCGAGGATGCCGACAAGCTGGGTCTTGCCCAGCTGCACCAGATCCGTGGTCGGGTGGGCCGTTCCGCCCGGCGGGCGTACGCCTACATGACCTACCGTCAGGGCAAGGTGCTCACCGAGATCGCCGCCAAGCGGCTGGGCGCGGTGCGGGAATTTGCCGAGTTCGGCTCCGGCTTCAAGATCGCCATGCGGGATCTGGAGATCCGGGGCGCTGGCAACGTGCTTGGCCCGGAACAGTCGGGCTTTTTGCTCAGCGTGGGCTATGACATGTATCTGAAGCTGCTGGAGGAGGCGGTGCTCACCCAGCAGGGACAGACCCTCCCCTCCCGCACCGAGTGCGCCGCCGACCTGTCCGTATCCGCCAGCATTCCCGACCGCTATGTCCCCTCCGGCGACCAGCGCATGGATCTGTACCGACGCATCGCCCGTATCCGCAGCGAGGGGGATGCGGACGATCTGGTGGATGAGCTCATCGACCGCTACGGCGAGCCGCCCCGTCCAGTGAACAACCTCATCACCGTGGCGCTTCTCCGGGCGGACGCCGCCCGCTGCGGCATCTCCGACATCAGCCAGAAGCACGGCTGCCTGCTGCTGACCATCCCCACCTTCGATTTGGAGCGGGTCAGCGACCTATGCGCCCAGACCCGATATCAGGGTCGCTTGCTCTTCTCCCCGGGAGAGAAGCCCTATCTGTCCTTGCATCTGCGCAAGGACGAGGACGTACTCAAAGCCGCCCGGAAGCTGGTAGAGGAGTACGCCGCCCCCGCGCCGGACGCAAATCAGGGGTAAATTTATCAAAAAACTATGGTCAAGGAACGCAAAATACGCTATACTGTTGCGGAACGGATCCCGCACAAAGAAAGGAAGCAAGTATGATGAAACTGTTTAAGCAAGCTGCCGCGCTGGCACTGACGCTGGCGCTGACCCTGTCTGTGCTGTCCGGCTGCGCGAAAAAGGCCGATATGTGCCAGCTGATTACCGGTCTGCCCGCTGACACGGTGCTGGCCACCGCCGGTGACATGGAGCTGACGGCGGACGAAGTGCTGTATTGGCTGGTCTACGGCGGTGATGAGCTGATGAACTACTATTCCAGCTACGCCGCCTACCTGGGTCTGCCGGAAAACCCCTGGGATATGCCTTCGGAGGAGATGAACCTGGCCGAAACGCTGATGAGCGATGCCCTGCGCATGGCCACCATGCAGAAACTGGTCTACCACAAGGCTCAGCAGGCCGGTATTATCCTGACCCAGGAGAACAAGGATGCCACCGCCCAGGCGCTGGAGGCCACCCGGGAGCAGGCCGAGTCGGAAGGACTGTCTCTGGAAGACTATCTGGCTCAGTTCATTATGACCCCCGCTTTCTACGAGTGGAACCTGACCTGCGACCAGATGTACAGAGCGCTTGCCCAGCAGACCTACGGCGAGGGCACGGAGGGCTATCCCACCGCCGAGGAGGCTTACGCCGCGTACGAGGCTCAGGGCGCGTACAGCGTCAAGCACATTCTGCTGGCCACCGTCGACGTGAACACCAACGAGCCGCTGGATGAAGCAACGGTCAAGGAGAAGGGGGCCGCCGCCGCCGAGCTGCTGGAGCGTCTGCGTGCCAGCAATGAGCCCGAGGTGCTTTTCGACCAGCTGATGAACGAACTCAGCGAAGACCCCGGTCTGCTCACCAACCCCACGGGCTACACCTTCACCACCAACAGCGGCGTGGATCCCGCCTTTGAGCAAGCCGCCCTGGCGCTGGATGAGGGCGAGATCAGTGACGTGATCACCGGCATAAGCGGTTATCACATTATCCTGCGCCTGCCGCTGGAGGTGGACGTAGAGGCCTATGCCAGCGAATATGTCAACAGCAAGATGACGGAAGAGATCGTCGCCCTGGTGGATGCGCTGGATATCCAGCCCAACGAGCTGTGTAACGGGCTGGACGTGCGCACCGTGTACGAAAACGCGGTGGAGTTCCGTACCACCGGCACCGTCACCGAAAAAGAGCCCGAGCAGCCCGACGCTTCCGGCGACACGTCCGCTCCGGCAGACACCTCCGCTCCCGCAGCTTCCTGACCACAACCGCCACCGCCCCGTCACCAATGGTGACGGGGCGGGTTTTTGTCTTGTTTTGGGGGGGAAAACCGGGGCAAGCGCAACACGTTTCCCCCAAAACGGCACACTCACCGCGCTATACTGGCAGGGAAAGGACGTGATGTGATGAGCCAATGGCACAGCAAACCCATCGACCGGGTGCTGGATGAGCTGGAGACCTCCCACCAGGGGTTGAGCAACGCGCAGGCAGAGGAGCTGCTGCGCCGACACGGTTCCAACCGACTGGAACAGCCGGAACAGGACAGCCTGCTGCTGCGGCTGGCAGAGCAGCTAAAAGACCCCATGATTTTAGTACTTCTGGGCGCGGCGATCCTGTCCCTGCTGGCCAGCCGGGGAGCGGATTGGCTGGATGCGGTGATCATTCTGCTGATCGTGGTGGTCAACAGTATCATCTCCATCGTGCAGGAAGACAATGCCCACCGGGCGCTGGAAGAACTGAAGAAAATGGCCTCCCCCCGGGCCAGGGTTCTGCGGGACGGGCAGATTGTTTCGGTGGATGCAGAGCTGGTGGTGCCCGGGGATGTGATCCTATTGGAGGCCGGAGATCAGGTTCCGGCGGATGCCCGATTGATCGAGAGCACGGCACTCCAGACCGATGAGTCGGCCATGACCGGAGAGTCCGTTCCCGTGGTCAAAGCCCCTTCCGACCGGCTGAGCGAAGACACCCCGCTGGCCGAACGCAGCAACATGGTCATCGCCGCCACGGTCGTCACTGCCGGACGGGGACGGGCGGTGGTGGTAGCAACAGGAATGGACACCCAGATGGGACACATCGCCGGCCTCCTTATGGACACCGGTACCAGCCAGACCCCCCTCCAAAAACGAATGGCGGAGATCTCCAAAACCCTGTCTGTGCTGTGTCTGAGCGTATGCGGCGTGATGTTTGCCGTAGGTCTGCTTCAGGGCAAGGGAATGCTGGACATGTTTCTCACCGCCGTATCCCTGGCGGTGCCCGCCATCCCGGAGGGACTCCCCGCCATCGTGAGCATCGTGCTGGCCATGGGGGTCAGCCGCATGGCAAAGCGTGGAGCCATCGTGAAAAAGCTGCCCGCGGTGGAGACGCTGGGCTGTGCGGGAGTCATCTGCTCGGACAAAACCGGAACGCTGACCCAGAACCGCATGACCGTCACCCAAATTTGGACGGCCGGAGACAACGAGCTTCTGGCGCTGGAGCTGGCCACCCTGTGCTGCGACGCCCGGGTGGAGGGGGAGCGCGCCGTGGGAGACCCCACCGAGGGGGCGCTGGTACTGGCAGCGGCCGGGCGGGGGCTGAACAAGGAACAGCTGGAGCTGGAGCAGCCCCGGGTGGGCGAAGTGCCCTTTGACTCCACACGCAAGCGTATGACCACCGTCCATACCCGCCCGGAGGGCGGGGTGCGTATCATCGTCAAGGGCGCGCCCGACGTGCTGCTGGAGCGGTGCGGTCGGGTGCTGGGTCAGCGGGAACAGACCTTGACCGCCGCTCAGCGGGAGCGTATTCTCGCCGCCAACGAGGCGATGGCAAGAGATGCTCTGCGGGTGCTGGCGGTGGCCTATCGGGACGTGGACGCCCCACCCCGGGCGCTGAACGAGCGTGTGGAGCGCGAGCTGGTCTTTGTGGGTCTTCTGGGCATGATCGACCCGCCCCGGCCAGAGGTGCGTACGGCGGTAGAACAATGCCGAAAGGCGGGCATCCGCCCGGTGATGATCACCGGCGACCACAAGGCCACGGCGGTAGCGGTAGCAAAGGAGCTGGACATCTACCGGGATGGCGAGCTGGCTATGACGGGGGCGGAGCTGGACTTTCTGCCCCAATCGGTACTGGAGGCGGACATCGACGCCTGTTCCGTCTTTGCCCGGGTCACCCCGGAGCACAAGCTGCGCATCGTCCGGGCATGGCAAAAACGGGGCAAGGTGACCGCCATGACCGGGGACGGGGTAAACGATGCCCCCGCCCTGAAGGCGGCAGACATCGGCTGCGCCATGGGGCAGGCGGGCACGGATGTCGCCAAGGGGGCCGCCCACATGATCCTCACCGACGACAACTTCGCCACCATCGTCCGGGCGGTGGAGGAGGGACGGGGGATCTACGCCAACATCCGCAAGGCCATTCATTACTTACTCTCCTGCAATGTGGGCGAGATCCTGACCATCTTCGTGGCCACGGTGCTGGACTTCGGCCAGATGCCTCTGGTTCCTGTGCAGCTGTTGTGGCTCAATCTGGTCACCGACTCCCTGCCCGCTCTGGCGCTGGGGGTGGAGCCGGTGGAGCACGGGGTGATGGAACAGCCGCCCAGACAGGAAAACGAGGGTCTCTTCTCCCGGGCTTTCTCCCTGCGCCTTTGCTGGCAGGGACTGATGGTGGGCGCTCTGGCGCTGACGGCCTATTTTTTGGGGCGGGCGGTGATGCCTATGTCTGGCCTTGCCGACCAGACCGCCAACACCATGGCCTTTGCCACCCTGACCATGAGCCAGCTGTTCCACGCCTACGATGTGCGCAGCGAACACGAAAGTCTGCTGTCCATCGGTCTGCTGTCCAACCCCACCATGAACCGGGCTTTTCTGATTGGGATGGCCATGCAGCTTTCCGTGCTGTGTCTGCCGCCCCTGCAAGCCATCTTCTCGACCATCTCCCTGGGCTTGCCCCAATGGCTGACCGTGTTTGGACTGGCCATCGCCCCCTTGTTTATCTGCGAGATCGCCAAAGCACTGTCCAAATAATCAACACGCCCACCGGTTTGCACCGGTGGGCGTTGCGTTTGCGTTAGTTGTTTTGCAGGTGCTCCCGCACCACCTGCTCCTCGGAGAAGAAGTGCTTCACGCCCTTGATCTCCTGATACTCCTCGTGTCCCTTGCCGATGAGGGCGATGATGTCCCCATCCCGGGCGTTGTCCATGACCCAGCGGATGGCGTCACCCCGGTCGGGGATGGAGATGTAGGCGCCGTCGTGCTTGGCAAGGCCGATCTTGATGTCCTCATTGATGGCCTCTACCTCTTCGTCCCGGGGATTATCCATGGTCAGCACGGTCAGGTCGGCGTACTTGCCGCTCATCTCCCCCATATCCCAGCGGCGGGCACGGGCACGGTTGCCGCCGCCGCCGAACAGACAGATGAGCCGCCCGGGGTTGTAGGAGCGCAGCATGGTCAGCAGGTTTTCCATGCTGACGGCGTTATGGGCGTAATCGATGAGCATGGTGTAGTGCCCCGGGGTGTCCAAAATCTGGGTGCGCCCCTTAACGGACACGGAGCGCAGCCCCCGGGCGATGGCGGCGGCGTCGATGCCCACTATGTGGGCGGCGGCCAAGGCCACCAGCGCATTGCACACGTTGAATGTGCCGGGCATATTCAGCAGAAAGCGTTCTTCCAGCCCGCCGGAAACGGAGAACTCGCTGCCCAGGAATCCCTCCTGCCGCAGCTCCTTTATCTCCGCTGCCACATAGTCAGCTTTACCGCCCACGGACAGGGTGGTGATGGGACAGGGCGCGTTGGCGGTAACCGCCTTCCAGTGTTCGTCGTCCACATTCACAAGTCCACGCCTGCACTGGGAAAAGAGCATGGCCTTGCAGTCCCGATACTCCTCGAAGCTTTCGTGCTCCCCCTCCCCGATGTGATCGGGGGACAGGTTGAGAAATGCTCCCACATCAAAGGTGATGCCCGCCGTGCGGTGGAGCTTGAATCCCTGAGAGGAGGCTTCCATCACCACGTGGCTGCACCCGGCCTCCACCATGCGGGCAAACAGGCTGTGCAGCTCATAGGACTCCGGAGTGGTGTTTTTGGTGGTCAGCTTCTCGCTGCCGATGACGGCGCCCACGGTGCCGATCATACCCACCGTGTGCCCCGCCGCCTCCAGAATAGCCTTGACCATGTGGGCGGTGGTGGTTTTCCCTTTTGTGCCCGTCAGACCGATGACGGTCATCTTCTCCGCCGGGTGTCCAAACCAGGCCGCCGACAGCAGCGCCAGGGCGTATCGGCTGTCCTTTACCCGGATGACGGTCACCCCCGCGGGAACATCCACCGCCCGCTCCACCACCAGCGCGCACGCACCGGCGGCAACGGCGGCAGGAATATACGCATGCCCGTCGGCACGAAAACCGGTCAGGCAAACGAATAAGCTATCCTTGCCCACCTTGCGGGAGTCGTATTCCAGCGTGGCGATCTCGGTGTCCAGACTGCCCGCATCCAGGGTATAGTCCAGCTTTTCCAGCAGTTTTTCAAGCTTCATCCAGCAAAACTCCCTCAAACACGGTGTGGGACGGGCCGGTCATGCGCACGTGTCCGTCCTCCTCACGCCAGTCCACATACAGGTTGCCGCCGATCTGCTCCACGGTCACCTTGCGGTCGCAGTAGCCCAGCAGTGCCGCCGCCACCGCGGCGGTACAGCAGCCCGTGCCGCAGCCGATGGTCTCTCCGGTGCCCCGCTCCCATTCCCGAATTTTGATGTAGTCCCTGCTAACCACTTGGGCAAAGGTCACGTTGGTCTTGTTGGGGAACAGGGCGGTGTAATGCTCAATGACCGGGCCGTATTTGGCCACGTCGAAGCTGGCGGTGTCCTCAATAAACATCACGCAGTGGGGGTTGCCCCAGGACACGGCGGTAATGTGGAAGGTGCGGTCCAAAATCTCCACCGGCTGGTGGATAAATTCGGGCAGGTCGGTGTTGACGGGAATGATCTTGGTATCCAGCCGAGGCTGCCCGATGTCGGCGGTAATGTTCACCGCTTTCCCGTCCTCCACCTCCAGCCAGATGTGCTGCATACCGCCCAGCGTTTCGATCTCAAACTCGGTCTTATCCGTCATCCCGTGGTCATAGACGTATTTGGACAGGGAGCGCAGGGCATTGCCGCACATCTCCCCCTCCGTGCCGTCGGGGTTGAACATGCGCATACGGAACTCGCCCTTATCCGAAGGGCACACCAGCACCAAACCGTCCGAGCCGATGCCGAAATGCCGCTCACTGACCCGCCGAGCCAGGGCGTTGGGATCATCGATCTTCTGATCCACGGCGTTGATGTACACGTAATCGTTGCCGTAGGCCTGCATTTTGGTAAATGTAAGAGCCATATTGCTCCCCTCCCCTTTCTCTGGGTGGCGGGGGCTCGCCGCCGCCATCGGGATACGAAAGCGGGAACGGCGGGGGCAAGCCCCCGCCCTACCGCATTTTGTCAAGCCAGCGCCTGCTCCAGATCCGCGATAATATCCTTCACGTTCTCGATGCCGATGGAGATGCGGATAAACCGCTCGTTGATGCCCAGCGCCTCCCGCACGTCGGCGGGGATGGACTCGTGAGTCTGGGTCATGGGATAGGTGACCAGGGTCTCCACACCGCCCAGACTCTCGGCAAACAGGATCATCTTCACCCGGCTCAGGAGGTTCATGGCCGTTTCCAGGCTGTCCAGCTCAAAGGAGATCATGCCGGAAAAACCGGTGGTCTGCTTGGTCATCACGGCATAGTCCTTGTGGTCTTCAAAACCGGTGTAGTACACCTTTTTCACTTTGGGGTGGTTTCTCAGCCAGTGAGCCACCTCCATGGCGTTGGCGTTGTGCCGCTCCATGCGCAGAGCCAGCGTCTTGATGCCCCGCAGCACCAGCCAGCAGTCCATGGGGGCAAGGCCGTTGCCGTGGGACTTGAGCTGGGCGTGGAAGAAATCGGCCATTTCCTGGCTCTTGACCACGGCAAAGCCGGCAATGGTGTCGTTATGTCCGGCCAGATACTTGGTGCCGCTGTGGGTGACCACGTCCGCGCCCAGATCCAGGGGACGCTGGAAGAAGGGGGTCATAAAGGTGTTGTCCACCACCATCAGCGCGCCGATGGAGTGGGCAATGTCCGCCAAAGCAGCAATGTCCGCCACCTTCATCATGGGGTTGGTGGGGGTCTCGGCGTAGATCATTTTGGTCTCGGGACGAATGGCGGCACGCACCGCGTCCAGATCGGCCAGATCCACCCAGGAGAACTCACAACCAAACTTGGAGAAGATCTCGTCACAGATACGGAAGGTGCCGCCGTAAATGTCGTCGGACAGGATCACGTGGCTGTTGTTGGGCAGCCAGGTAAACAGCGCCATGTTGGCCGCCTGACCGCTGGAGAATCCAAAGCCCTCCAGCCCGTTTTCCAGAATGGCCATGGTGCGCTCCAGCTCCTGCCGGGTGGGGTTCTGCACCCGGGTATAGTCATAGCCGGTGGAGATGCCAAAGGCGCGATGACGAAAGGTAGCGCTCTGGAAAATGGGGAAGCTCACCGCGCCGGTGATGGGGTCGCAGCCCATGCCGCCGTGAACCACCTTGGAGTCAAAGGCAAGGTCTTCCTTGCGGTCAAATTCATCGTAATAGCACTCGTTGATCATGGTATACCCTCCTGTTTTGGGCGGCGTGGCCGCAGCTTCTCATTCTCTTGTACTGTAAGTATATCGCAAACTTTTCCCAACTACAACGCAGATATTGCTTTACACATTGCAAAAAATGCGCTATTCTATAAAAAAGGAGGTGGCTGCATGGAAAATCCTGCCCAATACCGCAAAAAAGGCTATCTGCACGAGGAGTTTCGCCTGTTCCACCTGCGGGATGTGGGGGTGGAGGAGATGGAGCCCCACTACCACGAATTTGACAAAATCGTCATCCTTCTCTCCGGAACGGCTAGTTATATTATCGAGGGGCGCTCCTACTTTCTGCAGCCCTGGGACGTGCTGCTGGTCAGCCGCCATCTCATCCACAAGCCGGTCATTGACCCGGAAGCACCCTATGAGCGAGTAGTCATCTATCTGGATCCCGGCTTCATTCGCAGACAAAGCACGCACGACGGAGATCTGTCCGCCTGCTTCCGACTGGCCCGCAAACGGCAGTTTGCCCTCATGCGCCCGGACGGGGAGCAGCGCAAGGCGCTGGAGGGGCTGTTGGCGCAGCTGGAGCAGGCGTTAGGAGACAAGGGCTTTGGCGGTCAGCTGCTGGCACGCACCTGTTTTTTGCAGCTGCTCATCCAGCTGAACCGAGCCATGGTACGTGACCGCACGGATCGGGACGAGGAGACCAGCCGTCTCGACCCCAAAATCGAACGGGCGCTGTCCTACATCAACGAGCACCTTGCCGACGACCTGAGTGTAGACACTCTGGCCGGGCACAGCTACACCAGCAAATACCACTTCATGCGCCGGTTCAAGCAGTGCACCGGCTTCTGTGTCCATCAGTACATCACCCACAAGCGCCTGCTGGCCGCCGCCCAGCTGCTGCGGGCGGGGGCGTCCGCCCAAAGCGCCTGCACCCGCTGCGGTTTTCAGGACTATTCCGCGTTCCAGCGGGCCTTTCGCCGCCAGTTCGGCATGACGCCCCGGCAGCTTCAAAATGGTTGACCGCCCCCCTTTCCGGGTATAACAAACCCATGACCATACACGGAAAGGAAGGCTGATTTTATGCAAGTGCGAGACCTGATGCACACCCATCCGATCACCCTCTCTCCCGGGGACAGCGCGGCGCTGGCCGCCCGGCTTCTCTCCCGTCACAATGTGGGGGCGCTGCCCGTGTGCTCGGAGGACGGGCGGCTGCGGGGCATCGTCACCGACCGGGACATTGTGCTGCGCTGCATCGCCCCGGAGGACGACCCGGCTCAGACCCCCGTTCGGGACGTGATGACCCGGGGGTGTTACACCGTGGAGCCGGAGGCCGACTGCGCCCACGCCGCCCTCCTTATGGCCCAGCGGCAGGTGCGAAGACTGCCCGTGGTGCGGCAGGGAAAGCTGGTGGGTATGCTCTCCCTGGGCGACCTGTCCAAGTGCCGCGCCCACGATATGGAGGCCGCTCATGCACTAAGTGAAATCTCGGAAAATATCCTGCGGGCAAGCAAAAAATAAGAAACGGAGCGTGTCTGTGACACGCTCCGTTTTCTGTCCTTATTGGAAATTACCGCTCCTCGCGGAAGTAGTTCAGACCCAAAGCGGCAGGCAGTCCCGAGCCCTCCCGCTTGCGCACGGAGGTGACCACCAGCACGATGGCGGTGATGATGAAGGGCAGCGCCTGATACAGCTGGGTGGGAACCTTGGCCAGCCAGCCCAGCACCTCGGGGAAGGCCACGGCAAGACTGGAGCCGGACACCCGCAGGGTGTTGAAGAAACCGAACACAAAGGTGCCCAGAATAGCCATGGTGGGATTCCAGTTAGCGAAAATGACCAGCGCCACGGCAATCCAGCCGTAGCCGTTGATCCAGCAGGCGCTGTTGAAGGAACCGGACATGTTCAGACCCATATAGTAGCCGCCAATGCCCATAATGCCGCAGCCCAGGCAGATGTGCAGATACTTTACCCGCTTGACGTTGATGCCCACGCTATCGGCCGAGCCGGGGTTTTCACCCACGGCACGCAGGCGCAGACCGGGGTTGGTGCGGTTGAGGTAGTACCACATACACAGGGCGATGACCACGCCCAGATAGACCAGAATATTGTGGGAAAACAGGCCTTTTCCGATCACCGGGATCTGGGACAGGCCGGGGATGGCAATGTCCGCAAACCCGTTTTTGATGCTGGAGTAATCGCTCATGGCGGGCCAGGCCACCGCCTTGATGGCGTTGCCCACGAAGAAGTACACACCCAGACCAAAGGTGGTCAAAGTCAGACCGGTGATGTTCTGGTTGGCCTGCAAGCTGACGGTAAGGGCGGCAAACAGCAGCCCCATCAGGGCGCCCAGGGCGAAAGCGGTGAGGATGCCCATGAGCATGCTGTTGGTATAGCAGCCCACGATATAGCCGAAAATCGCGCCTACGGCCATAATGCCCTCCACGCCCAGGTTCAGGCTGCCGGACTTTTCCACCACGATCTCGCCCACGGTACCGTAGAGCAGGGGGATGTTGTATACCACAATGTTGTGGATAAAGGTGGTAATGACACCCAGTTTATCCATTTCCATTACTGCTTGCCCCCTTTCTTATTGCGTACCACACGGAAGCGGATGAAGAATTCCGCCGTAAGCACCAGGAACAAAATCACGCCCTGCAGCATATTGGCAAAGCTGGAGTCCACCTTGGAGAAGGTGGCGGCAGCGGCAATGGAGCCGTAATGCAGCATGGAAATGAGGGCGGACACCACGAAAATGACGACGGTGTTCAACTGGGACAGCCAGGCCACGATGATGCCCGTCCAGCCCACGTCCTCGGTGATGGCGGTGGACAGCACGCCGGCAGTGCCCACCTTGAAGGCGGCGGCAAGGCCGATGAGGCAGGCAGACAGGAACACCGTGCGAAGCACGATGGTATTCACCTTCATGCCCGCGTAATGAGCCGTGCCCGCGCTGTCACCCACCACGCTGATCTCATAGCCGTGCTTGGTATACTTCAAATACACAAATACCAGCGCACCCACCACAAAGGCCAGGATCACGCAGACGTTCAGCCCGAATT
The DNA here is from genome assembly GCA_045604585.1 of Lawsonibacter sp. GTDB lineage: Bacteria > Bacillota > Clostridia > Oscillospirales > Oscillospiraceae > Lawsonibacter. Next base: position 2,789 of record JAZUOI010000035.1, on the reverse strand, counting down.
TACCCAGCATGATGCGGGGGAAGGAGGCAAACGAGGCAAAGCTTTCAAACACGGGGCGGGCGGACTTTTCCTGCAGGAAGAAGTTCCAGTCGGCCTTGGTGTCACCCAGGAAGGTGAGCACATACAGCGCCACATAGTTGAGCATCAGGGTCATCAGGGTCTCGTTGGTGCCGAATTTGACCTTGAGGGCGGCCACAAACACCCCGTACAGGCCGGCGGCCAGCATAGCGGCCAGACACATGAAGATCAGGGTGGCCGCGTTGGGAAGAACCGGCCCCAGCTTCAGAGCCACGGTGGCGGAGGCAATGGCGCCCATGATGAACTGACCCTCACCGCCAATGTTCCAAAAGCGCATTTTGAAGGCCAGAGACAGAGCCACCGACGTCAAAGCCAGCGGAACAAAGACCTTCAGGTAATTTTCAAAGGCCTTGTAGGCGATCTTGTTGCCCACCATACCCATGGTGAACATACGGCTGTAATAGGCCAGAGGATCCACCCCCATGGCCAGCAGCAGCACGCCGCCGATCACAAGGGCGAACAGCACGGCGGCCACATACAGCACCGCCTTTTTCCACAGGGGGCAGGCGTCCCGTTTTACGATGTGAAAGCCCATGTCAGTTCTCCCCCTCCTCTTGCGCGGCGTTCAGCTGTTCTTCGGTGATGTTGGTATCCCGGGCAATGCCGGCAGGCTTGTCCTCGTTCTTGTCCGTCAGGTCGAGGGCTCCCGTCATCATTAGACCCAGCTCTTCCTTGGTGGTCTTGTGAGCGTGAACCACGCCCATGACACGGCCGTGGCACAGCACCATGATCTTGTCACACAGAGCCAGCATCACGTCCAGATCCTCGCCCACGAACAGGATGCCCACGCCGTCCTGCTTCTGCTGGTTGAGGATATCATAGATGGCGTAAGAGGAGTTAATGTCCAGTCCGCGCACGGGGTAAGCGGTGACAATCACGTTGGGGCCAGCCTTGATCTCACGACCCAGCAGAACCTTCTGCACGTTGCCGCCGGACAGGCGGCGCACCGGGGTCTCGGTGGAGGGGGTGACCACCTCCAGCTCTTCGATGACCCGCTGGGCGTCTTCCCGCCCCGTCTTGCGGTCTACGAAGAGACCCTTGGTGTCTGCGTAGTTTTTCAAAATCATGTTGTCCGTAATGGACAGGGAGGGAGCAAGCCCCATACCCAGCCGATCCTCCGGGATGAAGGACATGGAGATGCCCTTTTCCAGAATGGCCTTGGGGGGCAGACCCACAATGTTGTCTCCCTTGTGAATCATCAGCCCCGACTGGATGGGCCGCAGGCCGGCAATGGCCTCGCACAGTTCCTTCTGGCCGCAGCCGGCGATGCCGGCAACACCCAAAATTTCGCCGCCGCGGATATAGAAGTTGACCTTGTCAATAGCGGTAGCACCCTCGTCGTTTTTGATGGTCAGATCCCGGATCTCCAGCAGGGGGCGGGTCTTTTCCACCACAGGCCGGTCGATGTTCAGGTCGATCTTACGGCCTACCATCCACTCGGTGAGCTCCTGCTCGTTGGTGTCGGCGGTGTTGACGGTGGTAATATACTGACCCTTGCGCAGAATGGCCACCCGGTCGGAGATATCCATCACCTCGTTAAGCTTGTGGGTGATGATGATGATGGAGTGCCCCTCCTCCTTCATGCGGCGCAGAACAGCGAAGAGCTTTTCGATCTCCTGTACGGTGAGCACGGCGGTGGGCTCGTCCAGAATGATGATCTTGGCGCCGTAATAGAGCACCTTGATGATCTCCAGCGTCTGCTTTTCCGACACAGCCATGTTGCACACCTTTTTCCGGGGGTCGATGTCAAAGCCGAACTTTTTGGCCATGGCCTCGATCTCGTCATACCGGCGGCGGCTCAGGGCGAAACCGGACTTCTCCCGTCCCATCCAGATGTTGTCGGCGGCGGAGAACACATCCACCAGCTTGAAGTGCTGGTGGACCATGCCGATGCCCAGCCGCTTGGCATCCTCGGGGGAGGTAATGGTCACCGGCTTGCCGTCCACCAGAATCTGGCCGGCATCCGGGGCGTAGATGCCCGAGAGCATATTCATCAGGGTGGTCTTGCCCGAGCCATTTTCGCCCAGCAGGGACAATATCTCCCCCTGCCGCAGGTTCAGGTTGATGTCGTTGTTAGCCACCACGCTGCCAAAGGTCTTGGTGATGCCCCGCATTTCAATGGCGTACTGTTCCGGCACATGGATCACATCCTTTTCGCAAGATGGGAAGTAGGGGCCGGCGCCTTCGACGGCCCTTGGAGCTTTGGGGCGTCCGGGGGCCGCCCCCTACAGATTGATTGCTTCTCTTCGGCACAGCACAATCTGAAGCAAAGAGAAAAAATCAAAAGACCGGGCCGGCCGGAATATCCGGCCGGCCCGGTAGTGCTTATCGGGTCTTTGGGCAGTGTAACTTACACTTCCTCAACGCCGGCCACCAGGTAGTTCATGGTGCCGGTGATCACGCCGTCCTCAACAGAGGGGCCGCCGGCGGCAACGATCTCGTTGCCGGCGTTGTCCACCAGAGCGGCGTCAGCGGAGGTGACGGTGCCGTCAGCAGCGATGGACAGCTTCACGCCGGAGAACACGTCCCACTCGCCGTTGACGATCATTTCCTTGACAGCGGAGATGGCCTTGTCGGTGTTGGCAGCGCAGTTCTCGGTCAGGGGAGAAGCGTCAACGAAGCCTTCCTTCAGGCCGCCGTAGTAAGCGGAGCCACCCATCTTCTCAACGAACTTGGAGGCATCGCCCTCGCAGTCCATAGCGGCCTGCATG
>JAZUOI010000034.1:0-2898 GCA_045604585.1 Lawsonibacter sp. | reverse complement strand
TTACCTGCCGTGGCCTTTTTGACCCGTCATTTCACAGACGAGCCGTTAAAACGTCTTCCCAAGAGGGAGATTTTACTGCATGCCGTTCTCGTAGGCCTCGATCATCTTCTTGACCATCTGGCCACCCACAGAACCGGCCTCACGGCTGGACAGGTCGCCGTTGTAGCCCTGCTTCAGGTTGACACCCACCTCGTTAGCGGCTTCCATCTTGAACTTGTTCATAGCCTCGCGGGCATTGGGAACCATAATCTTATTGCTGCTATTGCTCTTAGACATTGTCGTTTTCTCCTTTACGTTGTTTGTTCGTGTTTTTTCGTGGATGGAACATCCGAACATAGCTTTACCCTCGACAAACATTCTATTCCTTCGTACCTTTTCCTCTTTTCGCTAAAATTCCGTTATTTCCCCGCCTGCGCACAATCGATTGATATGATAAAACACCTGCAGCCGGACAGCTGCAGGTGTTTTCACCTTTAATATTGATATTTCTCTTTGAATTGAACAAAGCAGAACATAGTTACCCCAAGGGAAATTCCTTCCGCCACCACAATAGCCAGCCATACGCCGTCCAGCTTCAGTACCATGGGCAGCAGCAGCACCGCCGCCACCTGAAACACCAGTGTGCGCAGAAAGGAGATGCCCGCAGACACCAGCCCGTCATTCAAAGCAGTAAAAAACGACGAGCCGAAAATGTTCACCCCTATGAGCAGGAAGGAAAGGGCATAAATCATAAATCCCCGCCGGGTCATCTCCAGCAGCGCCGGATCGTAACCCACAAACACCCGGGCAAGCGGATCCGCCAGCAGCTGCGCCAGTACCGTCAACATCACCGACACTACAGCGAGAATGCGCAGACTTTTGCGGTACAGGCTTTTCAGTTCATCCGTCCCTCCTGCGCCGTAATGAAATCCAATGATGGGGGCACTGCCGATAGAATAGCCGATAAACACCGAGATAAAGATGAAATTGACGTACATGATCACGCCGTAGGCCGCCACACCGTCCTCCCCGGCAAAGCGCATCAACTGAATATTATACAGCATGTTCACCAGGGACAGGGAGAGGTTTGTCATCAGCTCCGACGAGCCGTTGGTGCACGTCTTGACCAGCGCCCGTCCGTTCCACACCGGGCGTCCCAGCTCCAGCAGGCAGCGGTTAGGAGAGAGAAAATAGGCCAGCGGAATCATTCCACCTACCACCTGACTGATAACGGTGGCCACCGCCGCCCCCTCGATTCCCCAGCGCAGCACGCCCACAAACAGGGCGTCCAGCACTATGTTGGTCAGACCCGCCGCCACTGTGATCCACAGACCCAGACGGGGACGTTCGGCCGTAATAAGAAAACTCTGGAACTCGTTTTGCAGCACAAAGGCCGGCAGGGCAAGCATCAAAATCCGCCCGTAGACCACGCAGTATTCCAGCAGTTCCCCCTCCGCCCCCAACAGCACCGCGATGTGCCGCATAAATACAATGCCCACCACCGCAAGAACCGCGCTCAGCGCCAGAGAAAACCAGATGAGCATGGAAAACAGGCCGTTGGCACGCTCCCGGTCGCCCTCCCCCAGCGTTTTGGACACCAGAGCGCTTCCGCCGGTGCCAACCATGAATCCCAGCGCGCCGAACACCATCAAAAAGGGCATGATAAAATTGACTGCGGCAAAGGGTGTTTTGCCCACAAAGTTGGACACAAACAGCCCATCCACCACGCCGTAGATGGAAGTAAATATCATCATGATAATCGACGGCGCGGTAAATCGCAGCAGTTTTTGATAGGTAAAGTGGTCGCTGAGCCGGATATGCATAGCGTTTCCCTCACTTGACATTCCCATTCTGTCAAGCAGGTATTGTAGCCGCTTTCTCCATAAATGTCAACCGCTCCGCCTATGGGCTCACGTTCCGTCCTCCATGCTCATCACCGACACCTCAAAGGCGGTGCGTTCCTCCTCCCGCTCTTCCAGCCGCTTGATGTATGTACGGCTCTGCAGCCGTCCCTCCAGCATCAGCCGCGCCCCTACCGAAAGCACTCCACACCGCTGTGCCAGTGACCCCCACGCGATGCACGGCAGGTAGTCCGAGCGCCCATAGCGCCGGTTGACCGCCAGCATCAGGTCGCAGATGTCCCGTCCCAGCGGGGTGCGGCGGTAGATCGGTGTCTTACACAGCGCGCCTGTCAGTACCAACCGGTTGTCGTCCTCCCCCTGCTCCCTGCGCAGCTGCCGTGCCAGTACTGTGATGACCAGCCGGCTTCCCTGCCCACTGCGGTTGTTGAAGGAGCGCACTTCCCCCACTACCGTCACCTCGTCCCCCTCTTCGGGACAGCGGCCGTTCAGCTCCTGCTGGCTCACCAGCACGTTCAGCGTGTCCTGTGCCCCGGACAGGCGGCTGACCGCCAGCGGGAAAATCCAGAAGGTCTGCTCGTGATTGCAGTGGCTCACCTGCGCCGCCCGGCTCACCCGCCCATGCAGGATAATGTGGTTTTCCATCCGTCCGTGTTCCATGGCCATCTCCTCGTTTCGTATCAACTGCTTGGAGTATATGCGCCATGTGGGGCTGGTATGTCCGGCAAACACCGCCCGGCTTTCCTCTATATATAGCCATTCCACCGGGGGATAAACGGTAGCCTTTCCAATACACGCACCCGTTGATGCTCTCCTGCTTTACTGCACCGCAGCCCTTTGATATAGATATTTTTTATATCACACATAAAAACAAACTCCGGCAAATCGGCGGCTTCCGCTTTCCATTTCCGAGACCTGGTGATATACTTTTTCCAGAAACAGATGCCGCTCAAGGCATTCCTCGCAGCAATCGGTTGACATCCCCTCTCCCCGAAGTAATATTTGCAAGGCGGAGGTCACACCACCCACCCAAGTCGGATGTAGCCATGTCGTTCTGTGA
>JAZUOI010000033.1:0-2404 GCA_045604585.1 Lawsonibacter sp. | reverse complement strand
GACCCACGGGACCCGTTTACGGGTAGTAAGTAACAGATGCACGGCTGGCAGGCCAATAAAAAGCGCACTTGTGCGCAGCCAGTAATATTAGGGCTATGCCCGAAAATGAAATACCCCCCGCTATGCGGGGGGATATTTATTTGTGTCGAGAAGCACAAACAGACCGGATAAAAGTAAAATAAGAGATAGAATGAAGATGGCGCAGTTACGGAAAAATGCCTGGGGAAGGATGTTGATGACCGCATCCAAGCGGCGATCAAAGATCCAGTTGTCCTTGCCGGGGAAGAACAGGGCGTGAAACACAACGAAGGCCCCGTCAAAGTCCAGCGCCGAAAGGCCGCCCACACACAGCATAGACACGCACAGCCCGGTGCTGCCCCAGAACAGAAAGCCCCGCTTCCGGAAACGGTAGGGTCGGACGCGGGTGCGTTTGCCTGCCGCCGCCCAGCCCAGCAGCACAAGACCGGACAGGGCGGCCACCCACAGATCCAGAAGAAACAGCCCCCGGACATCGGCGAAGTGATCCCGACCCGCCTGGGTATAGGACAGTCCGCCCACGGAAAACACCTCCGAGCGCCCGGTGCAGAAATCCATCATCTCGTCGTAGGCGGTGACGATCTGCGCCTGGGACAGGCCGGTGCGTTCCTCCAGACCCAGCGGGACAATGTGGGCATAGTAAAAGGGGCGCAGCAGGATGGGGATAGCAACCGCCGAGGTAAGGATAAACAGGGCGGTGGCAAGCGCGAGGAAAAAAGCCAGCAGTTTGCTTTGTTTCATGGTATTGCCCTTTCCGATGGTTTTTGAGTACGGTAATTTTACCACAGGCAAACCAACCAATTCAACCCAAGTCCTATTCTTTGCTTGACAAACCGTGCAAACTGACCTATACTATTTCCCGTGAAAAGGCTTGGATGGGAAGCAGTACGCCCCCTCTTGAAGTACAGAGAGCCGCCGGTTGGTGCAAGGCGGACTTCAACGGCGCGGAAGTCGTCCCGGAGCCGCAAAGCCCAATGTAGGGCAGGGGCTTGCCCCTGCCGTGCCCAAGCTTTGCCGTTCGCCCGCGTTAAGGGAAATGAGTGTCTCCGCAAGGAGAAATTCAGGTGGTACCGCGGTTGATTCAAATCGCCCTGAGTCTAAGACTTGGGGCGATTTTTTGTTGCCCCGAAAAGGAGTGTATTTACCAATGAAAGAACTGCCCAAGGTTTATGAGCCGCAGGAAGTGGAATCCCGCATCTACGAGCAGTGGGAGAAGAACGGCTGCTTTAAGGGTCACCGTGACCCGGACAAGAAGCCCTTTACCATCGTCATGCCCCCTCCCAACGTGACCGGTCAGCTGCACATGGGTCACGCCATGGACTGCGCCCTGCAGGACATTCTCATCCGCTTTAAGCGCATGCAGGGCTACGCCGCCCTGTGGGTGCCCGGCACCGACCACGCCGGCATCGCCACCCAGATCAAGGTGGAGGAGGCTCTGCGCAACGAGGAGGGTCTGACCCGCTACGACCTGGGTCGTGAGAAGTTCCTGGAGCGCGTGTGGGACTGGAAGAACAAGTACGGCGACCGTATCGTGGCCCAGCAGAAGAAGATGGGCGCCTCCTGCGACTGGGAGCGTTCCCGCTTCACCATGGACGAGGGCTGCTCCAAGGCCGTGCGTGAGGTGTTTGTGTCCCTGTATGAAAAGGGTCTGATCTACAAGGGCAGCCGCATCATCAACTGGTGTCCCAACTGCGTCACCGCCCTGTCCGATGCTGAGGTGGAGTATCAGGACAAGCCCGGCCACATGTGGCACATGCGCTACCCCCTGACCGACGGCTCCGGCTATCTGGTGGTGGCCACCACCCGTCCCGAGACCATGATGGGCGACACCGGCGTGGCCGTCCACCCGGAGGACGGGCGCGACAAGCATCTGGTGGGCAAGACCGTCACCCTGCCTTTGATGGATCGCCCCATCCCCATCGTGGCCGACGAGTACGTGGAGATGGACTTTGGTACCGGCTGCGTGAAGATGACCCCCGCCCACGACCCCAACGACTTCGAAGTGGGTCTGCGCCACAACCTGGAAGTTATCCGTGTGCTGGACGACAACGGTGTGGTCAATGCTCTGGGCGGCAAGTACGAGGGTATGGACCGTTACGATGCCCGTAAGGCCATCGTTGCCGATCTGGAAGAGCAGGGCTACCTGGTGAAGATCGAAGACCATGCCCACAATGTGGGTACCTGCTACCGCTGCCACAAGGATGTGGAACCCATTATTTCCGCCCAGTGGTTTGTGAAGATGAAGACTCTGGCTGACGAGGCCATCCGCTCCGTCAACGAGGGCGAGACCAAGTTTGTCCCGGAGCGCTTCACCAAGAACTATATGAACTGGATGAACAACATCCGTGACTGGTGCATCTCCCGCCAG
>JAZUOI010000032.1:0-5052 GCA_045604585.1 Lawsonibacter sp. | reverse complement strand
CAAAATCGGAGAGCGCCGATTGCGTCAGCATCTTTTTAATGGGCAGTATGCCCGTCATATAGACAGCGGCAAACAGCTTTGCGGTCGTCGCGCTGCTCTTGAACAGCATCCTCAGAAACAACAGATAGGCTTCCACTGCCGTTTCGCCAAATTCACGAATCGGCGCGTCCCATTCATCGATGATCATGATGAACCTTCTGCCGGTTTTACCAACGGCGCCTATGAGCGTCTCGTCAAAGGCGTTGCCCGGACGGATATCCGGATACGCGAGCAAAAGCTCCTCGGTAACGGCATTCACGAGGAAGCGAACGAACTCTCCCGGCTCTGCCTTCCCCATGATATTGGTCATATCGATGTAGATCACATCGTATTTATTGATATGCTGTTCATAGCTGTCTGTTTTTGATATCTTCAGGTCTTTGAAAAGCCCATGGGAATCGACGGTTCTGTCGTAATATGCACAGAGCATCTGAGCCGCATAGGACTTTCCAAAGCGACGCGGACGGCTGATGCAGCTCAGATTGATCGCCGTATCGATGGTGCCGTTGACCACGTCGATCAGGCCGGTCTTATCGACATATTTTGATTTCAGGGCTCGGGCAAAGCCACTGTTTCCCGGATTCAGATAGGTTCCCATGCGCTCACCTCCAGCGCCTATAGCTTACCATAAAAGCGCAAGGGACGCAAGGGGAAACACGGCCGTAAAGACGCAGAAAGCCTCCCCTCTGCCGGGATAACCCGGCGAGGGGAGGCTATGGAATGGTTCGATCGATTATTCTGCCACCGGCAAGGAAACGTCATCCTGTGGCAGCTCTTCCGGCAGTTCAATGGGTTCACCCAGAATGAGTTCTCCGTCGAGCGCTTCATCCAACGTCAAGGGCGCTTCATCCTCATCCGTGGCGACTTCGACATTCTGCTCGTTCGGTGCGTTGCTCGCCTGGCCCGCCTTCGTCTTGACAGCCTTGACCTTGGACCAGGCGGAGTAGTAGGTCTTCTTCTTCACCGTGGTATAGGTCCGAATGCGCACATAGTACGTCTTGTTTGCCGCCAGCTTTTTGATGGTCGTGGCGAGGGTCTTGGCCTTCTTGATCTTCACGGTCTTCTTGCCTGAGAAGTTCTTCTTCAGGCTGTACTGAATCTCATAGCCCGTGATGTTCTTCGGGTTCTTCCACTTCAGCGTGATCTGCTGCTTGCCGCCCTTCAGCTTGGCAAAGGCCGTGCCCTTCGGGTTGATCCTGAAGGTGACCTTTTTGCTGTCGGTGTAGTTGCCCTTGCCCTTGACTGTCGCCGTGGCAGTGCCGATGGCCTTGTTGTTCTTGTAGGTCACGGTGTAGTCCGTGCCCTGCTTCAGCTTCACCTTGCCGTACTTCACCGTCACAGCGGGCTTGAGAGCCTTGCCGGTATAGGTCTGGTCCGCCACGGCAAAGGTGCACTTGGCCAGCTTCACCGCCGCGATCTTAAAGGTTACCTTCTTGCTGCCGGTATAGTTCCCCTTGCCCGTAACCATCACTGTCGCGGTGCCGGCGTTCACGTTATCCTTGTAGGCCACGGTATAGTCCGTGCCCTTCTTCTGCGTCACCTTGCCATACTTGACCGTCACCGCGGGCTTCAGTGCCTTGCCGGTATAGACCTGATCCTCCACGGTGATCTTACACTCGTCGATCCTGGGCTTCGCGGGCTTCGGCGTGTCAGTCGTTTCCTCAACGGGCGCCTCCGTCGGCTTCTCAGATGCTTTCGGAGTCGCAGTGATCGTAGGTGTCGCCGTGGGCGTCGGCGTCACCGCAGGGGTCACGGTAGGTTTGGGCGTCGCCGTAGGCGTCGGCGTCACCACAGGGGTCGCGGCAGGTTTGGGCGTCGCCGTGGGCGTCGGTGTCACCGCAAGGGTCGCGGTTGGCATGGGCGTCGGCTTGGGCGTCGGCTCAGGGGTCGCCGCGGACTTGGGCGTTGCAGTGGGCGTAAGCTTGGCAATAATCTCTTGGGCAACCAGAACTTCGCCACAAACCAAGCAATGCTTGCCCTCCGTCAGGCCTGTCTTATCATAGGTCGGCTCAACCGCTTCGTCAATGACTTCAGTGTGCCCCTTTGCTGGGATTTCCTCGCTCACGGACAAAATCTTACCACAGACCTTACAATGGCTTCCCTTTGTATATCCTTTCTCGAAGTCAGCAGGGACGGTTCTTATTGACTGCTTCATCAGATATAAATGTAGTCATTTGGAACCGTCCCTGCTGACCAGTCACGCCACCCTGGAATAGTCCGTCACAGTCAGCTCCTGCATCCTGCTCTTGGCCTCACTGGTAATCTTCTCCAGCTTTTCCATGACACTGTCCGAATAATACTTTGCTCCGCACTGTTCGCATTCTTCACAAGGAACGTTTTTTACGATCAAAATGCATCCTTTGTAGTTTGCCAGAAAGGTATCCAGGCTTGGCTTGACCGTCTTGCATTTGCAGAACATGCACATGTGTTATTTCCTCCTCGTCTTTAGGTCGGCTTCAAATTTCAGAATATTTGGAATATACACAGTCACTATATATTCTGATTTCGTCAATCTGCATCATGCAGCCTTCCTTGTTGCGCTTGATCTCTAATCTCCATTATATGCAGATACGTCAGAAATAGCAAGGGAAAATTCTTACGGGAAAAGCGACCCCGGCAGTATCAATAGTATCATATCTTTATTTCCCAATCTCCCCTTGAATTTCCGCCTGAAACGATGTATTATTATAATAAGAAAATATGGCCCCTTTGCGGCGCGTCCGCGGGGCGTGAAAGGAAGTATTCAACATGAGCATCGTAAAGAAGAGCTTTGGCAGGCTGCCCGATGGGCGCGAGGCCGATCTGTATGTGCTGACCAACAACTCAGGCGCTTCCGTGGAGATCACCAACTACGGCGGCATCATCCGGGCCATCAACGTGCCGGACAAGGCCGGCAAGATCGGCAACGTGGTATTGGGCTACAACGACGCGGCGGGCTACTGCCCCACCACGGGCTACCTGGGCGCGCTGATCGGCCGCGTGGGCAACCGCATCGCGAACGGCGAGTGCACCCTGAACGGCGTGAAGCTGACCCTGGCGAAGAACGAGAAGGGCATCACCCACCTGCACGGCGGCAAGGTGGGCTTCAACGAGAAGCTGTGGGACGTGACCCCCATCGAGGGCATCTGCGAGGATCTGCTGATCCTGAAGTACACAAGCCCCGACGGCGAGGAGGGCTACCCCGGAACGCTGAGGGTGATGGTCACCTACACCTTCACCGACGAGAACGAGCTGCTGATCCGCTACGAGGCCGTCAGCGACAAGGATACGCTCTGCAACCTGACCAACCACACCTATTTCAACCTGAACGGCGAGGCCGGCGGGAAGACCATCGAGGACCACATCTTCGAGATGAACTGCGATACCTTCACCGTGGTGGACGCGCACTGCATCCCCACCGGCGAGCAGCGGGACGTGACCGGCACGCCCTTTGACCTGCGCGAGCCCAAGCGTGTGGGCGACAGCCTGGCCCTGACCGACAGCGACGAGCAGCTGGGCTACGGCGGCGGCATCGACCACAACTTCAACATCAACGACTACGAGGCCGGCCTGCGCTTCGCAGCCGAGGTCACCGACCCCGAGTCCGGCAGGGTGATGGACATGTTCACCGACATGCCCGCCGTGCAGCTGTACTGCGGCAACGCCCTGAAGGGCGTCAACCCCGGCACCTCGGGCCGCGTGTACGGCAAGCGGGAGGGCTTCTGCCTGGAGACCCAGTTTGCCCCGGATTCCATCAACCACCCCGAGTTCATCGACAGCGTGCTCCACGCCAGTGAGAAGTACGACTTCACCACCATCTTCACCTTCGATATCGCCGAGGAATGATCTGAGAAAAGTGTGGCGGCGTAAACGCCGCCGCACCATGCAAGAAATAAACTGCCAAGGAGACAGACCAACATGGAAGTCAGAACCCGCTTTGCCCCCAGCCCCACGGGCTACATGCACCTGGGCAACCTGCGCACCGCGCTGTACACCTATCTGTATGCCCGCAGCAAGGGCGGCAAGTTCATACTGCGCATCGAGGACACCGACCAGGAGCGCGAGGTTCCCGGCGCGGTGGACGTGATCTATAACTCCATGCGCACCGCCGGCCTTAGCCACGACGAAGGCCCGGACGTGGGCGGCCCCTGCGGCCCCTACGTGCAGTCCCAGCGCAAGGACACCTACATGCCTTACGCCAAACAGCTGGTGGAATCCGGCCACGCCTATTACTGCTTCTGCACCAAGGAGCGGCTCGAGAAGGCCCGCAGGGCCGCCGAGGCCAGGGGCGAGAGCTTCAAATACGACAAGCACTGCCTGCGCCTCTCCAAGGAGGAGACCCAGGCGAAGCTGGACGCCGGCGAGGAATACGTCATTCGCCAGAACATCCCCACCGAGGGCAAGGCGGGCTTTGACGACGTGATCTACGGCCACGTGGAGGTGGACTGCGACACGCTGGACGACAACGTGCTGATCAAGGCCGACGGCCTGCCCACCTACAACTTCGCCAACGTGATCGACGACCACCTGATGGGCATCACCCACGTGATGCGGGGCAACGAATACCTGTCCTGCGCGCCCAAGTACAACCTGCTCTACGAGGCCCTGGGCTGGACGCCGCCCACCTACGTGCACCTGACCCCCGTGATGGTAGAGGGCACCTATAAGAGCAAGAAGACCGGCGAATACCAGATGGCCGTGGACGCCGACGGCAACCCGGTGCTGGACGAAAACGGCAATCCGGTGAAGGCCATCGTGAAGCGCAAGATGTCCAAGAGCCAGGGCGACCCCTCCTTCGAGGACCTGCTGGCCGAAGGCTACCTGGTGGAGGCCGTCATCAACTACCTGGTGCTGCTGGGCTGGAGCCCCAAGGGCGAGCGGGAATTCTTCACCCTGAAGGAGCTGGAGGAGGCCTTCGACCTGGAGGGGCTGAGCAAGTCCCCCTCGGTGTTCGACATGCAAAAGCTGAACTGGTTCAACGCCGAGTACATCCGCAAGCTGAGCCCGGAAAAGTACCTGGAGCTGGCCACGCCG
>JAZUOI010000031.1:0-7220 GCA_045604585.1 Lawsonibacter sp. | reverse complement strand
CCCCCGTCTTCCCACTCGGAGCAGGCCACATACAAAAACGTGGCAATGCAGGAGCCGGTGATGGAGCCGATGCCGCCAATGACCACGATGAGCAGGATCTCATAGGTCAGATTGGTGGTAAAGGGCTTGGCCTGGGCGTTGTTGACGAACATGGCAAACATGGCACCGCTGATCCCGGCAAAGAAGGAGGAAATGCAGAAAGCCATGCGCTTATGCTTGGCCAGATTGATGCCCATAGCCTCGGCAGCGACCTCGTCCTCACGGATGGCCTTGAAGGCACGCCCGTAAGAGGAGTTGATGAGCAGCACGATGATGGCAATGCAGAGGATGGCCAGCAGGAACGGCACAAACGTGGAAAGGCGCAGCACTACCTTGCCGGCGGCATTCTCAATGTTGAAGTTGGCAAAGGTGGGGATCTTGTTGATCATGTTGGCTCCGTTGGTGATGGGACCCAGCTTCTGCCACTGGAAGATGGCGCGCATGATCTCGGCAAAGCCGAGAGTGGCAATAGCCAGATAGTCACTCTTCAGCCGCAGCACGGGCAGACCAATGAACCAGGCGAAGATGGCCGCCACAATGCCTCCCAGAATAATGGCCAGCAGCACACCCAGAATGAGACCCGGGACAGTATCCACACCGCCGAACAGGTCGGGCAGCGAGAACTTCACCGCGGAGCCGTTGAAGGCGTAGTAAACCTGATCCTTGTGCTCCATGGGCACGGTCAGAATGGCATAGGTGTAGGCACCCAGCAGCATAAACCCGGCCTGTCCCAGGGAGAACAGACCCGTAAAGCCGGTCAACAGGTTCATGGACACGGCGGCAAGGGCGTACACGGCGGTCTTTTTCAGCACCACGAACAGCTGGCTGGTGGGTTTGAGCAACTTGGGCACATTGCCCATGACCAGGCCCAGATTTTCCAGCAGCACGATGGCCGCCAAAAACAGGACGATGCTTCCCAGCGCAATAAAGGCACCCTTCTTGCTTTTTTTCTGAATCATTGGGGCACCTCCTTAAACCTTGTCCGTAGCCTTCTCGCCAAACAGACCGGTGGGCTTAAACACCAGTACGACGACGAGCAAGGCAAAGGTGAACGCATCGGAGAACACAGACACATCCCAGGCGGAAGGCAGACCCTTGATCACCGTCTCGCAGATGCCGATGACAAAGGCGCCGATCACCGCTCCGGGGATAGATCCGATCCCGCCAAACACGGCAGCCACGAAGGCTTTCAGACCGGGCAGGGCACCGATGGTGGGCGTAACGGCAGAGTAGTTGGTGAAGTACAGGATGGAGCCCACCGCCGCCAGCACCGAGCCGATGACGAAGGTGATGGAGATGACGTTGTTGATCTTGATGCCCATGAGTTGAGCGGTCTCAAAATCCTTGGACACCGCGCGCATAGCCATGCCCACCTTGGTGTGGTTGATCAACATGGTCAGACCGACCACCAGAACCGCCACCAGAACCGGAGTCAGCAGCACCGCCCACTTGGTGGGGGTTCCGGCGATCTGCACCGTACCGGCCAGACCGGGAATGGTAGGATAGGTCATGGGCTGGGCACCGGTGATATAGGTGGCCACGTTCTGCAGCAGATAGCTCACACCGATGGCAGAGATCATCACCGACATACGAGGGGCCGAACGCAGAGGCTTATAGGCCGCGCGTTCAATAAAGAATGCCAGCACAGCCGTCAGTATAATGACCATGGGGATCGCCACATACAGGGGCATGCTGGACGACAGATAGATGCCCATCAGGCCTGCTACCATAAACACGTCACCGTGGGCGAAGTTGATCAGGCGCAAGATGCCGTATACCATGGTGTAGCCGATGGCAATCAGGGCATATTGTCCGCCCACCGAAATGCCGGAGAGCAGAATGGAAATGATGTATTCCATAGGTTCCTCCTTAAAGCAGATTGCAAAAGACAGTTTGGGCTGTCTCGAAACCTGCCGAAAAATCAGCCTTTTTCGAGGCAGCCCAAGATACAACGCTTGGCGGGGGCGCAGGCCCCCGCCAAGCAGTGCTGTATCCGTTGATAATTTAGTTGGCCTTCTGGACCGTCTCCAGGACCCAAGTGCCGTCAGCGGTGTTGGCGGTCTTGATGTAAGCGGTGTCGCGGATGGCGTCGCCGATCTCGTCGAAAGCGATGTCGCCGGACACGCCGGTGTAGGTCACGCCACCCAGGGCAGCCTTGATGGCCTCGGGCTCAACACTGCCGGCAGCCTTCATGGCCTCCAGAGCAACATAGTAAGCATCATAGCCCATGGCAGTCACAGCGGAGATGGTGTCGTTGCCGCCGTTGGCATCCTTGGCCACGGAGTTGCTGTTGATGTAGTTCTTGATGCCGGCATCGAACTCGGGGTTACCACCCTCCTGATAGAAGGTGGAAACGTACAGCTGGATGTTGGTGCCATTAGCAGCTTCCAGAACCATGTTGTCGTCCAGGGTATCGGAGCCCAGGAAGGGGATCTCGATGCCCAGAGAAGCAGCCTGAGTGATGATCTGAGTGGCGTAGGCGATGGACACGGGAGTAAAGATCACGCC
Organism: Lawsonibacter sp.; assembly: GCA_045604585.1. GTDB lineage: Bacteria > Bacillota > Clostridia > Oscillospirales > Oscillospiraceae > Lawsonibacter. The sequence goes on along the minus strand of JAZUOI010000031.1, from coordinate 4,673 downwards.
GGCGCCCTCGCTCTTGGCCTTGTTCAGGTAAGAGGTGAAGTCAGAGTTGTTGGTGGGGAAGGAGTCCTTGATGACGGTGCCGCCGGCGGCGGTGAAGGCCTGCTCAAAGAAGGTAATCAGACCCTGGTCATACTCGTTGCCGATCTCGCCCAGGCAGTAAGCGACCTTGGCATCAAACTTTTCCATACCGAAGTTGGCCAGAACGGTGCCCTGGAAGGGATCCAGGAAGCAAATGCGATAGTAGTAATCGTTACCGGCAGTGACGTTGGGGTTGGTGCAGGTCACGCCCATGGCAGCCAGACCGGCCTCGTCAAAGATGGGGCCGCCGGCCATGGACACGCCGGAACCGTAGGAACCCAGAACGATGGCAACGTCCTTGGCAACCAGATCGGAAGCAGCGGTGGGGGCCTTGTCGGTAGAGGAACCGTTGTCGGCGATCTCCAGCTTGACCTGATAGGTCACGCCGCCGATCTCAACGGTGGGAGTCTCCTGGTTGGCGTACTGCATACCCAGGGTCTCCTTCTTGCCACCGGAAGCGGAGTCGCCGGAAGCGGGCTCAAACACGCCGATCTTGACGATGTTGTCGCCGCCCTCGGAACCGGAGGTGCTGCCGGTGCTGCCGCAACCGGCCAGAACGCCCAGCATCATAGCGCCGGACAGGACACACGCGAGGATTTTCTTCATGCTCATGTTGATCTTTCTCCTTTACAATAACAAATACAAGGATTTTGTCCATGAGACAAAAACACTTGTGCGCGGATATGTTGAAATTATACTCTGTATCCGCCAAGAATGCAAGGCTATCGCGCAAAAAATTCAAAATTATTTCAGGCGTACACAAAGGGCAGGGCGCGGCAAACACCGTGCCCTGCCCTGTTGCATTGGGTCAGTTTTCGTCCTCGATCAGCCCGTAGCCGCCGTCGTTACGCTTGTATACCACGGCAAAGGCTCCTCCCGCTCCCTCGTCCTTAAAGGCGTAGAAGCTGTGGCTGAGCAAATTCATCTGCAAAATAGCCTCGTCCCGGGTCATGGGCTTGATGGGGAAGGTCTTGGTGCGCACGATGTCGTACTCCCCCTCCTCCGCTACGGGAACAAAGGAACTCTCCTCATCCAAAGAGCGCTCGAAGGCCCCCTGCCGCAGGCGTTTTTCCAACCGGGTCTTGTTTTTGCGGATCTGCCGTTCCAGCAAAGTCACGGCGGAATCAATGGAAGCAAACATATCCGAGGTGCTCTCCGACACGCGCAGGATCGTGCCGCCGGACCGAATGGTGATCTCCACCTTATTGCGATCCTTCTCCACACTGAACGTAACAGCTGCGGCGGCATCCTCCCGGAAATAGCGGTCCAGCTTGCCCACCTTTTTCTCAGCATAGGCGTGAACAGATTTGGGCAGGTTGATCTTCTTGTCGGTAAATGTGAACTTCATGCGTGTCAGCTCCTTTCACCCCAGGCGGGGCGGTTGTGGGTTTGCAGGAGACTTTCCTCCCTCCTGCTTAACCTCAGTATACCATACTCTCCGGCGCTTTGCACTATCTTCTTGTGAATTATTTGAAAATCTTTCTTCCCGAGCCCGATCAAACTGTATATTTCGACGATTGCCCTCCCTCATTTTCGACAAATTGTCCTATTGATTTAATTGGTAAAATATGGTATTCTTTATTCGCAGCTCAACCAATGCGCGAACGCGCAGCCAGTTCATTCTATTCTCCTGGCCGAACGCTCCTCCCGGGGCGTTCCTTTTTTTGCGCAAAAAACCGCACCTCCTCAAAAGGCGGTGCGGTTTTGTTGGTTGCTCAGCGGCGGCCTCCGCCACGGCGGGAGCTGCCTTTCTTTTCCATATAGCGCAGCTCGGACAGCTTGCTGTCCGAGGACTGCATAAACTGCTTCAGCCGATCTTCAAAATCCATGTCCTGGCTTGCAGGGGCGGCAGGACGGGGGGTAAAGCCACCACCGCGTGCCGCAGAGGCATTGTTCCCGCCAAATGTGCGGGGCGCACGCCCTCCGGGAGCCGGCGCGCCGGCCGGCCGGGCAGGCGGATCCATGGCCTTTTTGATGGACAGGTTGATGCGGTTGGACTCGTCAATGCCAATGACCTTGACCTTGACCTCCTGCCCCTCCTGCAGAAATTCAGACACCTCATTCACGTAGGAATAGGCGATTTCGGAAATATGTACCAGACCGGACTTTCCTCCGGGCAGGGACACGAACGCTCCGAACTTTGTGATACCGGTAACTTTCCCCTCTACGACAGAACCTACACCAAACTCCATAATCGACCGACAAATCCTCCTTGTGAAGTAACCGCTGCAAACGGGTCAGCCGGCCACGAACAGCTTCTCGTCCGCTTTGACGTACCCCTTGTCCCGAGCCACCGATTCCAGCACCTCCGGGTCATCCTTGTTCTCGATGGCGTTGGACAGCTGGGTATTCTCCTGCTTGACCTGAGCCACCTGATGGGTAAGCTGACTTTGCTCCTGCTCGCCGTTTTGGATTTTTGCCCGCACGTCCAGCAGACGCACGGCCAGCAGAATGAACAGAGCCAGCAGAACGAGCTTGGTCAAAAAACCGGTTTTTTTGAACTTCACACGCTCCACCTCCGTACATTCGCTGATGCCCATCCCGGCGCACCGCAGCCATTTCCTTTGACAGCGTCTTTATTCTATACCATTTGCGCCCATAAGAAAAGGTGTTTTTTACAAAATTTTTAATTTTTTTCAGCAGAAAAAACAGTCCTCGCATGGGCATAAGTGCCAAATTCAGCAGCATACGGATCACATCGGCCCAAAAATACCCCACCCGGAGCAATCCCCGACTGAACAGCCGGAAGTATACACCCCCACCCAGCATCACGCCGAACACGCCGTACAGGCGAATGCGTCCGCCCCACGCCCCCTGGGACCACACGAACAGCACCGCCGTCACGCTCACCCAGAACAGCAGATCCAGCACGCCGCCCAACAGGGGCAATTTGATGCGCACACGGAGAATTCGCAGCAGATCGTACAGCACACCCAGCACCAAACCAAGTCCCAGCGCCTGTACCAGTGCCCAGCCCTGCCCGGAAATATCTGCTGCCATATCAGCCGAACAGCCGTGCCAGCAGCCCCGACCGCCCCGGCTCCTCGTCCTCGTAGGTCAGGCTGTCCACCTGTCCCTCCAGCCGCAGTTCTCCCCCGTCCAGACTCAGCTGCTCAATGTGCAGCCCGTCCCCCCGCACCACCAGTTGTCCCTGTGCGGTGCGAAGAGTGACCGACTCCTCGTCAAAGCGCTCCACCTCTTCCACACCGCTGACCACCAGCCGTTCCCGATCCTCCAGTACCAGCCGGTGCTCTCCGCCCCGGGAGCGTTCCTGCTCAAAGGCCATACTCCGCCACCCTTTCCTGTTTTGATAGTATCAAATGTATGGGACAGGTTTGAGGAATATACCGCTGGACGCACAGGAAAAACCGTAGTATGATACCTTTAAGATATCTTTTACCGAAGGAGGTGTCCCATGGCTGCTCTCGTTCTCCCCCCCGAATGTCGGGTGGGACGCGCGCTGCTCCGGCTGGACTGCGTGGACTCCACCAACGCCGAAGTCAAACGTCAAGCCGCTCAAAACGCCCCGGACGGTCTGGTGGTCACCGCCCGCAGGCAGACGGCGGGTCGGGGGCGTGCGGGTCGATCCTTCCACTCCCCGGAGGGCTGCGGCCTGTATCTGTCCGCCCTGCTGCGCCCCCAGCTCCCCCCCAACGCGGCGGCTCATTTGACCGCGTGGACAGCGGTGGCCGTGTGCGACGCCATTTTCTCCGTCTGCGGTGTCCGCCCCCAGATCAAGTGGATCAACGACTTGATCCTAAATAAAAAAAAGCTGTGCGGCATATTGACCGAGTTGCTTTTGCGTGACGGCCGCCCGGAGGGTCTGGTGGTGGGCATCGGCATCAACGTCAATCACCGCCCGGAGGATTTCCCCCCGGAGCTGCGCGCCACCGCCACCTCCCTTTCCACGGAATTGGGGCATGAGGTGGATATGGGAGAACTGACCCGAGCGCTGATCGTGGCGTTGGATCGGCTGTACGCCGACTTCCCCGCCCAAAAGGACGATTATCTAAACCGCTATCGCGCCCAGTGCCTCACCGTGGGTCGCCCCGTCCGGCTCATCACTCCCGCGCAGACGCGGGAAGCGATCGCTCTGGACATTGACGAAGACTTCCGTCTGCTGGTAGAACTGCCCGACGGCACCCGGGAAGCGGTGGGTGCCGGCGAAGCCTCCGTGCGCGGCCCCCACGGCTACCTGTGATCCAATCACGCCCCCGCTCCAAAGGAGTGGGGGCGCTTCTTGATTTTACAATCGTACATTCCTTCTTGGCATTTCGCCCATTTCTCCGGCGAAACACCCCTGTATTTCTCCCAATCAAACCCTTGTCACGGGGGGATATTTGCGATACAATAAACTGTAATTATTTATGCCGTGTGCAAGGAGGGGACAACATGGGCTTTACGCTGCACTCTGCCGTCCCTGTCCCCTTCCTGTCCTGCGACGCCTTTTCCGCCGCCGGGGGCGTTGCCCACGGCTTCTCCACCCGGCTGGGTGGGGTGAGCCGGGGAGCCTGTGCCGGGCTGAATTTGGGCTATTCCCGTGGAGACGACCCCGCCTGCGTCACGGAAAATCTGCGCCGCTTCACCGTTGCCAT
>JAZUOI010000030.1:0-16309 GCA_045604585.1 Lawsonibacter sp. | reverse complement strand
GGAAGCGCGGATCACTTGCCAGTTCAGGGTCTGCGATGATACCACTCACCTTGGACAGGGTGACCAGAGCGTTGCCGGTCGCCAGATAGACCCACTCATTATCCGCGCAGCGGTAATGGCCCTGCATACCGGCTTCCAGAGAAGTTCTGGGATACACCGTGCCCCAGGGCTTTTGGGTGACGATCTCCATGGTGCCCATGGTGAAGATGGCGTTGTGGTACAGACCCGCCCGGACAAAGTCGCCCTTGCCGGTGCGTTCTCTGCGGAACAGAGCGGCACAAATCTCGCCAAACAGCATGGATCCGGTCACCGAATCGCCCACACCGAAGGGTGCCATGGTGGGGGTATAATGCTCGCCGGCCTCTCCCGTATCAGCCAGGAAGCCGCCGCGGGCCCAGAAGGCGGTCACATCAAAGGCGGGCAGATCCTTATCCGGACCTTCTTCGCCGTAGCCCAGCAGAATGCCGTAGATCAGGTCGGGATAGCGCTCCTTGATGTCGTCATAATAGATGCCCAGCTTCCGGAGGCTCTTGGGGCGGGTGTTGGTAATAAACACGTCCGCCTCCGCCAGCAGCTTGTGAAAGGCCTCCATACCCGCCGGGTCTTTCAGGTTCAGTGAAATGCAGCGTTTGCCGCTGTTGTAAATATCAAATACGGGGTTTTCATCGTCGGTAAAGCGGGGATTGTAGCTCTTGCCCGTCTGCCGCCAGGCGTCGCCGGACAGCGCCTCCACCTTGATGACGTCCGCGCCCAGATCGGCCAGCAGGCGGCCGCACACGGGGCCGGCAACATAAGTAGCCAGTTCCAGAACACGAATGCCCTGCATGGGTTTGTCCATATCGTTCTCTCTCCTTTATGCCGGGTATCCGGTTACATTTTCTCAAACAGAGTGGACACGCCCAAGCCGCCGCCGCAGCAGGAGGAGATCATAGCGTAACGGGCATCGGTGCGCTCCAGATGGCGCATGGCGTACATGGCGATACGGGCACCGGAAGCGCCGTTGGGGTGACCCATGGCGATAGCGCCGCCGTGGGGATTCCACTTGGCCATGTCGATCTTCTCGCCGGTCTGGTTCTCCATCTCACGAATCACGCTCAGGTTCTGGGCGGCGAAGGCCTCGTTGCACTCCCACACATCGATGTCGGACAGTTTCAGACCCTTGTTCTTAAGGATCTTCAGGTTGGAGAAAGCGGGGCCGATGCCCATGTAGCAGGGATCCACACCCACGTCGGTGCCGCCCACCCAGCGCATGATGGGGGTCAGGCCCAGCTCCTTGGCCTTTTCCTCGGTCATAACCAGCACCGCGGCGGCGCCGTCATTGCGGCCGGAGGAGTTACCGGCGGTGGTCACGCCGCCTTCCAGCACGCTCTTCAGCTTGCCCAGACCCTCCATGGTAGTGTCGGGACGGGGCTGCTCGTCCACCGTGATGAGCTGCTCGGGAGTCTTCTTGGTGGCAGGGATGGTGACGGGGATCACGTGACCCTCGAAGAAGTTGGTGTCCTGAGCCTGCTTGGTCAGCAGCTGGCTGCGCAGAGCAAACTCGTCGCACTCCTCACGGGTGATGCCCCAGCTCTTGGCCATCCGGTCGGAAATCTCCAGCATGGAGATGCATTCCTCCGGATTGGGAGACAGGCGGGAAGGGATGGCCGCGGGGGGAATCATCTTGTAGGGCTCCACGGACATGGAGAACTTGGCAAAGCGCTGGCTGTAGCTCTCGCCGCCGCCGGCGATCATCACGTCGGCCTCACCGGCCATGATGCGATAGGCCGCATAGTTGATGGCCGCGATGGCGGAGCCGCACTGCATCTCCACAAACACGGAGGAGGTCTTCTGGGGCAGGCCGGCAGCCAGAGTGGCAAAGCGGGCAATGTTGTGGGTGCGGGCATCGTGGAGGGCGCAGCCCACCGTCACCGCATCGATCACTTCGGGATCCAGTCCATACTTGTCCACCAGGCCGCGAATGGCCATACCAGTCAGATCTGCCATGTGGAACTGGCGCAGCGCACCACCCATCTTACCAAAGGGAGTACGGACACCACCGACTACTACTACGTTTTTCAAAATAATCTCACCTTTCACATGAATGTTTATCGTCTTTTTTCGTTTAAACACTCCTATACGTTATATAAACATATCACCAAGGGCAATATTTGTCAATGTTTACGCGGGTGTTTCTCCGAATTTTCACCATCAAAGTCAATATTTGCACATTTGTTGCCCCGTGCCGCAAGATAGCGTTCCCTGCGCCCGATCGCTGCGGTCCACCGGACACAAAAAAGCAGCGGGCGCACTGCGCACCCGCTGCTTTTCGATGTAATTATTGCTCGTTTGTCTGATCCGCCAGATACACTTCCAGCGGGATCTGCTGCTGCGCCAGAACACTGTAAATGAGTCGGTTGGGATATTGCACCTCTTCCTTTTGCCGCAGGAGGATATCCGCCGGAAACGCACGCCGGCACTGCCCCGGGGTAACGCCAACATATTTCAAAAACACCCGGTTAAAGTTGTTGGGAGAGGCAAATCCGCACATCTCTCCCACCTGCGCCATGCTGTTGTCGCTGTACGTGAGCAGCTCTGCCGCGCGGCGGATACGAATCATATTCAGGCAGTCCAATATGGTTGTCTTGGTATCTTTTTTGAACGCTCTGCACAGATAGCTTTTTTCCCGTCCCAATGCCTGTGCCAGCTGTTCCAGGGACATTTGTTCCGAAAAATGATCCTCCAGGTAGTGCACGATCTGCTGGGACAGGGGGCTGTACGCCGATGCGTCCACGTAACGAAATTCCTGCTGTTTCTCAACGCGCTGCTCCCGTGTCAGCGTATACAAAACGCTCAGCAGGTAGCACGCGGTTGTCTCATCCGCCTGCAATCCAAGCACGGAATATTCATCCACGATTTGCCTGAGCAGATCTCCCACCACAGAATCTTCGGAGGTGCACAGGTCAAATCCATGAAACTGCTCGTCCAGCACCTTGTCCATCAGTGCAAATTTGACCTCCAGGAATTCCGCAGATTCCGTTCCTGCGACCACGTAGGAGTGCTCTACTCCTTTGGGAATCAAAAGACAGACCCCTTCCATCAGCGCAAACGAACGGCCGTTAACCACCATGTCGAACTGCCCGGACAATATGTATATCATGTGATAATAATCGTGGGTGTGCGTTTTTATTTCCATGCCCGTTTTTGCCATGGAACGCATGATCCACAGAATCTGCACTTTTTTCATCTCATCACTTCTTTTTCTCTTAATCGGATAAACCGCTATGTATTATAGCACTTTTTCCTCCTCTTGCCAATCATACATTTACTACCCCAAAACAAAACCGCCTCCGGACGTCCGAAGGCGGTTTTATTCGCTTGTCAGTCCTGATCGGCCTGCTCACGCACGGCCATGTAGTTGAGGATCTCATTCATGGTCCCCTCAAAGCCCAGCACACCGCTGTTCAAAGACAGGTCGTAGTTTCTGGCATCGTACCAATCCTTGCCGGTGTGGTATTTGTAGTACTTTGCGTGGTACTCGTCCACCTCGGCGATCTTCTTTTTTACCTGCGGGACACTCAGGGAATTGACCAGCATGGCCTGCTCCAGGCAAAAGTCGTCATCCGCGTGGACAAAAACGCGCACCACATCCTTGCGGCCTTTGAGCACATAGTCACCGCAGCGCCCCACGATCACACAGGGACCCTCGTCGGCCAGCCGGCGGATGACCTTGGTCTGATGCTCAAACAGAGCATCGTCGGTCAGGTAGCGTTCCCGGCTGTCATTGAGCACGGAGGTGTCTCCGCCGCGGGTGCGAAGCCGCTCAATGATGCTCGGTTTCAGTCGTTCATCCGAGAAATAGACGGCGTTAATGCCGCTTTCTTCCGATGCCATGGACACGATTTCGTAATTATAAAAGGGGATGTTCAGCTTCTTTGCCAGCATCTTGCCGACCGTCTTTCCGCCGGAACCATACTGGCGCTCGATGGTAATGATATACGGCTTCATTCGCTTCACTCCTTTTATTTAGCTTACTCGCCCAGATAAGCCTTTTTGATGGCGTCGTCATTGAGAAGTTCGGAGGCTGCGCCCTCCTTGATGATGTTGCCTGTCTCCAGCACATAGGCGCGGTTGGCAATGGCCAGCGCCTTTTTGGCGTTCTGCTCCACCAGCAGCACCGTCGTCCCGGCGGCAGACACCTTTTCAATGATTTTAAATACCTCACCCACGAACAGGGGGGACAGACCCATGGAAGGTTCATCCAGCAGCAGGATGCGGGGCTTGGACATCATGGCCCGTCCCATGGCCAGCATCTGCTGTTCGCCGCCGGACAGAGTGCCGGCCGGTTGGTTTTTGCGCTCCTCCAGACGGGGAAACCACTCGTACACTTCCTTCAGGGAACCTGCGATTTCAGCGGCAGGTCGGGTATACGCACCCATACGCAGGTTTTCCGCCACGGTCAGGCTGGGGAACACGCGCCGACCCTCGGGCACATGTCCCATGCCAAGCTTTACGATGGAATGGCCGGGTTTTTTTGTGATGTCTTTCCCTTCAAAAACCACGCTGCCCGTCTTGGCGGGGATCAGCCCGGAGACGGTGTGCAAAATGGTGGTCTTACCCGCGCCGTTGGCGCCGATCAGCGCCACCACTTCCCCCTCGTCCACGTGGAAGGAAACATCGTGCAGGGCGTGGATCAGACCGTAATAGACGTTCAGACCGGTTACTTCCAGCATTGCCATATGGTTTCCCTCCTTAATCGCCCAGATAGGCGGTGATAACTTCCGGATCGCTGAGCACGGCGGAGGGAGTGCCCTCTGCCAGCAGGCGTCCGAAGTTCAGTACATACAGATATTCGCAGATGCCGGACACCAGCTTCATGTCGTGCTCAATGAGCAGCACCGTCACATCAAACTGCTTGCGCACCACCTCAATGGTCTGCATCAGTTCCGCCGTCTCGTTGGGGTTCATGCCCGCGGCAGGCTCATCCAGCAGCAGCAGCTTGGGCTCGGTGGCCAGCGCCCGGGCGATCTCCAGCTTGCGCTGCTTGCCGTAGGGCAGATTGGCCGCCTTGTAGTCCCACTGGCCGTCCAGATCGAATACCTTCAGGATCTCCATGGCCTTTTGCTCCATCTGCTTCTCCTTCTTGCGGTAAGAGCCAAGATGGATCAGGCTTTCGGGCAGAGAGTAGGTCACATCGTTGTGAAAGCCCAGGGTCACATTGTCCAGCACAGACAGCTTGCCGAACAGGCGGATGTTCTGGAAGGTGCGGGCGATGCCCATTTTACAGATCTCAAAGGGCTTTTTGCCCACCACGTTCTCCCCGTCCAGACGGATGGCGCCGTCGGTGGGACGGTACACGCCGGTGAGCATATTGAACACGGTGGTCTTGCCCGCACCGTTGGGGCCGATCAGACCAACCAGCGAACCCTTTTCGATCTTCAGATTCAGTTCGTCCACGGCACGCAGGCCGCCGAAGGAGATACCCAGATCTCTGACTTCCAACAGTGCCATTTACGCCACCTCGCCTTCCGTTTTTGCGCTTTTCTTCGCGCTCTTGCGCTCCAGCAGCCGCTGCTTCAGCGCAGAGTTGTTAAAGAGCATCAGCGCAATGAGCAAAATCGCGTAGATGAGCATGCGGTAGTCGCTGAAATTCAGCGCGCGCAGCAGCTCAGGCAGCACGGTGAGCAGGGCGGCGGCAATCACGCTGCCCCAAATGTTGCCAAGACCGCCCAGCACCACAAACACCAGCACCAGAATGGACAGGTTGAAGTCAAACTTGGCGGCGGTAACGGTGGAGTAATTCATAGCATACAGCGTACCGGCCATGCCCGCGAAGGCAGCGGAGATCACAAAGGCCAGCAGCTTGTAGCGCGTGGTGGAAATGCCGATGGAGTCGGCGGCGATCTTGTTGTCGCGCACAGCCATAATGGCGCGGCCGTGGCGGCTGTTAATGAGGTTGAGGATGACAAACAGCGTGACCAAAATCAGCACGAAACCGGCGGTAAACGTGGAGATCTTGTCAATACCGGACACGCCGATGGGTCCGTTGATGATCATCGTTCCGCCCTCCTCCAGCGCAAAACGCGGCTCAATGAGGGAGACATGCAGCCCGTTGCTGTCCATACCCACGTACAGCACGTTGACCAGGCTTTTGATGATCTCGCAGGCGGCCAGAGTAACAATGGCCAGATAGTCGCCGCTCAAACGCAGCACGGGCACACCCACGATCACGCCCACCACCGCGGCCGCGGCAGCAGCCACCACCATAGCCAGCGCAAGGCGCAGCCCATCCGAGGGCACGGCGGTCGCCAGCAGGTTGGTCACCACCACGCCGGTAAATGCGCCCACAGACATAAAGCCCGCATGGCCCAGAGACAGTTCGCCCAGAATACCCACGGTCAGATTCAGCGAGATGGCCATGACAATGTACGCACAGATGGGCACCAGCATGCCCTTCATGGAGTAGGACAGGTTGCCGGTTGCACTCATGATCTGAACCATGATATACGCCGCAATGACGATACCGAAGGCAATCACGCTGTCCCGGCGCTTTTTCCACAAATTCCTTATCATGCTCATTGCGCCACCTCACACTTTCTCGCGGGTCTGCTTGCCCAGAAGTCCCGCCGGTTTGACCAGCAGCACAAGGATCAGCACACCGAACACGATACCGTCGGACAGCTCCATGGAGATGTACGCACGGCAGAAGGTTTCGATGATGCCCAGCAGGATACCGCCCAGCATGGCGCCGGGGATGGATCCGATGCCGCCAAAGACGGCGGCGGTGAAGGCCTTGATGCCGGGCATGGAGCCGGTAGTGGGCACCAGCATGGGATACGCCGAACAAAGCAGCACACCGGCCACCGCCGCCAGAGCCGAGCCGATGGCAAAGGCCGTGGAGATGGTCGTGTTCACGTTGATGCCCATAAGCTGAGCCGCGCCCTTATCTTCCGACACCGCGCGCATGGCGGTACCCAGCTTGGTCTTTCCGGTAAACAGGGTCAGCGCTACCATGATGACCAGACACGCTGCGATGGTCACCAGCGTCACGTGAGTAATCTGCAGGTCACCCAGCTGCACCGCGCCTCTGCCCACGATGGGGGAAAAGCTCTTGGGGTTGGAGGTCCAAATGAGCAGAGCAGCATTCTGCAGGAAGTAGGACACACCGATGGCGGTGATCAACACCGCCAAAGAGGGGGCGCTGCGCAGGGGCTTGTAGGCCAACCGCTCAATGACGATGCCCAGAACCGTACACACCACCATGGCCAGCAGAATGCCCACCGGCACCGGCCAGTTCATATAGGTAGTGGCACAAAAGCACATATAGCCGCCCACCATGATCACGTCACCGTGGGCAAAGTTCAGCATCTTGGCAATGCCATAGACCATGGTGTAGCCCAGGGCGATAATGGCGTAAATGCTGCCCAGACTGATACCGGTGATCAGATAATTAAGCATAGATCACACCTCGGATCTTCTCATTTTCTATCTGCGAAAAACGAAGCGTGGGGAGGAACCGCCCAAAGGGCGGTCGCCTCCCCGATACGCTGTTACTGTTTTACTTGGTGAGATTACATACCCACGTAAGCGCCGTTCTGGATGACCATGCCCTTGGGGCTCTTGGACACCAGACCGTTCTCCCAGGTCATGCCCTCGCCGGTCAGGCCGTCGAAGCTCATGGTGGAGAACTGCTCGATCATCACGTCGCACAGGTCGGCAGCGGACATGTCGGGGGTGGCGTTGGCATTGGTCAGAGCCTGATAGTAGGCGTAGACGCAGTCATAAGCGTCAGCAGCGAACTGGTTGGGGATCTGGCCGAACTGAGCCTGATACTTGGCAACGAAAGCCTGCGTCTTCTCGTCCTGAGCGTCGGCGTTGAAGGGGGTCAGCAGCATCACGCCCTCAGCCAGAGAGGTGTCGAAGTTCTCCACAGTCAGGATGCCGTCCATGCCGTCCACGCCGAAGAACTTGGGCGCATAGCCCATGGCGTCGGCCTGGCTCAGGATCAGGGAAGCGGGAGTGTAGTACATGGGCAGGAACAGCAGTTCGGCACCGGCGTTCTTGGCCTCGGTCAGCTGCACGTTGAAGTCGTTCTGAGAAGCCTCAGTGAAGGTGGTGGTGGACACGATCTCCAGGCCACGGACAGCGGCCTGAGCCTTAAAGGTCTCGTAGATGCCGGTGGAGTACACGTCGTCGTTCTTGTAGATCACGGCGACCTTGCTGGCCAGAGCCTGGTCAGCAATGTAGTCAGCGGAAGCGGTGCCCTGGTTGGGGTCGCTGAAGCAGACCTGGAACACGTTGTCCTTGCCCTCAACAACGGCGGGAGAGGAGCCGGAGGGAGTCAGACCGAACACGCGATCCTCGTAGTGGTTGACAGAAATGGCCTCGCCGGGCTTGGAGGTGACGGCCAGCAGAGACAGCTGCATGCCCCAGTCCATCAGGTTGCCGTAAGCATTGACCGCCTTCTCGGGATCATGCTCGTCGTCCTGCATGTTCAGTTCGAACTGGACAGCGCCGCCCAGGGCGTTGATCTCGTCCACAGCGATCTGAGCGCCGTTCTTCACCGCGTTGCCGTAAATGGCAGCGCCGCCGGTCAGGGGGCCGGTGCCGCCGATCTTAAAGGCAGCGACGGTCTCGGTATTGCTGCCGGAAGTGCTGGCAGCAGGGGTGCTGCCGCAGCCGGCCAGCAGGCCGACCAACATAGCGGCGGCCAGGATCATGCTAAACAGTTTCTTCATTTTCATCTTCTCCTTTTTACGATACGCTCTTCCGCACGGGAGCGCGGAGGCATCCTTCGCTCCGTGTGCACGTGGGCACATCAAACCGAACGGATATTGTCCTCATTATAAACGCAACGCCCCCATTTGGATAGTACTTTTTTGTGATAAAGTGCAAAATCGGTGTTTTGCCCGCTCTTCCCGCCGCCCCGCCGCCCCGGTTTGTGCTTTATAGCCAAATTCCTTTGGGAAACTTTGGCGATCCCTCCCACGCAATCGGTCTTGACATGAGCCGCGTTTTCGCTTATCTTATTAAAAATACCCGGTGGTCTGCACCGATGTATGGAGGAATTGCCATGAACATGATACTTACCACCCTTGCCGACTTTAATGTCTGGTCGATTTGCTTTCGCATCCTGCTGGCCACCCTCATTGGTGGTTGCATCGGCTCCGAGCGCGGGCGGCACGGACGTGCCGCCGGTCTTCGCACCCACATTCTCGTGTGCCTTGGCTCCACCATGACGGTTTTGGTGGGCATTTATTCCGTACAGGTACTCAAACTGGGCGGCGACCCACTGCGCATCAGCGCCCAGGTGGTGTCCGGCATCGGTTTTCTGGGCGCAGGTACCATCCTCACCCGCGGGCAATCCCATATCACCGGACTGACCACCGCTGCCGGCCTTTGGACCACCGCCTGTCTGGGTCTTGCCATTGGCGCGGGCTTTTACGCGGGCGCCATTCTGGCGTGGGTGGTGATGACGTTGGTGGTCACCCTTTTCACCCGGCTGGAGCGCTCCGTCAAGCAGCATCACACGGACACGTTTTACGTGGAGCTGTCCGACGTAGGCATGGTCAATCAATTTTTCCAGGAAACGGCGGGGGACGTTGCCTCCCTGCAGATATCCAAGGCTAAGAGCGGCATTTCCTCCCACATCGGGCTGGCCTGCACCGCAAAGGATCTGGACGACTCCGACGCACTGCTGGAGCGGCTGCGGACGCTGGACTATGTGGTCATCGCTGTCCCGGTATCCGGCGACTGATCAAACAAAAGCACGCTGTGGGCAAGTTGCCCACAGCGTGCTTTTTTCGTCACCCCATTATCCGAACCGGCTGCGGGCAAACCCGCACCGGCGGCACAATTCCTCCACCGCCAGGCCCTGCTCAAAGCCCCGGAAGATCGCCTGCGCACGGGGAGCGGCCAGGATCTCATCCATGTTCTGTTCAAACAGATTGCCCAGGGGAATATCCCCCTCGTGATCCAGGCAGCAGGGCACCACTGTCCCGTCACACAGCACCCCAAGCTGGTCCCGCAGCCCGTAGCAGAACACCCGCTCGCCCGTATCCGGGGCGGTCAGCTCCGGCCAGTCAAACTTCTCCCCTCGTTCCAGATACACCCGTTCCCCCAGCCGAACTCCCTTTCGTTCCCGCACCCACGGTTTCGGGAAATACTCCTCCAGCGTGTTGAGAATCGCCTCATTCCGGCGATCCGCGCCGCCGGCATTCCACAGGCGGTAGACCACCAGCTTTTTCCCCTGCGCCGCCTGCCCAAAGCGCAGACAGCCGTCCAGATATTCCTCAAAGGAGATGGGCAGGTCGTTGGCCTCAAAGGCGTGGAGGGAAACGTTCACCTTGTGCAGCGCGCCGGCACAAAGCAGCTGTTCCTGCTGTCGGGGCAGCAGCGTACCGTTGGTGGTCAGAATGACCCGGAACCCCCGCTCCCCCGCCAGTTCCAGAAAGCGGAGCAGCTTCGGATGGCCGAGGGGCTCACCCATGAGGTGAAAGTAGAGAAAATCCGTCCACGGTACCAGCTTGTCCAGCAGACAGATAAAATCCCCCTCCTCCATACTCCGGGGCAACCGGCGAGTACCGGGGCAGAAAGAGCAGCGCAGATTGCATCGATTGGTGATCTCCAGATAGATTTTTCGAAACCGCTTCACGCTTTCCCCCTCTTTCTACTACTATATTCTATCTATATATTGCTCAAACGCGGCAGCCGTTTCCACAGCTGCCGCGTTTCACGGATCGAATTACAGGTGAATGGCCGCCAGCGGCTCCAGATACTGCAGCTTGCGGCGCTCCAGCTCGGACACGTAGGAACGGTCGCCCGACTCGTGCAGCTCCTGCAGATAGCGGTGATGATTCTTCATGATCTCCTCGTTGTGCCGGCCCAACATGAGCATGGCAATGCTGGAGCATTGGTCAGCGGCACGCTCCAGATGGGTCAGCGCATCCATAAACACCAGACCGGTGTCCACACTGCAGATGCCCTGACGCAGACGGGCGGTGTGCCGATCCTTGAGCAGCAGCACCATATCGTCGATGACCTCTTCCAGCGGCTCGATCCCCCGGGCGGTGTGCTCGTCGTCGTCCCGCAGCGCACCGGCCGTCAGCTCCAGAATATCCTCCACGGCAGCACCCAGGATTTCCAGCTCCTTCCGGGCCCCTTCCGAAAAGACCAGTCCGGCATCGTGCAGCTTCTTGGCCATCTCGTCAAAGTTGGTGGCATAGTCGCCCACGCGCTCCACGGCGGGAACGCACTGCATGACCATGTTCAGCTGGCGGTTGTCCCGCTCCGTCTCCACGTACTGGAACAACTCGATCATGTAGTTGTCGGCGTTGTCGGCAAACAGATCCAGCTTTTCCTCCACCTCGGCGATGTCGGCAGCCCGTTCGTCGCTGTATTCCTTGAACTGGGCAAGGCTGGCGCGCACATTGTCCAGGGCGGCCTGTGCCATCACCGCCAGAGAACGACTGGCCTGACCCAGCGCCACGGCGGGAGAAATCATCAGCTTCTTGTCCAGGGCAGCCAGCTCGGGGTACTTGTCCTCCTTCACCGGATCGTCCTTGACGATCTTGCAGGCGACTTTCACCAGCATGCCGGTGAACGGCAGCAGTACAATGGCGGTAAGCAGATTGAACAGCGTCTGGAAATTGGCGATCGTACCACTGTCGGCCACACTGCCCCACAGCTGCGTAAACAGACCCGCCTGCCGCATCAGCGACATAACGATCATAAACAGGATCGTTCCCAGCGTGTTGAACACAATATGAACGACACCGGTACGCTTGGCATCTTTTCCGGTGCCAATGGCACATACCATGGCAGTGGTCACACAGGTGCCAAGGTTAATGCCCATAATCATGGGATAGATCACGTCAAAGGTCAGCGCACCGGTAGAAGACAGCGCCTGCAGGATACCTACCATGGCAGAAGAGCTCTGCACGATCACCGTAAGCACCAGACCGGTGAAAATACCCAGAACGGGAATGTTCTGGAAATAGGTCAACAGTCCGATAAACGCGGGAGACTCCTCCAGCCCGTCAACAGCACCGGTCATTGCCATCAGGCCGGAGAACAGGATGCCAAAGCCCAGGCAAATCATACCAATGTTTTTGGATCGGCTTTTCCCAATAAACATGAACAGGACAATGCCGATGATCAATGCCAGCGGGGCCAGTGTATCCGGCTTAAAAAACACCAGCAGCGAATCGCCGGAGCTTTCAATGTCCATCAGGCGGATGATCTGGGCCGTAACGGTAGTGCCGATATTGGCACCCATAACAATACCCACGGCCTGCTTCAGGTTAAGGATACCCGCACCGATCAGACCTACGGTGAGCACGATGGTGGCGGTAGAGCTTTGGATAATGGCGGTGACCAGCGCACCGGTCAGCACACCCAAAACCACATTTTGGGTCAGCTTGCCCAGAAAATTCTTCAGCGCCGAGCCCGAACCCTGTTTCAGACCATCGCCCATGATCTCCATGCCGTACAGGAACATGGCCAGGCCGCCCAACAACTTGATGGCAGTCAGAATGGTACTCATATAGTATTTCTCTCCTGTCTGTGCGGATTTTCTGTCTAAATCAATGATTGCCAATTTTCGGACAGTATAATTATAGTTGCAACTTCAACTTTTTACAAGATTTTTTTCGCAGAAAAAACCACCGGAAGCCATAACGCTTCCGGTGGTTTTACACCAATCGCTCACTCTTGCGCCGATTCCTGCGCCGCAAACGCCCGTTTCGCCCGGCGGCGGGCCACAAACAGGGTGCACAGGTGCGCCCCGGCAGTCACCGCCCAGCTGATGGGATAGGCAATATAGATGTTCTCCGGAGTTGGCGCGGCACGAAATACCGTACTCATCCAAACCAGCCGGAATCCGCACACGCCGGTCAGGGTGACAAACATGGGGATCACCGACCACCCAAACCCTCGCAGAGTAGCCGTACACACGTCCATGGCTCCGCCCAGACAGACCAGAGTGATCACGTAGCGCATGCGCACCATCCCCTGCGCCACCACCTCCGGACTGTCGGTAAACAGGCGCAGCAGCGTCGGTCCCAAGGGGATGGTCACCGCGGCCATCAACAGTCCGCACACTATGGTATAAGCCTCACACCACAGGAACGAGCGGTCTGCCCGATCCAGCCGCCGGGCACCGTAGTTCTGGCTGACGAAGGAGGTGGCGGCGTGGAAAAACGCCGTTCCCACCTGATAGCATATATGCTCAATGGTGGATGCCGCGCCGGAGCCGGCCATCACCGTTTCCCCCAGAGAGTTGATGGAGGATTGGATCACCACGTTGGACAGGGAAAACAGCGAGGACTGCAAGCCCGCCGGGATTCCGATCCGGGCGATTTCCCCCAAAGCATCCCATTTGATATACAGCCCACGCAGATCCAGATGCAAGGGACCATCCTCTCCCATGAGACAGCGCACCGCCAGCAGGGCACTGACCCACTGGGACACCGCCGTGGCAATGGCCACACCCGCCACATCCAGATGGAAACCGATAACGAACACCAGATTGAGGACCACATTGATCACGCCGGCAAGAGACAGGAAGTACAACGGCCGGCGGGTATCCCCGTTGGCACGCAGAATAGCACTGGCAAAGTTATATACCACCGTGGCCGGAATGCCCAGAAAATAGATGCGCAGGTAAATCGTGGACAGCCCGATCACATTGGCGGGAGACTTCATCACTGTCAGCAGCGCCGGGGCAGCAAGGATTCCCGCCGCGCCCAGCGCAATGCCGCACACCGCACCCAGCAGCACACAGGTATGCACCACGTCTTTTGCCCGGTCCGGTTTGCCCGCGCCCAACGCCCGGGCCACCACCACATTGGTGCCGCCGGACAGGCCAAAGAAGATGCTCAGCAGCAGGTTGATCAGCGACGTGGTGGAGGTCACCGCCGCCTGAGCCAGGTCGCCGGCAAACTTGCCCACCACGATCACATCGGCCAGATTAAACGTCAATTGCAGCACTGTGGCCGCCATCAGCGGCAGGGCGAAAGCAAGGATCTTGGGTGCCAGCGCCCCGCTGCACATATCAATTGCATACTGTTTTTTCATATGGAGCACCTCACACCCTGTCAGATCTCCTGCTCGGTCAACAAATCACAAATGTCCTCCGCGCAGTTCAGCCCACGCTCCCGAATACGCCGACACATCTCATTCAGGGAGAACGAACTCCCCGTCAGCGCTTCCTCCAAGGCGGGCGCCAGCGTCCAGTCCATGGCATCGGAGTACGCCCGGGCCTTTACCACCACGCCCGACTCCACCTGCAGCTGCACCTGCACACCGCCCCAATCAAAGCGGCCCTCACATTCAAAGGACAGGGGCAGCCGCGGCCCATAGAGCCAATCCGCACTTTCGTAGTGCCGGCGCAGCTCGTCCACGCGGTCGCCATCCAATGCCTCGTCGCACAGGAACTGCACCGTTCCGCCATAGACCGCGGCAAAGGCAGCGGTCATTTCCTCCGCCAGCCGCTCACAGGTCAACTCCGGAACCAGTTCCCGGAGATTGACCACCCGGGAGCGCACCGACTCCACCCCTTTGGCCTGCAGCTTGGCCTTGGAGGGGCTGAGATAGCGAGCCAGCTTTTCCCCATCCACGTCCACCAACAGCGTGCCGTGGTGGTAGGCCTTGCCCTTGCTGTGGTAAAAGGCGTTTCCGGAGAATTTGCGCCCACCCGCCAGTATGTCGTTGCGCCCGGAGCGCTCCACCTCCACGCCCACCGCCCGGCAGGCCGTTTCGATGACGGTCAGCTGGCGGTTCAGGTCATAGTCCGCTTCGTTGACCAAAAAGGTGAAATTCAAATTCCCCAGGTCGTGGAACACCGCGCCGCCGCCGGACAGGCGGCGGGCCAGATGCCCTCCTTCCCCCTCCAGCAGGGAGACCCGGCACTCCTTCCAGGCGTTCTGGTTGCGTCCAATGACCACCGTGTTCTGGTTCTGCCACAGGTAGAGGATGCATGTCCCCTCCTCCACCCGTTCCAGCAGATGCTCCTCCACCGCCAGATTGCGGTAGGGGTCGGTGCTCCGGGCACGATAAATCAACAGCTTGTCCACCATATCAATCGATCTTCATACTCTTGCCCGGAGGCACGATTACATTCTCCTCCCCGGCACGCAGAACCACATCCTCTCCTCCGGTACGCAGGTACAGGGTGGTGGCGGTGGGATTGTACAGCCGGGACCCGTCCGTGCTGACGCGCAGCTGACGGGCGGCTGTCACATACTCGCAGATCTCCATATTGGTGGCGTACCAGATATCGTCCCGTCCGCCCATGGTCTGACAGAACTTCTCCAGCACCTCCCAGTTGTCGTCGTTGGTAAACTCGTAGCTGTGTCCCCACAGATAGAACAGCTGCAGCTGCCACGGCCGGTCAGAGTCCAAAAAACGTTGACACAGGGACTCCAATTTGGCATCTTTGTGATGGCAGGTGGGTCTCCACCGCAACCAGTCCTGAGGCAGCGCGAAACTATAGGTGCTTCCCACCACCCGGCCGTAGGCCAGCCCACACAGGCGGGCGCTGTCCACCATGCGTTCATCGGGGGTGCCGTAGGGGTAAGCCATGCCCCGCACGAAGGTACCTGTCAGCCGCTCCAGTTCCTCCCGGTCATGCAGGAACTCCCAGACCTCCCCACCCTCGGGCAGCTGGCCGGGTGTGGGATGGGTAACGGTATGGCAGGCTACCTCATGGCCGGCGGGGATATAAAGTTCCTTCATCTGTTGGGCGTCCAGATAGAACTCCGACCCGTCCTCATGTTTGGGTCTGGACGCCAGTCCGCTGAAGCGCCCGCTGTTGAGATTGAACGTGCCCTTGATGCCGTAACGGTTCAAAATATCCACCACGTGGATATCCTCCGTCCGGCCGTCGTCATAGCTCAGGGTCAGCGCCTTGGTGCGAAACCCCGGATAGCGCAGCTGATAGCGAACCATTGCTTCTCCTCCTTATATCGACAGGAAAGGGCTTGTCCCGGAAGAGACAAGCCCTTTTTGTTTTGGTCAGTCAGCGGCTCAGCGCTTCTTCCACTCGTCGTACTGCTCCATGTAGGCCTTCTCGGCGTCGGAGAACTTGCGCAGGGTGTTGACCACCTTGCCGTCGTTGTACTTACGGCTGGGCATATCCTCGGTGGTGCCGAACAGGGTCAAGTTGACCTGGCGGGGACGGGCACGGACATGGTCCCAGTCGATGAAGTAGATGTGAGCGAACTCACCACCGTCCAGCTTGCCGTCCTTGATGGTCATGGTCTCGCTGCGGCCGAAGAAGACGGAGCGCAGGTGACCGTCGGTGTTCATGGAGGTAAAGTTGCCGGGCTCG
>JAZUOI010000029.1:0-2222 GCA_045604585.1 Lawsonibacter sp. | reverse complement strand
GGTTCCGGCCATGGATGCCGCCGACGGCTTCGCCGGCCACGAAGAGGTTCTTCACCTCGGTGCTCATGCAGTCTGCCGTAATATCCAGACCGCCGTTCTGATAGTGAAGGGTAGGATACACAAGGATCGGCTCCCGGCGGATGTCAATGCCGTATTTGGCGAACATCCGCATCATGGCAGGAATGCGGCGCTCGATGGTGCCCTCGCCGCCGATGAGCTCGATCATGGGGGTGTCCAGCCACACGCCGCTGCCCAGAGGGGTCTCTACGCCCTTGCCGTTGGCACATTCACGGATAATGGCAGAAGCGGAAACGTCTCTTGTCTCCAGCGGGTGCGCATAGGCCTCGCCGTCCTTATTGACCAGCATAGCGCCCAGGGAGCGCACCTTCTCGGTCACCAACGCGCCGAAGATCTGAGAGGGGTAAGCCACGCCGGTGGGGTGGTACTGGATGGTGTCCTGATACAGCAGGGGCGCGCCGGCACGATAGCCCAGGATCAGGCCGTCGGCAGTAGCGCCGTAGTGGTTGGAGGTGGGGAAGTTCTGGTAGTGCAGACGACCCGCGCCGCCGGTGGCGATGATGACGGTCTTGGCACGGGCGATGGAGTAATCGTCCGTCTCCATGTTCAGCAGCACCGCGCCGGCAACCTGACCCTTCTCATCCTTGAGCAGCTCCACAGCGGAGGTGAACTCCACCACGGGGATGCCGCGGTTGATGACCTCGTCGCGCAGGGTGCGCATGATCTCCGCGCCGGAGTAGTCCTTGCAGGCGTGCATACGCTTGCGGGAGGTGCCGCCGCCGTGGGTGGTGACCATGTTGCCCTCGGCATCCTTGTCGAACATGACGCCCAGATTGTTCAGCCACTGGATGGCATCGGGAGCCTCCATGACCAGGCGGCG
This sequence comes from Lawsonibacter sp., assembly GCA_045604585.1. GTDB lineage: Bacteria > Bacillota > Clostridia > Oscillospirales > Oscillospiraceae > Lawsonibacter. The sequence continues at coordinate 1,324 of JAZUOI010000029.1, read as the reverse complement.
CAGCAGCTCGGGACGGGCAGCGAAGTGACCGCCGCCAAAGGCGTCCAGGTAGTGCTGGACGGGGGAGTCGTTGGCCTTGTCGGCGGCCTGGATGCCGCCCTCGGCCATCATGGTGTTGGCGTCACCAATGCGCAGCTTGGTGACCATCATCACGTTGGCGCCGGCCTCATGGGCCTCGATGGCAGCGGAAGAACCGGCGCCGCCGCCGCCAATGTCCAGCACGTCTACGTCGTAGTCGACCTTGTTCAGGTCAATGTCAACGCCCAGCAGACGGCTGTTGGAGTGCAGCAGGTTGGTCAGTTCCACGGGAGCCTTCTGGCCCTTGTTGGGGCCGATCTTGATTTCCTTGAAGCCATCCGCCCGGTAGTCGGGATGGTAGGCCTTGAGCAGTTCGCTCTTTTCCTCAGCGGTCATACGGCGGGGCTCCACGCCCATGCGCGCGGCACGGGTGGCCTCCACCTTCTCAATGGATTTCAGCATATCCGGTGTAAACATGGCGGCCCCTCCTTACTTTTCAATATCCCGGTGGTTATAGAGTTCCTGCATCTCGGTGATGGGCTTTTGCATGACGGCTTCGATCAGCTCGTCGTAGGCACCGGAGTTGATCTCGTTCACCCGGGTCTCCAGGTGCTCGGTCTTGGGTGCGATGTACTTGCCGGTCAGGCGGCGGGCCAGCACGCCCACCATGGGGTGGGAGATGCCGGCGGGGCAGCGCACGGAGCAGCAGCCGCAGCCCACGCAGTCAAAGGACTCCTCGGCGCACTTTTCAAACTCGCCCCGCTGGGCATAGGCGATGTACTGCATCACGTTCAGACCCTGGGTGCAGGCCTTGGTACAGGCGTTGCAGCCGATGCAGGCGTAGATCTCGGGATACAGCTCCATCATCACCCGCTGGTCGGCTCGGATCTCGTTGATGTCATAGGTGCGCTTGTCGGTGGGGAAGAAGGGGATGGAGGCCACATACATGCCCTCCTGCACCTGAGTCTGGCAGGCCAGGCAGGTCTTCAGCTCGTTCTCCCCCTTGATGCGGTAGATGGTGGCGCAGGCACCGCAGAAGCCGTGACGGCAGCCGCAGCCGCGCTTGAGGGTGTAACCGGCATATTCCATGGCGGTCATGATGGTCAGATCACCGGGAACGGAATATTTCTTGCCGAAAAAGTAAACGTTTACCATATTTTCCATATTGGCTTTACCTCCTTAATACTCGTTGGGCAGCTCGTCCACCTGATCAAAGCGGAACACGGGGCCGTCCTTGCAGACATACTTGGTGCCGATGTTGCACCGTCCGCACTTGCCCACGCCGCACTTCATGCGCAGCTCCAGG
>JAZUOI010000028.1:0-12751 GCA_045604585.1 Lawsonibacter sp. | reverse complement strand
TAGACGGTGATGATCACGGGGATGATCATGCCCACGTCGTTCTTGGTGCGCTCATTGAACTCCTTGGTGAAAGCGGCAATGTTGATGCCGTGCTGACCCAGAGCGGGGCCAACAGGGGGGGCGGGAGTCGCCTTGCCGGCGGGAATCTGCAGTTTTACGTAACCAGTAATTTTCTGTGCCACGAAAGAGCACCTCCATAATTGAAATGTGGTTGGATGGCGGGACGGCGCTGCGTCCCTCCCACTCGAATGCGGTCAGTGACCGCGGGAAAACGAATTAAGCGTTGACTTCGACCTGATCCAGTTCCAGCTCCACGGGGGTCTCGCGTCCAAACATGGACACCACCACGCGCACCTTGCTGCGTTCCAGATCGATCTCCTCCACGGTGCCCAGGAAGGATTCCAGAGCGCCGTCGGTGATGCGAACGCTGTCGCCCACCTGATAGCTGACGATGATCTCGCGCTTTTCCACACCCAGAGCGGCAATATCGCTCTCGGACAGGGGGATGGGCTTGTTGCCCTCGCCCAAAAAGCCGGTCACACCGCGGATGTTGCGGATCACATGCCAGGCCTCATCCGTCATGATCATCTTGACCAGCACATAACCGGGGAACACCTTGCGCTCGACTTCTTTGGGGCCGTTGTCGGTGATCTCGGTGACGGTCTCCATGGGGATGCTGATCTCGTGGATCAGGTCCTGCATGTTGCGACCGGCCACGTGCTTTTCAATGGTGGTCTTGACGGTGTTCTCATAGCCGGAGTAGGTATGCACCACATACCATTTTGCACTTTCAGCCATGATGGTCTCCCTTAGCCCTTCCCGAACAGGGCGAGAATGGCGCCGACGACACTGCTGGCCAGAGCGTCAAAAATCCAGATGAAAGCACCCACGATCAGCACGCAGACAATGACGATGACGGTATTGTTCACGGTCTGCTGAGCGGTGGGCCACTGGACCTTCTTCAGCTCGCTCTTGAGCTCGCGCAGCCACTTGCCGATGCGGGCGAAGATGCCGGGCTTGGACTTCTTGGCAGGCTTCTTCTCCTCCTTGGCAGGAGCGGTCTGCTGATTGATTTCCTTTTCAGACATTTGGTACACCCTTCTTTCCTGTCAGCGGCTGCTGATTACTTCGTCTCGTTATGAACGGTGTGCTTTCTGCAGAAGGGGCAGTACTTGTTCATCTCCAGACGGTCGGGGTCGTTCTTCTTGTTCTTGTTGGTGTTGTAGTTTCTCTGCTTGCACTCAGAACACCGCAGGGTGATCTTTACGCGTGCGCCGGCCTTTGCCATACGTTCGGCACCTCCTTTAATATTAGCGGAACTCCGCGTTTTGAGCCAACCGCAAAAAAATGCTGGATACGGCTCGATTGGGCCGGATCCAGCGACGCAAATGCGCATACAAGCGCCATACGTTACGGTGCGATCCGGCAATTGCCTCCCTGTGTCCAAAATGGTGAGGGGGAACTGCGCATAACACCGTAAAAATGCGCAGAACAAAAAAGCCCCTTTTCACAGGTAAGTGCTATTATAGCGGACGGGAATCCCGCTGTCAAGGGTGTTTTTTGTTTTTTCGGAACATTTTTTCTCTCTGCCCCGAGGGCAGGACGCCGCTTGAATTTCCCGGCTGGGTCTGGTATACTGTGTGCCGGTACCATAATACAAAAGGATGGTCGGATATGTACTTTGACACCCATGCCCACTACGACTCCGGACAATTCAACAGCGACCGCCATTCCCTGCTGGCCTCCTTGCCCGAACAGGGTGTGGAACTGATCCTCAACCCCGGCTGCGACCTCCCCTCTTCCAAACAGGCGGTGGCTTTGGCGGAACAATTCCCTCACGTCTACGCCGCCGTGGGCGTGCATCCCTCCGACTGCGACAGCTGGTCGGACGAGGTGGAGCGGGAACTGCTCAAGCTGACCGCCCACCCGAAAGTGAAGGCCATCGGCGAAGTGGGACTGGACTACTACTGGAAGGACAACGCCCCTGCCGACCGCCAGAAAGAAGTGTTTATCCGCCAGCTGGAGCTGGCTCGAGCAGCAAAGCTGCCCGTCATCGTCCACAACCGGGACGCCCACAAGGACACTCTGGACATCGTGCGGCAGTTTTCCGACGTGCCCGGCGTGTACCACTGCTACTCCGGCGGTATTGAGGATGCGAAAGTGCTGATGGATATGGGCTGGATGCTCTCCTTCACCGGGGTGATCACCTTCAAAAACGCACGCAAGGCGCTAGAAGTCATCGAGTATCTGCCTCTGGACCGCATCATGATCGAGACGGACAGCCCCTATCTCACCCCCGAGCCCTTCCGGGGCAAGCGCAACCACTCGGGCTACGTTCACTATGTATCGGAGAAGATCGCCGAAATCAAGGGCATCTCCCGGTCGGAGGCCGCCCGCATCACCATGGAAAACGGCCGCCGCTTTTTCAATATCAACGACTGAGAGGGATCACCATGACCATCACGTATGAATACGAAGGCGCACTTTATGTCAACCTGACAAACAAGTGCAACTGCAACTGCGAATTCTGCCTGCGCCACGGCAAGGCACAGGGCTCCATTTACACCGAGGACTCCCTGTGGCTGGAGCGGGAACCCACCCGGGAGGAGGCACTGGACAGCTTTCTTGGCCGGGACGTATGCTCCTACCGTGAAATCGTTTTCTGCGGCTACGGCGAGCCCACCTACCGGCTGGACGATCTGCTGTGGTTGGTGGACGAACTGAAAAAGTGCTTTGGAGACAAGCTGCCCCCGGTGCGTATCAACACCAACGGCCACGCCAACCTCATCAACGGCCGCAATGTGTGCCCGGAGCTGGCCGGACGCATCCACACCCTGTCCATCTCCCTCAACGCCACCAACGCCGCCGACTACGTGGCTCTGTGCCACCCCATTCAGGGGGAGGCGGCCTATCCGGCCATGCTGGACTTTGCCCGGGAAGCGGCCAATTATGTGTCTCAAGTGGTGCTGACCATCGTGGACAAGGATAAGACATCGGAGGAGATCGAGCGGTGCAAGTCCATCGCCGCCGACCTTGGGGTGACCCTGCGCATCCGCAGTTTTATTGATTCCTGACGCGGGAGGGACTTGTCTTGGATCCCATTTTTTACACCGTGCTTGCCATCAACGGCGACTATGCCGAGCTGGTAACAGACGAAGGTCAGCCCCACTCCATTACCATGTTTCTTCTGCCCGAAGGCACCACCGTGGGCAGCCGGCTGAAGCTGGAAGCCTTCCAGTGGGAACTGATATAAGCTGGCAGACGCGGACGGGATTTCCCGTCCGCGTTTTTGTGCGCGGCAGCACCCGCCCCCTCTTTTCATTTACAAAAGACAGAAATCGTGCTATATTAGTAAACTACTAACACATCCCATTGGGGGTCATTATGAGACGATTTACCGCACTTTTTTGCGCTGTGCTCCTGCTGCTGTGCGCCGGCTGCACGCCCGAACCTCCCACCCGGGAGGACGAGTTGGTGGTACTTACCTCCACCTACCCTGTATACCTGCTCACCTGTTCCGTGACGCAGGGGGTGGACGGCGTACGGGTGGAACGACTGAACACCGGAAGCGTCAGCTGTCTGCACGACTACACCCTGTCTGTCACTGACATGAAGAAAATAGACCGGGCGGACGTGCTGGTTCTCAGCGGAGCGGGGCTGGAGGACTTTATGGACGACGCCCTTGCCACCTCCTCCGCCCCGGTCATCGACTGCTCACAAGGGATCGAACTGCTCCCGGCCACAGGCCACCACGACCATGAGGATCACGACCATGACCACGGACATTTTGACCCCCACTACTGGCTCGACCCGGTCAGCGCCGCCGCTATGACGGATGTGCTGCTGGACGGTCTGCTCCCTATGCTGAACGGACAGGCAGAGCAACTGACCGTCAACGCCCACACCGTCCGCTCCCTTCTGCTGGGCTGTGACGCACAGCTGCAAAACATCCGTACTCAGACGCAGACGCTGCCCGGTCTGATCTCCTTCCATGACGGCTTCGCCTACCTGGCTCACGCCTGTGGTGTGACTTTGTTGTGCGCCATCGAGGAGGAGGCGGGCAGCGAAGCCAGCGCCCGGGAGATCGTAGAAGTGTCCGCGCTGGTGCGTGAGCATGACATCCCCCTTATTTTCACCGAGCGCAACGGCTCGGACGCCACAGCAAAGGCCATCGCCCGGGAGACCGGCTGTGGTCTGTCCGTCCTGTCCACCCTGATGGACGGCCCGGACATGGATTCACTGTCCGTCTCCCCTGCCGAATATTATGCAAATGAACTAATGACCAATGCGGCCAACCTTGTCAACGGGCTGGCCGGACGAGAGGTGGTGCGCCCCGCATGAGAAAAATCAAACACGGCCGTCTGGCCGGCGGCTGCTCCGACGCCTGTTGCTTAAAGGTGGAGGGGCTGTGCGTACAGCTGGAGGGCGAACACATTCTGGACGGGGTATCTTTCCACCTGCACTGTGGGGAGATCGTAGCTCTTATCGGTCCAAACGGCGCGGGCAAGTCTTCCCTGCTGCGCTGCATTTTGGGTCAGTTTCCCAGCTGCGGCGGCTCCATCACCTTCTCCCCCGCCGGCGGTCCCGCCATCCGGCTGAGCGACCCCACCGCCGGAGCAAAGGGCACCCGCCCGCTGGTGGGCTATGTGCCTCAGTCCCCCAGCTTTGACCGGGGCGACCCACTGAGCGTACTGGACTTCTTTACCGCCGCCACCAGCCGCTGGCCAGTGTTTCTTCCCATCCCCAAGCGCTACCGCAAGCGGGCAACCGCTTGTCTTGCCCGTGTCCACGCAGAGGAGCTGCTGGACAAGCCCATGGGCTCTCTGTCCGGGGGGCAGCTGCAGCGGGTGCTGCTGGCGCTGGCGCTGGAACCGGTTCCTCACATTCTCCTGCTGGACGAACCCCTGTCCGGCGTGGACGTGGAGGGTGAGCATCAACTGTTGGACATGCTGGACGAACTGCGCACCCAGTACGACCTGTCCATCTTCCTCACCACCCACGATTTTGCCACCCTGGAACACTTTGCCGACAAGGTGCTCCTGCTGAACAAACGGGTGCTCTGCTCGGGCACACCGGCGCAGGTACTCTCCTCCCCGGAATTTTTCAACACCTTCCATCTTCGCATGGGGAAAGGAGATGAGGCGTGATGCAGATTTGGTACACACTGGTCGACCTGCTCCCCTTTGAGTGGGCGCAGCCGGGCTGCATGTACTTTATGAAAAATGCCCTGCTGGCGGTGCTGGTCATTTCTCCCCTGTTCGGACTTTTGTCCACCATGGTGGTGCACAGCCGCATGTCCTTTTTCTCCGACGCGCTGGGACATTCCGCCTTCACCGGCATGGCCGTTGGTGCCTTGTGCGGATTGAACGACCCCACCTGGGCCAGCGTATTGTTTGCGGTGTTCTTTGCGCTGCTGTTTAATCTGGTGCGCCGCCGCGCGGCGCTGACCAGCGACACGGTCATCGGCGTGTTTGCCTCTACCGCCATGGCGCTGGGCATCTTCCTGTCCACCCTGGGCGGCTCCTCCTTCACCAAGTTCAATCATCTGCTGATCGGCGACATTCTGTCGGTGGAACCGGGCAAGATCGGCGTTCTTGCATTGATCCTTCTGGGCGTGGTGGCTCTTTGGCTGGTGTGTTTCGACCGACTGATGCTCTCCGCCGTCCATCCGGCACTGGCAGCCAGCCGGGGCGTCAAGGTCTTCTGGCAGGAGACCGGATTCTCCGTCGCCATCGCGGTGGTGGTCACCCTGTCCATGACCTGGGTGGGTCTGCTGGTGATCAACTCCCTGCTGGTACTGCCCGCCGCCGCGGCGCGCAACGTGTCCCGCAACATGGCACAATACCACCTGTTCAGTGTAACGGGTGCGGTGCTGGCCGGCGTGGCGGGTTTGATGACCTCCTACCATCTCGGCGCTTCCGCCGGCGCGTCCATTACGCTGTACCTTGCCCTGTTTTTCGCGCTATCCTTCCTCCGGGGCAAAAAAAATTAAAAAAAAGCGGATGCCGCAGCTGCGGCATCCGCTTTTTCCATAAACCTCCGCTTTTATTTTTCCTGCCGGAACACAAAATACATTCGGATGGAACACCAAAGCATGAGCTAACCGCAGGAGGAAGCAATGAAACGAACCGTTTGCGCACTGACCGCGGCCCTGATGCTGGCCGGCTGTCTGACCGCCTGCTCCGCCCGCACACAGGATGACAACACCACCCGCATGCGCACGGCGCAGACCGGGCGGGGCTACGGACGCTACTTTGCCGACGAGGATGGCGACGTGGCGGACGGGCACGACAGCCGCATCGGTCAGGACATTCAGGATGCCACCGACGACATGATGGATGATGCCCGCCGCATGACCGAGGGCTTCAAGGGCGCAGTCAACGACATGACCCACAACTAACCGCTGACGCAGCAAAAAAGCAGACACTCAAATGAGTGTCTGCTTTTTGTTGGTTGGATTTATTTCGATCAGCCCACGTTGGCCAGACCGGGCAGGCGCTCCACACCCTGCTCCTCCACCAGCTGATCCAGCCAGGCGTTGGTGTCCTCATTGCTCAGGGCAGTGCGGGCATCGGTCTTCCAGACCTCTTCGCCGCCGGCCACATAATACATGATGTGCCAGCCCTTGGTGGAGCTGCCGGTGTTCTTCACCAGACCGGTGTCGCCGGGCTGACGGGCAGCGTCCAGAGCCCAGTCGGTGAACTCGGGAATAAAGCCGCTGGCCGCGCTCACGCCTTCGTACAGACCGCCATTCTCGGCAGAGCCGGGATCGGCGCTCTTCTCCTTAGCCAGGGCAGCGAACGTCTCCTCAGTAGCCTCACCGGCCTTCCACTGCGCCAGCAGCGCCTCGGCCTCGGCCTTGGCGGTCTCAAACTGAGCATCGGTGGGCTGCGTGGCACCCTCGTCCTGCTGGGCGGCCACAAGGATGTGGCGCACGTCGGCAGGACGCTCGGTATTGCGGCCGCGACCCAGAAGCTTCACCACAAAGTAACCGTTGCCCTCGGAGTTTTCCATAAGGGCAGCATCGCCGATCTGGCGCCCCTCCTCGATCAGCCATTCGTAAATGGCCGGATCGGCGGCAGCGCTCACCGTCTCCTGATCGGCCTTGACGCTCACCTTCTCGTTCTCGGCGTGATCGGCCAGCACGGTGTCAAAGGCAACGCCGGCATTCAGGCGGCGCAGGATGTCCTGAGCGGTCTGCTCCGCCGTTTCCATGGCGGCAGTGATCTGCTCCTCGGTAGGCTCCACGGCGTTACCGTCCGCGTCCTTATTCTCGGCAGGATCACCGTTCACCTCGGCATAGCTGTAACGGAACAGATCCATGGTGTCGGCGTTCTCGGTGTAATAGGTCTCCAGATCCTCATCGGTGTAGCTCAAACCATCGGTATACTTGGTGATATACTCGCTGACCAGCATATTCTCCATCTGGAGCGCCTTGAACTTATCCTTGGTCATGCTGTTGCCAAAAGCGGCCTTGAGGTAGGCGGTGGTGGAGGTGAAGCCGTTGGTAAGGGCGGCCGTCTCCTGATCTTCCATGGCGTGCTCCACCTCATGCTTGCCCTCCTCGGACAGGGTGAAGCCCTCCTCCTTGGCCAGCTCGGCGACCGCCTTGCTCTGCGCCATGGCATTGATGGCCTCAGTCATGATCTGATCGTGCCAGGTAATGCCCGCTTCCTCATCGTACATCTGGTCGGCGGGGTCAACACCCACATCAAAGTTGGAAATCAGGCCATACTGGGCATAGGTGTAGTAATAGTTGAGGCAGGAATTGTAGTGGTACTGCACCTCAGCGGCAGAGTACTCCGTGCCGCCGATGTTCACAGCGGCAGCCTTACCCTGGAAAAAGCCGGAGTTCCACACCAGCAGCGCGGCAACGGCCACAGCGGCCACCACACCGATCACGGTGTAGATGATGCTGTTGCGCTTGGCTTGCGCGGCCTCTTTCTGCGCCTGAAGCTGCTTTTCGGTCAGTTCCTGACCCTTCACATCCTGACGGGTCTTCTTTTCTCTGGATGCACTCATGTTGATTCATTCCTCTCGTTCATTGGGTGCTGCGTAGCAGCGTACCATGGTATTATACAGGATAGCCCTGCCGGTTGCAAGGGCAAATTGCACGTCCCGGGTCGAAAAACCGCCGTTTTTTACACTCTGTTCATCTTTTTCGGCGAAACGAGCGGCACGATCACGCCTGCACTTTCTCAGCCAGTTGACACACTCGCTCGGCTATTTGGTTAACATAAGTCGAGAGCGGCAGTTCCTGCACGCCGGCCACCCACACACCGCAGTTATTCATGGGAATCAGCAGCTTGGGCGCGCGGCAGCCGCCCACCGCCTGCGCCATAGCGGGGGTGACCTCACCTAAAATAGCGTGAGCCACCACGATTCCGGTGGGCCCGAGCACCACGTCCGCATCCATCACGTTGCGGATCACAGGATTTTCTCCGGTGGCGCCGAAATCCGCCCCGGCTTTGAGCATGGTTGCCGTGGCAATGGAGTTGGTTCCAATGGCATAGACCTGTCCCTGAGGACAGCGCTGTTTGAGCTGTTCCACCAGCAGTTTGCCCAGCTTTCCCCCCTGTCCATCCACGATCACGATTTTCATGCCCATTCCTCCTTGTTGATATTATAGAACATGAGCGGATGCCGGGGCATCCGCTCATAGGATGATTTACATTTTCTCCGGTGCGGCCACACCCAGCAGGGCAAGGCAGTTGGCGATCACGCTGCGCACGCTGTCGGCCAGCTTGAGCCGGGCGGACAGCACCGCCGCTTCCTCTCCCTTGATACGGCAGGCGTTGTAGAAGCGGTGGAAGTCACCGGCCAGGGACACCAGATAGCGGTTGATGCGGCTGGGGACATAGGCCTTGGCCGCCAGATGGATCTCATCGGGCAGCTGGCTCAGCGCCTTGATCAGCGCCCGCTCGGCCGGGTCGGCAAACACGGCCGCATCGATATCGGCAGCCTTCTTCACGCCCTCACCCTCGACAGCCAGATTGGCGATAAGGGAGCAGATGCGGGCGTGGGCATACTGGACGTAGTACACCGGGTTCTCGCTGTCCTGCCGCACCGCCAGATCCAGATCGAAGTCCAGCGGGGTGGTGGAGGAGCGGGAGTTGAAGAAGTAGCGGGCGGCATCCACGCTGATCTCGTCCAGCAGGTCGTGCAGGGCGATGGCCTTGCCCGAGCGCTTGGACATACGCACAGGCTTGCCGTCCTGCAGCAGGTTGACCAGCTGCATCAGCACGATGACCAGCCGGTTGGAGCCGTCCAACCCCAGCCCGTCCAGCGCCGCCTGCAAACGGGCCACATGACCGTGATGGTCGGCACCCCAGATGTTGATGACCTTGTCAAAGCCGCGCACGGCAAATTTATTACGGTGGTAGGCAATATCGGCGGCGAAGTAGGTGTAGAAGCCGTTGGCACGGCGCAGCACGTCGTCCTTCAGATCCAGCTTGTCCACCTGCTCCTGGGTCTTGCCCTCCCGCAGGAACTTCTCCTTAAGCAGAGCAGTGGTGTTCAGCCACAGGGCGCCGTCTTTTTCGTACGTCCAGCCCTTGGCGGTGAGCATATCCACCGTTTCGGCCACATAGCCGGACTCGTGCAGCTCCGACTCCATAAACCACTGGTCGTACTCGATGCCATAGCGGCGCAGGTCGGCCTTCATCTTGGGGATGTTGACGGACAGGCCGTACTCGGCCATTTTGTCCAGTCGCTCCTCCTCGGGCAAGTCTTTCCAACTGTCCCCGTGCATATCATAGATGGCCTGAGCCAGCTCCTTGATATCATTGCCGTGATAGCCCTCCTCGGGGAATTCAAAGTTCTCCTCCCCAAGAATGATCTGCATATACCGGGCGTTGATGGATACGGCAAACTTATGCACCTGATTGCCGGCATCGTTTACATAAAATTCCTTCCAGGTGTCGCACCCGTCCTTAGCAAGCACGTTGGCCAGGGTATCGCCCAGCACGCCGCCCCGGGCGTTGCCCATGTGCATAGGGCCGGTGGGATTGGCGGAGACGAATTCCACCATCACTTTCTCGCCCTTGCCCTCGTCGGTAGAGCCATAGTTTCCACCCTCAGCCTCGATGGCGGCCAGTACATCGCCGTACCACTTGGCACCCAGGGTGAAGTTCAGAAAACCGGGGCCGGCGATCTCCACCTTGTCAAAGTAGCTGCCCTCCAGCTCCAGATTGTCCACGATAATCTGGGCAATGGCACGGGGGGCCATGTGCAGCGCCTTTGCACCCGCCATGGCGAAGGAGGAGGCATAGTCCCCGTGGGCGGTGTCCTTGGGGATCTCGATGGTGGCCTTCACCTCCGCCCCGGCGGGCAGAAGCCCCGCAGCGGCGGCCTTTTCATAGGCGGCCTGGGTCAGCGCAGCCACCTGCTGCTTGGCCGCGTGGATCATGTTACTCATATCTGTCCCACCTTTAATAAAGATAGCGTTTACTGTTTCAGAGAAAGCCCTTCGGCCTGCTTGACGTTAATCTGGAATATATTGCGCCCCACGATGGCGTGGTCGATCTCGATGGAGTAGTCGATTTCGATATCCCCGCCGGCGGCATCCAGTTCGGCGTACAGGTGGCGGGTGTTCACCCCCACCGCCATGGAACCGTAGGGCGTGTTGTACATGGACAGGTGACGACGCCCCTCCTGAAAGATCATCTGGGTGTTCACCTGACCCTCCCGCAGCATGCTCACCCGCTCCGGCTCCACCTGAATGGTGGTCTGGGTGCCCTCCAGTCCGGTGAGTTCACTCTCCTGATAGCGCAGGGTGTATACCCCCGACTGCTCCCCAAGGCTGCCCCGGGTGACCAGCTCGATGGTGTCCTTGCCCGTCTGTTCAAATTCCTGCATCCCCTTGATGGAGATGATGACTTCCTTTTCCATGGGTCGTTCCCTCTCCCGCCGTGATATCGCATTTACAGCCGTTCGATTATACACGACAAATCCGATTCTGTAAAGGGTCGAGTCAGCCAAACAGCTCTTCGGCAAAATAAGCATTGGTGGCTGCGTACATTCCCTCCCGGTCGTACACGGTCAACCGCACATAGATGCAATCCGGATCGATCCGGAAATCCGCGGCGTTCAGCACGCCTCCCTCCGGGGCGCAAACTATCTCCGCCTTGCGGATGCCGGTGTTCATGACGATGCGCGCGGCATCAGAGCAGGCAATGTGGATCTTGCCGTCCTCTACCCAAAGTTCGTGGATCTCGGGCCCGCGGGAGGCATAGAAGTGTCCTGCCAGCAGGGCATCGGTGATCGTCTTGTAGTCCAGCTTTTCCGCTTTGATCACGGTAAAGGCACCGTAACGATCCGCCCGGGTGTGGTTGTCGTCCGTGGCAATGCAGAAAATACGCTTTCCGCCCCGAAGCATCTGGTCGTACTCCTTGCCGTTGTAATCATCCGGGAAGCCCTCCAGCACCGAGTTGGTGTTGCCCATCTCCATGGCGTGCATATGCTCGTAACCCATAAAGTCCGCCCCCGTCTCCAGGGACAGGTTGGGGTGGTTGTAGGTGACAAAAAAGCCATTCTCCCGCCCAGTACGCATCATGTCACTGATACCCTCATGGCTGTACTGACGCACATAGTCGGGCAGGCTGTGGTCAAAGCAAAGCTGATCCCGGTAGTTCACCGCATTGTGGTAGAGATAGCGGGTGCGGTGATAGCAGACCTGCTCCCGCTTATCGGGATCCAGCGCGATCAGGCACATATGGCAGAACTTTTTCCCCTTAACCGGGCCGTCCACCGCACCGACCTCCATCTCGTACCCGGTCAGGGCCAGAAAGTCCTCATCGGTCAGGTCGTGGTGGGGGATCATAATATCGTGGTCGGTGTAGGCAACCACGGAGTAGCCGTAGGCCTTGTAATCCCGCTTGATCTCCTCCGGGGTCTGCTCTCCATCGGACAGAGTGGAGTGACAATGCAGATTGGCTTTGTAACAGGCACCCTGTTCGGGCAGCAGAAACCGTTTCATGTCCTTGCTCCTTTTTCTGTCCAGAATCGCCGGAACACATTCTCTTTTCTATTATAGGACAACCGATGTGGGAAAACAAGGTGGTTTTTCCATGCATTCACCCTCCGGAACGTTTGACAAACCGCCCGGATATACTGTAATATACATACGCATACGTTTGGAGGGAGGTTTGCCGCATGAAGATCGAGCTGACCCAAAAACAATTCCGCCGCCTGCTGGACCTGGTCTACATCGGTAACTGGATCCTGAACTCCACCCGGGGTGAGGAGCGCTTCGCCGACTACGACGAGGTGGAGTCCCTGCTCTTCACCCGTGCCATGCTGGAGGGCATGCCCACCCTGGCCGAGCTGTACGAAGGGGAGATCATCCCCTCCCGTGCCTTCGCCGAAGGCGGCATCCACGAGGCCATCATTGAGTATGAAAACAACGTGTTTTTCGACATTCTGGCCGAGGATCTGGCGCGGCGGGATATGAACGACGCCCCCATCGACGAGAGTAATTATGCCGAGCTGACCAGCCGCATCGACGCCTACATAAACGAGTTTGAACAGCACGGCACCGACAACATCCTGGTGGATATTGAGGGAACATAAGCAACGAAAAAGCGGCTGACGGGAGTACGACTCGCTTCGCTCGCATGCATTAAGTGCCCCTAAGCCGGACAATCTGTCAAGGGGCACTAAATCGAACCCGGGTTCTCCTCCCGTGAACAAGAAAAAAGCCAATCCCCAAAAGGGGATTGGCTTTTTTGGTGCGGCTGACGGGAGTCGAACC
>JAZUOI010000027.1:0-8800 GCA_045604585.1 Lawsonibacter sp. | reverse complement strand
ACGTTTCCTACGATTTTGAACGGCTCCATACGTCCTTGCCAGTACTGTTCATAGTTTCTGCGTTCAAACATATCCTTCTCTCCCCTATCCACAATCAAAAAACGGAGCAGGCGGCATACCGCCTGCATCACTACGCCTCTCCGTGATAAAGAAACCTCCCGTACCACACCAAAAAACCAAACACGAGCCCAGCGTCAGCGGGTCGCGTTTGGAAAGGAGCTGCGACAGAACAAGTGAGAAGTGACTTTTGAAAAAAGTCGCTGCGGACGATATGCCGTCCGCAGCGACGTGGTGCCGGTGGGGGGGGTCGGACCCACACGATGTCGCCACCAACGGATTTTGAGTCCGTCACGTCTACCAATTCCATCACACCGGCGTGCCTGCACATTATACACCAGGCAAATGGATTTTGCAAGAGCAGAATTTCAACCGCGCCGGTAAATATGCGTCAGCTCCCGCAGGCGGCCGGAAACATGATCATTGAGTGCCTCGGCTCTTACCCGCCAGGTCCAGTTGTGCGCCCCCATGGTGCCCGGGGCGTTCATTCGGGCGTCCGCCCCCAATCCCAGCACGTCCTGCATGGGAGCGATGGCAAGGCGCGCGGCGGTAGCCCACGCCCCGGCGATCACGCCCCAGCCCAGCCCCTCTTCCGTGCGCAGGCGCAGATAGTTCCGGGCATAAGCGGTCTGCCCGGGGTCGCCCTCGTTCAGCCATTGGACAAAGGTAGGGGTGTCGTGGGTTCCCGTGTAGACCACGCAGTCTCCGTGGCAGTTATGGGGCAGGTAGGCACTTTCCCCGTGGGGGTCAAAAGCGAATACCAGCACTTTCATGCCCGGAATGCCGCTGTTGCGGACAAAGGCCAGCGCCTGTGCATCCAGATCACCCAAATCCTCCGCAATCAGTTCCAGACCGGGCTGCGCCCGGCGCAGGGCGTTGAGCAGCTCCATCCCCGGACCGGGACACCAGTGCCCCTCCCGTGCCGTCTCCGCGCCCACGGGTACCGACCAATAGGTATGAAAGGCGCGGAAGTGGTCAATACGCACCGCGTCGTACAGCTGCGCGCACCACCCCATGCGACGCAGCCAGAAGTCAAACACGCTCTCCCGGTTGCCATCCCAGTCGTACAGGGGATTGCCCCACAGCTGCCCGTCCTCACAAAAGGCATCGGGCGGCACGCCTGCCACCGCACTCAGCCGCCCGTCCCCGTCCCGCTGGAACAGCTCCGGCTGCTTCCACATCTCCACGCTGTCTCCGGACAGGTAAATGGGGATGTCCCCCATGATGCGCACGCCTTTTTCGTTGGCGTACCGCTTCAGGGCAAACCATTGGCGGTAGAATGTGGTCTGCAAAAAGCGGTGGAACTCCACCCGCTCCGGCTCGGGCACGGCCTCCGCAGGCCATTCCTGCCAGCAGCAGCCAAACCGCTCGTGGAGGGCAGCAAAGGCCACATAATCCTCCAACCAGTCCAGCTGGGGGACATCGGCAGGAGCAGGGAGTGACCGGGAGCGTTCCCACGCCCGGCGCAGCAAAGGCATACGGGTACGCGCCAGCCAATCGTAGTCCACCCGGTCGGGGTGGTCATAGCGAGCGCTGTCCGCCTCCTGCCGGGTGAGCAGCCCTTCCTCCACCAGCCGATCCAGATCGATAAACCACGGATTTCCCGCGAAGGCGGAGGGGGACATATAGGGAGATGCCCCGTCCCCGGGAGGAACAAGGGGCAGGATTTGCCAATAACACTGACCGGCACGGGCCAGAAAATCCACAAAGGCATAAGCACCCGCCCCCAAAGATCCGATGCCGTAGGGACCGGGCAGCGAGGACACGGCCATGAGAATGCCGCTTGCGCGTTGGTTGGACATGTGTCATCCCTCCTGTGAGGTGATACGCTTAGTATAGCACAGCTTGGAGCAAATTGGAATGACACAAACGGTCATATGATCGTTAAATCCAAGGTTGCTCCCTCGGCGTTGGCCACCAGCGTTTTTCCTGCGGTCAGGCTGCCCGACAGTATCAGGTCGGCAGCGGGATCTTCGATCTGCTCGGTAATGGCTCGGCGCAGAGGGCGCGCCCCGTACTGCCGGTCCTCCCCCGTCCGGGCAAGACAGGCCAGCGCCTGGTCGGTGACCTGCAATCCGATGCCCGCCTGCTCCAGCCGGGAACGGGTGGCAGACAGGAGCAGCCGAGCCACTTCTATGCGCTCCGGTTCCTCCAAGGGATGAAACACCGGCGTGCCGTCCAGCCGCCCCCAAAACTCCGGGCGGAAGGTCTTGCGGGCATCGGACAACACCGCCTGCTCCACCGCGGCGGCACGCTGACTGCGCTCGGCGGGGGCAAAACCAAGCTGACCGGCGGTCTGAAAATGCCGCGCCCCCAGATTGGAGGTCATAACCAGCACCGTGTTGCGAAAATCCGCCTTGCGCCCCTGGGAATCGGTAAGCGTTCCTTCGTCCATGATCTGCAGCAGCAGGCTCCATACGTCGGGATGGGCCTTTTCGATCTCGTCCAGCAGCACCACCGACCAAGGAGCGCGGCGCACCCGCTCCGTCAGCTGTCCCCCCTGCTCATGCCCCACATAGCCCGGGGGCGAGCCGATGAGCCGGGACACGGTATGCGCCTCCATATACTCCGACATATCAAAGCGGATCAACGCATCCTCGCTGCCAAACAGCGCTCCCGCCAGCGCCCGGCACAGCTGGGTCTTGCCCACACCGCTGGGGCCGAGAAACAGGAAACAACCCACCGGACGGGAGGGATCGTTCAGCCCAAGTCTGCCCCGTCGAATGGCGCGAGCCACCGCCTTTACCGCCCCGTCCTGTCCGGCCAGGGAGCGGTGCAGCGCTTGCTCCAGTCCGGCCAACCGCTGCTGCTCGGCGCAGGTCAGCTCAGTCAACGGGATACCGGTCCAGCTGGTAAGCACCGCGCGGATGTCCTGAGCGGTCACCTGCCGGGTCGGTTTGCTGTCGTGCCACTGACGGATCTTTTCTTCCAGTTCCCGGCGAAAGTCCTGCTCCGCGTCCCGAAGCATAGCCGCCCGCTCATAATCCTGCCGCTGAAGAGCAGCCGCCTTTTCCTGGGCGGCATCCTCCGCCCGGCGTTCCAGCGTCTGCAGGTGCTTAGGCAGCGCCCCCCGATCCAGCCGCACCCGGGCGGCGGCCTCATCCATCAGGTCAATGGCCTTGTCGGGCAGAAAACGCTGGGGCAAATAGCGCATGGACAGCTCCACCGCCGCCGTCACCGCCTCATCGGAGATGGACAGCCGGTGGTGGCGCTCATACCGGGGCTTCAGCCCCCGGAGGATGGCAAGGGCGGTGTCCCGATCCGGCTCGGACACAGGAACAGGCTGAAAGCGGCGCTCCAACGCGGCGTCCTTTTCAATATAGCGGCGGTACTCCTCCTGGGTGGTGGCACCGACCACCTGCAACTCCCCACGCCCCAAGGCAGGTTTTAGAATGTTGGCCGCGTCGATAGCGCCTTCGGCGCTGCCCGCGCCTACAATGGTGTGCAGCTCGTCCAGAAAGAGGATCACGTTACCCGCCCGCTTCACCTCGTCCAGCACCTTGCGCAGTTTTTCCTCAAACTCACCCCGGTATTTCGTCCCCGCCACCATGGCAGACAGATCCAGCGCGCACACCCGTTTTTTGCGCAGGTGCTCGGGCACACTGCCCCGGGTGATGGCCAGCGCCAACGCCTCCGCCAGCGCAGTCTTGCCCACACCGGGGTCACCGATGAGGGCGGGATTATTTTTGGTGCGCCGGGACAGGATGCGGATCACCCGCTCCAGCTCCTCCTCCCTGCCGATCACCGGATCCAACCGGCTCTGGCCGGCCAGTCGGGTCAAATCCCGGGAGCATTGATCCAGCAGTCTGGTATCGGGATAGGTAGCACGCTCCGGCTCCCGGCTGCGACGGATCAGGGGCGGCTCACCCGACCCCATGGCGGCACACACCTGCTGATAAAACACAGGCAGATCAATGCCCCGGCTGGTGAGTACCCGGGCAGCACCTCCGCTGCTCTGCTGAGCGACGGCCAG
The DNA here is from genome assembly GCA_045604585.1 of Lawsonibacter sp. Taxonomy (GTDB): domain Bacteria; phylum Bacillota; class Clostridia; order Oscillospirales; family Oscillospiraceae; genus Lawsonibacter. The sequence goes on along the minus strand of JAZUOI010000027.1, from coordinate 4,770 downwards.
CAGAAGCTGTTCGGGGGTGATGGCACTGTTTCCGGTCTGAACCGCCTGGGCGGCGGCCAGCCGAATGATCTGGCTGCAATGGGGCGTCAGCCCCTGGGCGGGCAGGCTGCCGGAACGCCCCCTGCCAAAGCAGCCCACCAATGCCTGCTTCAGCACGGCGCAGGTCAGCCCCTGGGCGCACAAAAGCTGACCGGCGGTGGTCTCCGACTGGGCAGAAAGACCCAGCAGCAGGTGTTCGCTGCCTACATAACTGTGTCCCAGCTCCGCCGCGCCGTGCTGGGCATAGCGCAGCACACTCAGAGAGCAGGAGGTAAATTGGCTTTCAGTCATGGTAACACCTCACGTATCGTCTTCAATGCAACTATGCCCATCTTTTTCACTACTCACACAACAAACGCAGGAATACCGGACAACAGAGTGCCACGTACCACGAGAAAAAAGTTATATCCAAAAAGGCATTGCATTTTTCAAAAGATGTGATAGAATAAGGGTACATTTTAATGGAGGTGTACATACTATGGCTTACAAGATCAGTGACGCTTGCGTCAGCTGCGGTGCCTGCGCGGATGCCTGCCCCGTCGGTGCCATCGCTCAGGGCGCTTCTCAGTACGAGATCGACGCCAACGCCTGCCTGGATTGCGGCAGCTGCGCTGACACCTGCCCCATGGGCGCCATTTCCCAGGAGTAATTCCCAGGAAACAAAACGGGTTCGCTTCGGCGAAGCCGTTTTTCTTTGGAGTGACACCCGCAAATGCGTGTGTACCCGTTGCATTTTGGGGAGAATTGGTATATAATTCTTGGATACGAACAATGGCAAGGAGGCTTGCTATGAAAAAGGAATGGATGCTGCCCGCGCTGGCGTGGCTGGCCGCCGCGGGCGGCTTTGCCCTGCGCGCTTGGGAGCTGGCTGTGTCCTATGACCCGGTCAGCCGCCGCATGGCCTACCCCTGCCCTGCCACAGGGCTGCTGTGGATTCTGGCCGTGGCCGTGGCCGCGGTGATATTCTGGCTGTGCCGGGGCATGGACAAGAACCGCCCGGAACACTGGTTTTATGACCCGTCCACTGTCAGCGTGATGGTCACCACCTGTGCCGGCTTTGTGCTCATGGCCGCGGGCGGGCTGGGTCTTTGGATGGCGCAGGATACCTACCGTCCGAACACGCTGTCCACCCTGACCTGTGTATGCTGTCTGGCCGGCGGTGCGGCGATGCTGGTGTACGCAGCTGCTGTCTATCGTGGTCGCAGCACAGCACAACTGCCCCTGCTTTTAATGACCGTTTGCGTTGCACTGTTGGTGTGGCTGGTCTCCTCCTATCAGCAGCACGCCCGTCAGCCCATCACCGCGCTGTTTATGTGGCAGATGCTGGCCGGGGTTTGTATTGTACTGGCGGTGTACCACTTGATCACCCTGTCCATGGGAAGAGGCAGTGCTGTCCGGACGTGTGCCCTGTGCCTGCTGTCCGTCCCCCTGACCGGCATTTCTCTGGCCGACGGCCTGTCCCTCCCCTTCACACTGGTCAGCCTGTCCGCCATGCTGCTGCTCACAACCCAGAGCCGGATGCTGCTGCGCGCCGCCTTCGGTGCTCCCCGTCCCGAACGAATGCCCCGGGGGGCAGAGGAAAACGAGCAGACGGATATCAACGAATAAGAGAATATTGGGAGGTCACTCACCATGGAGAATAAGAAATTCTATATTACTACACCCATCTATTACCCCAGCGACAAGCTGCATATCGGTCACACCTACTGCACCGTGGCCACGGACGCCATGGCTCGGTACAAGCGACTGACCGGCTGCGAGGTCATGTTCCTCACCGGCACCGACGAGCACGGCCAGAAGATCGAAGACAAGGCCAAGGACGCCGGTGTCACCCCCCAGCAGTTTGTGGACAACATCGTGCAGGGCGAACGGGGCATTCTGGATCTGTGGAAGCTGATGAACATCTCCAATGACCGCTTCATCCGCACCACCGACGACTACCATGTTGCCGCCATCCAGAAGATTTTCAAGAAGATGTACGAGAAGGGCGACATTTACAAGGGCGCATACACCGGAAAATACTGTAAACCCTGTGAGTCCTTCTGGACCGAGAGTCAGCTGGTGGACGGCAAGTGCCCCGACTGCGGCCGCCCGGTGGAGGACGCTCAGGAGGAGGCCTACTTCTTCAAGCTGTCCAAGTACGCTCAGAAAGTACAGGATCTGCTGGAAAACACCGACTTTCTGGAGCCCCGCTCCCGGGTCAACGAGATGGTGAACAACTTCATCAAGCCGGGTCTGGAGGATCTGTGCGTCTCCCGTACCAGCTTCACCTGGGGCGTGCCGGTGGACTTTGACCCCGGTCACGTGGTCTACGTATGGGTGGACGCTCTGTTCAACTACACCACTGCTCTGGGTCTGCTCAATGACAAGTACGACGACTACGATAAGTTCTGGCCCGCCGACGTGCACTTCGTAGGCAAGGAGATCGTCCGCTTCCACTCCATCATCTGGCCTGCCATGCTCATGAGCATGGAGATGCCTCTGCCCAAGAAGGTGTTCGGTCACGGCTGGCTGCTGCTGGACGGCGGCAAGATGTCCAAGTCCAAGGGCAACGTGGTGGATCCCTATGTTCTGGCCGAGAAGTTCGGCGTGGACGCCCTGCGCTTCTTCCTGCTGCGCACCTTCCCCTTCGGCTCCGACGGCAACTTCTCCAACGAGGCTCTGATCCAGACCATCAACGTGGATCTGGCCAATGATTTGGGCAACCTGCTCTCCCGTACTACCGCCATGGCCGGTAAGTACTTCGGCGGCACCCTGCCCGCCGGCCGCTGCGCCGATACTCTGGACGAGGAACTGATCTCCATGGTCTCCGCCCTGCGTGATCGTTACGAGGAGCAGATGGAGAAATTCGCTTTCCAGAACGCTTTGAGCGAAGTGTTCAAGGTTATTGCCCGCGCCAACAAGTATATTGACGAAACCATGCCCTGGGCTCTTGCCAAGGATATGGATGCAAACGGCGACCGTCTGGCCACCGTGCTGTACAACCTGCTGGAAACCACCCGCATCTGCGGCGTGCTGCTGACCCCCTTCATGCCCGAAAGCATGACCAAACTGTTTGACTAGCTGGGCGCCTGCGAAGGTTGCCGCACCTGGGCCTCCGCCGCCGTATGGGGCAGCCTGAGTTCCACCGTTTCCGTCACCAAGGGTGAAAACCTGTTCCCCCGCATCGACATGGACAAGGCTCTGGCCGAGCTGGAGCAGGCCCGTCAGGCTGCTATGGCTCCCGCGCAGCCCGCCGTGGAGCTGGAGCCCTACGCCGAGGAGAGCGTGGACTTCGAAACCTTCTGCAAGTCCGATTTCCGCGTGGTGAAGGTCAAGGCCTGCGAAGCTGTGAAGAAGTCCAAGAAGCTGCTCCAGTTCACTCTGGATGACGGCTCCGGCACCGACCGCCAGATTCTGTCCGGTATCGCCATGTTCTACAAGCCCGAAGATCTGGTAGGCAAGACTCTGGTGGCCATCGTCAACCTGCCTCCCCGCAAGATGATGGGACTGGATTCCTGCGGTATGCTGATCTCCGCCGTGCACAAGGTGGACGGTGAGGAGCGCCTGAACCTGCTGATGCTGGACGACGCCATCCCCGCCGGTGCAAAGCTGGGCTGATATGAATATTTTCGACACACACGCTCACTATTACGACGATGCCTTTGATCCTGACCGGGATGAGCTTCTTTCCTCCCTCCCTGCCAAGGGAGTGGAACTGATCGTTTGCCCCGGCTGCGATCTGGAGTCCTCCCGCGCCTGCATTGACCTTGCGGCAAAGTATGATTACATTTACGCCGCCGCCGGTTTCCATCCGGAAAACCTGCAGGGCATTTCTCTGTCCCACGTGGACAACATCAAGGAACTCTGCACCGCCCCTAAGGTGGTGGCCGTAGGCGAGATCGGTCTGGACTACTACTGGGTCAAAGAAAAGGAGGAGCGCGCCTTCTCCCGTGAAATGTTTGATGCTCAGCTTTCTCTGAGCGAAGAACTGGATCTGCCCGCCATTGTCCATGACCGGGATGCCCACAAGGACTGTCTGGACATCGTGCGCGCTCACCCCAATGCCCGCGGAGTGTTCCATTGCTACGCAGGCAGTCTGGAAGACGCAAAAGTTCTGGTGGACAAGGGCTGGATGCTCTCCTTCACCGGCAATATCACATTTCACAACGCCCGCCGCGCGCCCGAGATCCTGAAATGGCTGCCGCTGGACCGGCTGATGCTGGAGACCGATGCCCCCTACATGGCTCCCGAACCCTTCCGGGGCAAGCGGTGCGACTCCTCCCTGATCCCCTACATGGCCGCCAAAGTAGCCGAGTGCAAGGGCGATGTGACCGCAGAAGAAGTTCTGCGCATCACCTGCGAAAACGGCAAGCAATTTTTCCGTATAGGAGTGTAACACCATGCAGACCATTTCCTATGAATACGAAGGTTCCCTGTACGTGAACCTGACCAACCGGTGCGACTGCGCCTGCGTGTTCTGCCTGCGCAACAACGGCCACAAGGGCAGCATTTACGCAGATGACCTGTGGCTTGAGCACGAGCCCACCCGTCAGGAGGCACTGGCGGATCTGCTGAAGCGGGATCTGACCTCCTACCCCGAGATCGTATTCTGCGGCTTCGGCGAGCCCACCTTCCGTCTGGACGACATTCTCTGGCTGGTGGATGAGATGAAAAAAGGTGTCCCCCCCCTGCCCCCCCTCCCCACCCACACCCACTGCCCTGCCGAGCTGCTCCTCGCACGGGGCACCC
>JAZUOI010000026.1:0-4753 GCA_045604585.1 Lawsonibacter sp. | reverse complement strand
GCTACCCGTATCCTCACGGACAAGGCCTATCTGGAAAGCGTATACAAGTCCGGCGCGGAAAAGGCTTCTTACGTAGCCAACAAGACCCTGCGCAAGGTATATAAGAAAATCGGATTCGTCGCTCGCTGACGGAGAAATACAAAGGAGAACGCGATGCATATTCAACTGCAAGTGATCGGTCAGGTGGTGGCCGCTTTGGCGGTGGCCCTTCTGATTGCCTATATCTCCACCCCGGTGGTTAAAAGCCTTGCCTATAAGATGGGTGCAGTTGATGTGCCCAAGGACAACCGCCGTATGCATAAGCACCCCATCCCACGCATGGGTGGTCTTGCTATTTTCTTGGGCTTTATCCTCAGTGTGCTCATTTTCCTGCCTTTGAGCGAACCTCTGCGCGGCTTGCTGTTGGGCGCGGTAATTATTGTTGTGCTTGGCATCTTTGACGACATCTATGCTCTTGGCGCCAAATTGAAGTTCCTTGTCCAGATTCTCGCGGCGCTGATAGCCGTGCTTATGGGCAACGAGATCACCGTCATGTCCAACCCCAACATTTTCTCCAGCAATCCCATCTGGGATCTGGGTTGGCTGTCCATCCCCGTATCCGTAATCTGGATCGTAGCCATCACCAATGCCGTCAACCTTATCGACGGTCTGGACGGTCTGGCCTGTGGCGTGTCCACCATCAGCTCGCTGACCATGCTGGTCATTGCCCTGTGTCTGGCCGAGCCGGATGTGGCCATCCTCATGGCCGCGCTGGCGGGCGCTTGCATCGGCTTTCTGCCGTACAACCTCAATCCGGCCAAGATATTCATGGGCGACACCGGCTCCACCTTCTTAGGCTTTGTGATGGCGGTAGCCTCCATCAACGGCCTGTTCAAGCTGTACAACATCATTTCCTTCGCCGTTCCCTTCCTCATGTTGGGCTTGCCCATCTTCGACACCTGCTCGGCCATTGTGCGCCGGGTGTCCCACGGACAGTCCCCCATGGCGCCCGATCGCAGCCACGTACACCACAAGCTCATCGACATGGGCTTTTCTCAGAAACAGGCGGTGGCCGTTCTGTACGTCATCAGTGCCATTCTGGGTCTGTCCGCTGTGGTATTGACCACCAACGGTGAGGTCAAGGCTATGCTGCTGCTGCTGGCGCTGTGCGCCGCCGGCGCGCTGGCCGCCCGGCTGTTCCTCAACAATCAGCACAATCATTTCCATCCCGATCACCACACTGCCCCCGGTGACAACGAGCCGTTTTTTGGAGAGGAGGATCGTTCCAACAAATGAAGCCTTTGACTGTAATGACTATCTTCGGCACCCGACCCGAAGCCATTAAAATGTGTCCCCTGGTGCAAGAGCTTGATAACCGTCCCGGCATCAACAGCCTGTGCTGTGTCACTGCCCAGCACTGTGAAATGCTGGACAGCGTACTGGAGATTTTCGGCCGTAAGCCCGACTACGATCTGAACATCATGCAGCCCCGCCAGACCCTGTCCACCATCACCTCCAAATGTCTGACCGGTATGGATGATGTACTGGCGCAGGTTAAACCTGACCTGATTCTGGTTCACGGCGACACCTCCACCACCTTTGCCGGCGCACTGGCTGCCTTCTATCACCAAATCCCTGTGGGACACGTGGAAGCAGGTCTGCGCACCTATGACAAGTGGTCTCCCTTCCCGGAAGAAATGAACCGCAAGATGGTAGGCTGCATTGCTGACATGCACTTCTGCCCCACGGTGGCAAATCGGGACAACCTGTCCAAGGAGGCGATCACCAAGGGCGTGTTCCTTACGGGCAACACCGTCATTGACGCCCTGCAGACCACGGTGAAGCAGGACTACCACTTTTCCACGGAAATTCTCAATCAGCTGGACTACGCCAACCGTAAGGTCATCCTGGTCACCTGTCATCGTCGGGAGAATTACGGCCAGCCCATGGTCAACATCATGACCGCCCTGCGCCGGGTGGCCGATGCGTTCCCGGATGTGGAACTGGTTTATCCCGTCCACCTGTCCCCTGTGGTGCAGGAGGCGGCACACAGCCACCTGGATGGACATGAGCGCATCCACCTTATCGATCCGCTGTCTGTGGACGAAATGCACAATCTGATGGCCCGCTGCCATCTGGTCATGACCGACTCCGGCGGTCTTCAGGAGGAGGCACCTGCTCTTGGCAAGCCGGTTCTGGTGCTGCGTAAAGAGACCGAGCGCCCGGAGGCTGTGGCTGCCGGAACGGTACTTCTGGCCGGCGTGGAGGAGGAGGATATTTTCTCCATGGCCTCCACCCTGCTGTCCGACTCCGCCGCCTACGACCGAATGGCCCACGCTGTCAATCCTTACGGTGATGGACAGGCCTGCCGCCGCATCGTGGATGCCATTCTCTGGCACTTTGGCCGCAGCGAAACCGCTCCGGAAGAATTTGATCCCTGACTTCATTCATCCCGATAACAAGGAGGTGCATATATGGACTCCCAAAAACGAGCCCGGCTTGCTGTTGCCATTGCTCTGGTGGTGGTGTTTGCCGTGTTTGGCAGTTTTGCGTTCAGCCTTCTGTCCGTACGTGCTCCTCACATTGTGCTGCCTGCCCCCGGGACACAGACCCCCACGCCTCCCCCCGGTTCCAACGTTGACACCCAGCTTCTTGATGTAACACCTGAGACGGTACAGGCGGTCATCGCTACACTGGACCGTTCCAGCAGCTATTACCGTCAGCTATCCGTCCAGACCTTCTGGGATGGTGGTTCGGGTATCACTACGGTTCAGACGTGGACGGACGACGGCTATACTCATGTACGCACCTTGTTGCCCACCGGACAGGTGCGCAACTCCATCCGCACCCCGGAAGGCATCCTTTACTACTGGTACGGTAACAGCTCCACCGTCCTGACCGCACCGGAGAACAGCTTGTCCGAAGATCTTGCCCAGCGCATTCCCACCTATGAAGATGTGCTTGCCTTGGACCAAGAGGACATTTGTGACGCCGGCTATGTGGATTACGAGGGTCACCCCTGCATCTTCGTGGAAACGCTGGGCGGCGAGTATATCGAGCGCTACTGGATCGGCGTGGACAGCGGCCTGTTGGTGGCCGCCCAGACGTGGAAAGCAGAGCAGGTCGTTTATTCGGTCAATGCCTCCTCCGCCATCCAAACGCCTTGTCCAGCCAGCGCCAGCTTCCGTCTGCCGGACGGCACGGTGCTTCATTCCATCTGATCGTCCTTCTTGCCCACCCCCATAAGCAAGGCAAGTCCAAGGGTAATAAGCACCTCCAGATCATCCCCTTCCCGAGCGAGAAACAGCAGGATCAACAGCAGAAGCACGTCTCCGCTGTCGATTTGCTCTATTCCGAACAGACGAAGGATGCCGGTCAATGTACCGGCATCCTCTTTTTTTCCGCCGGACGTGCCGTGACCGGGCGGCTCTACCCGGGTGAAGGGAATATCATTTGGTATGTATCGGTTATACATCCACTCCGCCCCCTCTGTCTCTGCGCATATCCAGCAAAAACCGCGCCACACGGCTCAGCCGCGCCACACGGGCAGCACGCCGCAAGCTCTCCCTGCGTTCCGGACGCACGTAGGGCGTCAGTGCCGCCAAAAGCGCCGCGCTGCGCTCATTGGGGCGGTTATACTCCTGCAGAAGCTGAATTCCCATCTGCATCAGTGCCGGATCCATGCCGGACAGCAGTTGCGACACCCCCTCCCCCTGCTCCGGGAAAAAACCGGTCTCCTCTTGTGTTTCGGCCGTCTCCTCCGGCTTTGGCTCGGAGAAAGAGCGGGCCAGCGCCATGATTTGGTCCATGGCATTCCGGTCTGAAAGGATCGCCCCAAGCTTATCCTCAAATTCATTCACCGCGGCCCACTCCTCCCTTTTTTACTTACAGACCGGTTTGTTCCGCCTGTCCTTTAATACGTTCCACCAGCTGCGCGCCCTCTTGACTGCTCATCAGCGTATTCATCATCTCCATGATGCGGGTTGGATCGCCCCCGGCAGCGGAGCGCGCTGCCTCCTGCACCCCACCCTGCTGCTCCAGCAGCTGGATCATGCGCTTGGTATCCTCACTGGCCAACAGCTTGCGCACCGCCGCACTTCCCTGCATCTGTTTTGCCATCTCTCCCAGCCGATCGCCTTTATTCCTGTTCATATGCACCCTCACTCCATCTTCTGATTGACAAATTTTCTTCTTTTGTGTATCATGAATTTCCCTTTGTTTTTTCCCTGTCTGAACCAGTATATGCCCTTTAAGGCGGGAGGTTACCTTATGAAGCTGGTCATATTTTCCGATTCTCACCGTTCTCTGCGGGGAATGCGTGACGCTGTGGAGCTGGAGCAGCCGGATTACGTACTCCATCTGGGTGATCTGGAGGAGGATGCAAAGTTGCTGGCGCAGGAGTTTCCCATGCTGGCGGTAACCGGTGTTCCGGGCAACTGCGATTTTAATTTTGTTTCCCCTTCCGTCAAACAGTTGACCTATGGCTGTGTTTCCATTCTCATGGCCCACGGTCACAACTGGAATGTGAAACAGGGCTATGCCGCCGCCATACAGGCCGCCCGCGCCTGCAAGGCACATGTGCTCCTGTTTGGTCACACCCATGTCCCCTGCTGCACGCAGGAAGAGGATGGCCTGTGGGTGGTCAACCCCGGCAGCATCCGGGACAGCGGCAGCTATGCTGTCATCACCATAGATAACGCGGCTGCGATCTGCCAACTGAAACGGATATAAAAACACCCGGTGTTCAATGGACTGCCCCAGATTGTACGGACAG
>JAZUOI010000025.1:0-4600 GCA_045604585.1 Lawsonibacter sp. | reverse complement strand
CAAAAGGAAATGCACCTTTTCACTTTAATTCGTTAAATTTATAGTTGCATTTTTTAATGTCAAGGATTATAATGACCTATATCATTCCGTGAGAGGTACTTTTATGAACCGTTCTGCTCTCACAACTGCATCCTTTTTCTTTACCTTTGGCTGGGCTCGATTTATGGGCACCGGCTATTTTGGCGTACAGAAAAAAGGATGAACGAATGAGCTTTGCCCGGCCCGTGCCGGGCCCACACACCTGTAATTTTTGGGGCTCATTGATGTTCATCATCAATGGGTCCTTTTTGCTATGTAAAACATAGCAAAAAGGATAAGCGCCGTCTTTGACGGCACTGCGTAAAATTTTGAGCGCGCAGACCGGGGCGGTCTGCATGCGCACAAACTTCATGCACGGTCAACTTCTGCGTATTTTTATTGTGTACTACATGTACATGAAGTTTATTTTTACACGGGGCCCCGCCCCGCCATTTAGAAAGGAAGTTTTATTATGGTAGTCGTTATGAAACCCGGTACGCATCAGCGCGAAATTGATAAATTGGTCGCTCAGTTCCAGCTTCAGGGCCTGACCGTCGGCGTTACCGATGGTGTCGGCTGCACGATCCTTGGTCTGGTGGGTGACACCACCGCCGTGGACATGGACAAAATTTCTATCAACGAACATGTAGAGCGTGTCATGCGTGTTCAGGAACCCTACAAAAAGGCTAACCGTAAGTTCCATCCCGATGACACTGTCGTTTCTGTCGGCAGCGCCAAAATCGGCGGCGGCAACTTCTCCGTGATCGCCGGCCCCTGCTCTGTGGAGAGTGAAAATCAAATCATCGAAGTAGCTAAGGCTGTTCAGGCCTCCGGTGCCTCCATGCTGCGCGGCGGCGCCTTCAAGCCCCGCACTTCCCCCTATTCCTTCCAGGGCATGGGTCTGGAAGGCCTGGATCTGCTGCTGGAAGCCAAGGCCGAAACCGGCTTGCCCATCGTGACGGAAATTATGGCCGCTCGCTTCTGCGACGTCTTTGAAGAGAAAGTGGACGTGGTTCAGGTTGGTGCCCGAAACATGCAGAACTTCGATCTGCTGAAGGAAGTCGGCAAGATGTCCAAGCCCGTCCTGCTCAAGCGCGGCCTGTCCAACAGCTATGAAGAGTGGATCATGTCTGCTGAATACATTATGAGCGAAGGCAACGAAAACGTCATTCTTTGTGAACGCGGCATCCGCACGTTCGAAACCTATACTCGAGATACTTTGGACGTTTCCGCGATCCCCGCCATCAAGCGCATGGGCCATCTGCCCATTGTCGTGGATCCCTCTCACTCCGGCGGCTACTACTGGCTGGTGGATCCCCTGGCCATGGCCGGCGTGGCTGCAGGTTGTGATGGTCTGATCATCGAGGTCCACAACGATCCTCCCCACGCCAAGTGTGACGGCCAGCAGTCCCTGACTCCCCATCACTTTGAAACTCTGATGGGCAAGGTCACCAAACTGGCCGAGATGATGAATAAGGTTCTCAGCGTGTAATTTTCTTACGACACCCACCGAAAGGATGACCCTCCCATGAAAACCCTGACCGTGGCCCTGCCGGGCCGGGATTACGATATTCTAATTGAACGTGGCCTGCTGGAGCGTGCAGGTGAACTGTGCAAAGCCGTACTGCCCAAGGCCCGCAAACTGGCCGTTGTCACGGATACCAATGTGGGCCCTCTGTACGCTGATAAGGTCAAAGGCAGCCTGGAAGCGGCCGGATTTGCCGTTCAAGTGACCACCCTTCCCGCCGGCGAACACACCAAGTGCGTGGACAATCTATCCTCTCTGTGGGAAACTTTCATGACCTTTGGCCTGACCCGTACCGATGCGGTCGTTGCTCTGGGCGGCGGCGTCATCGGTGATTTGGCGGGCTTTGCAGCCGCCACCGCCCTGCGCGGCGTAGACTTCGTTCAAATTCCCACCACTCTGCTGGCTCAGGTAGATTCCTCTGTGGGTGGCAAGGTGGCCATCGACCTGCAGGCCGGCAAAAATCTGGCCGGCGCTTTCTGGCAGCCCAAACTGGTTCTCATGGACCCCGACGTACTGGACACGTTGGATGACAAAACCTTCTCCGATGGCATGGCCGAAGTCATCAAGTATGGCTGCATCCGAGACGCAGAGTTCTTCGCCTTTTTGGAACAGCACCCCTCCCGTCAGGAAATCATGAAGGAAATCGAACACGTTTTGTATACTTGCTGCAATTTAAAACGAGAAGTTGTGGTGGAAGACGAGCGCGACACCGGCGTGCGTATGCTGCTGAACTTTGGACACACGTTGGGGCACGCCTACGAACTGGCCGGGAATTATGAAATCTGGACCCACGGTCAGGCCGTGGCCGCCGGTATGGTCAAGGCCGCTGAACTGGGGCTCACGTTCGGCTTCTCTCCCGACGGCACTGCACAGCGCATTGCAGCTTTGCTGGCGCAGTTTGCTCTTCCCGTTGCCATTGACTGTACCCATGAACAATATGCCGATGCCATTGGTCTGGACAAAAAGGGAACCGGCGAAAACATCTCACTTATCTTGTTAAAATCCATTGGCAATGCCATTGCCCATAAAATACCCAAGACGGAGGTGCTGGAACTGCTATGAATTTAAGACTGACCCCCTCAAAGCTCCGTGGCACCATTACACCTCCGCCTTCCAAATCCTACACTCACCGCGCTTTGATTGCCGCAGCTTTGGCCGGGGGGAACAGCGAGCTGACCAATCTGGCTGACTCCAAAGACATTATCGCCACCCGTCGCTGCCTGGATGCATTGGCAAATTCACAGGAGGAGCTTCCCCTGTTGGATTGCGGTGAGTCCGGCTCCACCCTTCGTTTCCTGATCCCCGTAGCACTTGCTCTGCGCGGTGGCGGGCGGTTTACCGGCCAGGGTCGCTTGATGGAGCGTCCTCAGAAGCCCTACTTCGATTTGTTTGACGAAATGGACATTTTTTATGAGCAGAAGGACAACATTCTAACGGTAAAAGGAACTTTGATTCCCGGCGATTACTGGCTGCCCGGCGACGTTTCCTCCCAGTTTGTTACCGGTCTGCTTTACGCTCTGCCCCTGTTGAGCGGCGGCAGTTCACGCATCATTCTGACCACCAATCTGGAGTCCCGTGATTATGTAGACATGACGGTTTCCGTCATGCGGCACTTTGGTGTTCGCGTTGAGGCAACTACCGACGGCTGGTTGATCCCCGGCGCCCAAACGTACAAACCCACTGCTTTGGCTATCGAGGCCGACTGGTCACAGGCCGGCTTCTTCTATGCGGCCCTTGGTCTGGGCAGCGAACTGGATATTCAGGGCATGAATGATCAGTCTGTCCAGGGTGATATACGCATCGTCCCCTACTATGAAAAACTTACCCATGACGGCGATGTGGAGCTGGATGTCTCTCAGTGCCCCGACCTGGTGCCCCCGCTGGCGGTCCTCGCCGCCGTGCGCTGCGGCACCACCCAAATCGTCAACGCCGCGCGACTTCGCATCAAAGAGAGCGACCGTCTGGCCGCAGTGACCGAGGTGCTCAACGCTTTGGGTGCGAAAATTGAAGAATATCCCGACAGCCTGACCATTCACGGTGTGGACAACCTGATTGGCGCTGTCACTGTGGATTGCCATAACGACCATCGCATCGCCATGATGGCCGCCATGGCCGCCACTCGATGCTCTGCCCCCATCACTCTGTCGGGTGCTCAGTGCGTGGAAAAATCCTACCCCAACTTCTGGGAAGACTACGTCGACCTTGGAGGTCAGATTGAGGAGGTTGTCCAATGAAATACACTATTTTCGGCGAATCTCACGGTCCTGCTATCGGCGTGACTCTGACCGGAGTTCCTTCCGGTCTGGAAATTGATATGGATTTTATCCTCTCCGAAATGGCCCGCCGCCGTCCGGGACACAACGCTCTGTCTACCGCCCGCAGCGAAGCCGACATTCCGGAGATTCTCTCCGGCGTGTTCGAAGGTAAGACCACCGGCACGCCTCTGTGTGCCATTATCCACAATACCGATGCCCGTTCCAAGGATTACAGCCAATTGAAAGTCTGCCCCCGTCCCAGCCACGGCGATTATGCCGGCAGCATCCGCTATGAGGGTTGCAATGACTACCGCGGCGGCGGTCACTTCTCCGGCCGTTTGACCGCACCGCTGGTCTTCGCGGGAGCCATCGCCAAACTGGTTTTGAAGGCATCCTGCGGCGCTGAAGTAACCTCCCACATTTCCATGCTGGAAGGTGTGGAAAATCCCACCGCCGAGCAGGTGGAAGAAATTGTGCTGGCCGCCAAGGCAGACGGTGACTCTGTGGGCGGATCCATTGCCTGTACCGTGACCGGCCTGCCTGCCGGTTTCGGCTCTCCTGACTTTGGCTGCAACGTGGAGGGTATCTTCTCCCAGCATCTGTTTGCAGTTCCCGCAGTCAAAGCCGTTGCTTTCGGTGCCGGGTTTGGCTTTGCACACATGCGCGGAAGTCAGGCCAATGATCCTTTTTACATGGACGATGGTCAGGTCAAACCCCGTACCAATCACGCCGGAGGCGTGAACGGCGGCATTACCAACGGCATGCCCATTACCTTCGAAGTGGCCATTCGTCCCACCCC
>JAZUOI010000024.1:0-2774 GCA_045604585.1 Lawsonibacter sp. | reverse complement strand
CCGACTTCATCAAGGACATCGGCATGAAGGAACCCTATGTGGGCGCCATCGGCCTGTGGTCCGGCGAGATCGCCGATGATCTGGCCATGTATTTCGTGGAAAGCGAGCAGATCCCCACCGCCTGCGCCCTTGGCGTGCTGGTGGACACCGACCAGTCGGTAGCCGCTGCGGGCGGCTATTTGATCCAACTGCTGCCCGGGGCGAGCATGGATATGATTGAGAAGATCGAGGCCGGTGTGCGAAGAGTCGGTTCGGTGTCCAAGGCGCTGATGGGCGGTCTGGACGCGGCGGGGCTGCTGCGGGAAGTCCTGTCCGACTTCGAGTTGGAGATCCTGGACACCCACCCGGTAGAGTACCGCTGCTACTGCTCCCGCGACCGAGTGGAACGGGCGCTGATCAGCATGGGTCGGGAGGAGCTGGACGCCATGATCCAAGAGCAGGGAGAGGCCGATCTCACGTGCCAGTTCTGCGACGAGATTTACCACTTCACCAAGCAGGAGTTGGAGTCCCTCCTTGCCGCCATGTAAATTTGGAGGTATACCATGTTTCGGGAACTGACACGCAAAAACCAGCAGCTGTCCATGGATGACTGCATCCATGTGCTCACCACCCAGACCCGGGGCGTGCTGTCCGTACAGGGAGAGGACGGCTACCCCTACGGGATGCCCATGAACCACTTCTACAATCCGGATGACGGGTGTGTCTACTTCCACTGCGGCAAGGGCGGCCATCGGCTGGACATGCTGCGGCGGTGCGACAAGGTAAGTTTCTGCGTGTATGACCAGGGCACGGCACAGCCGACTCAGTGGGCGCTGCGGGTAAGAAGTGTCATCCTCTTTGGCCGAATGGAGATCATTGACGACCTGGAGCAAATCACGAACATCACCACCAAGCTCAGCCTCAAGTTCACCCAGGACAAGGAATATATCCAACGGGAAATTGCCGCCTTTGCCCACGAGACCCTCCTGCTGCGGCTGGTGCCGGAGCACATGTGCGGCAAGCGGGTCACAGAGTCTTGACCCCGGCGGAAAATTCTGCTATACTGTGTTCAATCGCTGACCGAAGTCAGCACCGCTTTTCTTTGCAATAGTAAAATGATACCACGAAGGTATGACACGACCCCGAGGGTCTGCCACGGCTTCGTGGTATTTTTATTCAAAGGAGCTCCCGTATGAACGACAAACATATGAAACGTCTGGTGCTTTCCGCCCTGTTCCTGGCGCTGACCTACATCCTGCCCTATTTCACCGGCAACATCCCCCAAATTGGCGCCATGCTGCTGCCCATGCACATTCCCGTGCTGCTGTGCGGCTTTTTGTGCGGTGCGCCTTGGGGTTTTGCGGTTGGCATCATCGCCCCCATCATGCGTTCTCTGCTCACCGGCGGATTCCCTCCCATGTTCCCCACCGCTGTGGCCATGGCTTTTGAACTGGCCGCCTACGGCTTTGTTTCCGGCTTTGCGTACCGCCGGTTACCCAAATCCCTGGGTGGCATTTATGCTGCACTGATCTCCGCCATGGTGAGCGGGCGTATTGTTTGGGGTGTGGTGATGGCGCTTATTACATTGGGCGGTGACGCCTTCCCCCTCGCCGCCTTTGTGGCCGGCGCCTTTACCAACGCCGTTCCCGGCATTGTGCTGCAGCTGGCCGCCATTCCCGCCATTGTGTTTGCCCTGCACAAGGCAAATAACCGCGTTACAGAGGCAGACATATGAATCACATCCAACAGCTCTTGTATGAGCATTATGTCAACTACAAAGAACTGACCCCACAAGACGCGGTCAAGTTCCTTTACCAGCGGTTCATGGGACCGGGACATCTCATTTCGGACGAAGAAGCAGCCGCCGCGCGGCTGCGGGTAGAATGGGACGAGATAGATGCAGATGATACCGCTCCCCTGTCCATCCCCTTGGGCGGTGGGCTGTGCCGGCTGAATCTGCGCCGGTGCAAGGCGCTGGGTCTTTCTCCGGATACGGTAGCACGACTGTTTGTTCTCACCGCCCAACACGTTACCCCTGACCGTTCCGGTTTGGAGCAGGCTCTGGAGCTGATTTGTTCTCTCCCCTTTCCCCCGGGACTGGCAGAGGCATACCTTTCCGCCTATCGCGCACAGGGCTGCCCTATGGTCAGCCACAGCGAGGCGTTTCGCGCCCGCTACTCCCCCTCCTATCGCATCGTCTTCGGATATTATGTAAACATCATTCCGGTCTTGGCAGCAATCGACCGTGCCATGAGAGATACCCCTCGGCTTCGGGTGGCCTTTGACGGCCCCTGTGCCTCGGGCAAGTCCACGCTGGCTGGCACACTCCACGAGATTTATGGCTGTCCTGTTATCCAAATGCACGACTTTTTCCTGCGGCCGGAACAGCGCACACCGGAACGCCTTGCCCAGCCGGGTGGCAATGTGGACTACGAGCGTTTTTCTCAAGAAGTCCTCACTCCCCTGCTGGACGGGGAGGAACTGCGTTACCGCCCGTGGAACTGTCAGCGACAGGACTTTGATCCAGCGGGCACCGTTCCCCCCGCAGCGCTGACGGTGGTGGAGGGCAGCTACAGCCTGCGGGAAGATTTGCGCCACGCTTACCAGCTGCGCATTTGGTCATACGCCGACTGGGATAGCCGAAAGAAGCGGCTGCTGGCACGGGGCGGCGACGATTGTCTGGCCCGGTTTGAACAACTTTGGATTCCCTTGGAAGATCGTTATTTCCAAGAAACGAATGTACGTGATTGTTGCCAGCTGTCCATCGACCTGTCGGACAAAACCACATTGTGACC
>JAZUOI010000023.1:0-4102 GCA_045604585.1 Lawsonibacter sp. | reverse complement strand
GGTTTTGGCATAGAGCACCACGCCCTGATCCTCGTATACGGGGGAGTGTTCCCAGCGAATTTCCGCGGTAACGTAAACCCACTCGCCCGTGCGCAGCTGCTTCACCCCCGGCCACTTGCACAGAAAGCCGAAGAAACGGATGTCGTCGGCGCACCAGGTCATGGCGTTGCGTCCGGGAACAAAGGTGCCCTTGGGCAGCTTGGGATTGGTCATAGCCTGGGCCTTGTAGGTGATGGTTTTGCCTAGATAACGTTCCGGGTGTTCCTGAATGTCCAGATACCAGATGCCGTAGTCGGCGTCCTCCAGCGTAATGGTCGGCTCGTCCAGAGAATAGGGGAGGATGTCCTGTACTTCCAGTTCTTCACCCTTGATATCTTCAAATACGATCTCCGCCATGCGGTTGACCGCACGAATGGAGCGCTTCCAACCGGCCAAAGGCTGATTGGCGGTACAACGGTTAAACAGGACCATATCCGCCTCGGACACCATGTCCACGATCATGGACTGCATATTGCTCTGATACAGCTCAAAGGTGGTGCCGTCAATAACGGTGATGATCTGGAAGATGCCCCAGTCCCGGGGAAGGCGGGCGGAGAGAATGGTCTCCATGGGCCACATGCCGTTATACTCCACAAGCACCCGCTCCGGCTTATACAGCCCCTTCAGCTTGCTGAAGAACTCCGCGTTGAGCTGTTCCTCGTCCTCCACACTGACCAGAACGGTGTTGTGAGCGGAAAGAAAGTCGTCATCGTACTCGCACTCACCGTCCTCACACCGCAGCAAAACGGTGCGCTGACCATCGTTGAAGTAATCCATGTTCATGGTATCCCGCAGCAGAGTGGTCTTGCCGCTGTCCAGAAATCCGTTGACCAGATAGATGGCCACCGATGCTTCGCTCATAGGTATGCCTCCTTACAGGGCAAACAGCTTTGCCAGCTTATCCTCGTCCAGACCCGAGCCAATCACGCACAGACGGCCGGTATACTCCGCGCCGCCCTCGCGAATTTCAAACTCGCCGGGCACCAGATCAAAGTGCAGCCAGTGACCGCAGTCGGCACAGGGGACCATACCCTTGGCACGCAGAACCGTACCCACGGAAGTGCCCATGGCAAGCTCGGACAGAATGTCCTGCAGATCTTCCCGGGTGTATTTATTAGGGGTCTCACGTCCCCAGGAGGTAAATACCTCGTCCGCATGGTGATGATGCTGGTGGACCATGCATGCGTCACAGGTGGCTTCCTCGTGATGGTGGTCATGGTCATGGCAGCCGCAGTCACAGTGGTCGTCATGGTTGTGATGATGTTCATGATGATGGTCGTGGTCATGACAGCCGCAGTCGCAGTGCTCGCCGTGGTCGTGATGGTGCTCATGATCATGGCAGCCGCAGTCGCAGTGGTCGTCATGGTCGTGATGATGTTCATGGTCATGGCAGCCGCAATCGCAGTGCTCGTCGTGTTCGTGGTGGTGATGGTGGGCGATCTCGTCCATCATCTCATGAGCCAGATCGTGTCCGCCCTCCATGGCGGCAATGATCTGCGCCCCGGTCAGCTGATCCCAGGGGGTGGTGAGGATAGCAGCATTGGGATTGTGTTCCCGCAGCAGGTGGACAGCGGCGTGTAGCTTAGTCTCATCCACGTTCTGGGTACGGGAGAGGAGAATGGCGCTGGCGTGTTCCACCTGATTGTTGAAAAACTCACCGAAATTCTTCATGTAGATCTTGCACTTCATGGCGTCCACAACGGTGACAAAGCTGTTCAGTTCCAGCGCGGCACCGGAATCTTTTACCCGCTCCACCGCGGCGATCACGTCGGAGAGCTTGCCCACACCGGAAGGTTCAATAATGACCCGGTCAGGGGAATAGGTGTCCAGCACCTCGTTCAGCGCGGTGCCGAAATCACCCACCAGAGAGCAGCAGATGCAGCCGGAATTCATTTCGGTGATCTGAACACCGGCCTCCTTCAAAAAGCCGCCGTCAATGCCGATCTCGCCGAACTCGTTTTCGATCAGCACCAGCTTTTCGCCCGCAAAGGCCTCCTGAAGCAGCTTCTTGATCAGCGTGGTCTTTCCTGCGCCCAAAAAGCCGGAAATAATGTCGATTTTAGTCATGATTGTCTAACCTTCTTTCCTGTAAGTGTATTCGTCAATCCCAAAGAATATCGGTCTGTGTGAGGATCCGGAACATAAGCTCGGCAGCCAGTTCCCGGGAAGTGGTCTCCTTTGGCTGCACTCCGGAGAGGCTTACTTGGAATTCATCCAGCAGCCAGGCGGCCGGCCTGGCCCAGTCGCTATAATGATCGTAAGCATTCAGCGCGTCTTCGTCCGTTCCCTGCGCCTGCAGATTATAGGCGAACATATTCAGGTAGGTGGTCACCTTGGCGAGGATGCACAGCGCTTCCTCCTGTGTGATGGGGGTCTCCGGACGGAAGCTTCCGTCCCCATAGCCGTTCACGTAGCCCTTGTCACACATGGCGTGGACGGCCGGGGCGTACCAGTCTTTTGCGCTCACGTCGGAGAACGCGGAATGGTTGACGGGGGAGAGATCCAGGCCAAACAGATTGGTCAGCATGGCGCAGAATTCTGCCCGGGTAAGGGGGGCGTCCGGACGAAATGTGCCGTCACCGTATCCGCCCACCAGGCCATAAACGGCCAGCGTGTCGATGGACGGAAGATACGGACTGTCGGCAACATCGGAGAAGGTGCGCGGGGTGTAGTCCGTAAGACCCAACTGCTGAGCAAGCTGAGCGGGGGTTGGCTCCTGCCAATCCTGCCCCTCTTTATAATAGAACAGTTCGGCAGAGGGGGGGAGAGCTTCCAGCAGTTCTGTAAAAGCGGAGCGGTAGGGCTCGGAAGCGGCCAGTTCCAAATCAATGGAAAATGCGCAGCCGGCAATTTCCAGATCCAGTAACTGTGTACCGCTGGAGTTCAGATCGTGGCTGAGCAGCAGGGCAACGGGGTAGATATTTTCGTGGGAAATCAACAGAGTGGGGAAAACGCCCAAGCCGTCGTTGGTGGCTCCGTTGGGAGAGAAAAAGCGGTAAGTAGTGATTTTCAGCGCGTCACCGCTAAATAATTCTGGAAAAGCGGTTTCATCAAACGCCTGCTGCGCGATGCCTTTTCCGAAGGTGCGCTGTCCTACGGCGATGCCTGCACCGTAGTCCCGGATGGCACCGCTGAACAGCTCGGCACTGCTGGCGGTGCTGCCCGTGGTCAGCAGAATGGCGGGATGCTCGGTGATACGGGGGTTGATGTTGGTGGTATAGCCGTAGCGGTAATAGTCCTCGCCGTCGCGCAGGTAGTAGGTGATCTGCGGACCGATGAAGCGGCCGGCGGCGGCAGAGCCGGAGTTGGACGTGCCGCCCGGGTTGGAGGACAGATCGATGATCCAGGTGTTGACCGTATCATCATACTTGGTGATGGCTTCGGTAAAATGCTTGGGGGTCTCATCCCCAAAGCTGGTGCACAGAATTAGACCGGCGCTGCCGTTTTCGGACAGACTGGAGCGCACAGTAGTCGCCACAGAGAAGGGGCGGCGGATCAGTTCCAGTTGCACCTCGCGGCCGTCCTGCTTCAGCACGCGGATGGTTACGGCGGTGCCCTCCTCGCCGCCCAACTGGGCGGTGGCCACCTCGGAGGAGGTCAGCTTTACCCCGTTGGCGGCGGTGATAATGTCGCCCGGTTCCAGACCAGCCTGCTGGGCGGGGGTGTCATCCAGCACGGAGGTGATAAGCATACCCTTGAGATCTTCCTGAATGGAGACACCGATGCCGATGGTCTTTTCATCGTTGATGCTGTCCATAAAGCGCTGATATTCTTCGGCAGACAGATAAACGGTGTACGGGTCATTCAGCGCCCCAATCAGCTCCTCCAACGTCTGAGCCTGGTAAGCGGCAGGGGGGAGATTGTCGATATAATAAGTATCCAGAAGCTCCCTGGCCTGTTCCACACTCAGCGCATGGACAGGCAGCACAAAAATGATGCAGACCAGCACAGCGGTCAGGGAACGAAACAGCTTTTTCATGTAAGCTCCTTTCTGTAAAAAGCGGATGGAAACAACAAAATATTATACTTCTTTTTTTGTGTGGTTGCAAGGACTTCTGCATGG
>JAZUOI010000022.1:0-41638 GCA_045604585.1 Lawsonibacter sp. | reverse complement strand
GCGGTAACTTTGATGGTCTGTTCCACGCGTTGGACGAGCTTACTGCCATGAAGTGTCCCTATCAAATACTTTTCATGGACGCGGCGGACGATGTGATTATTAAGCGCTATAAGGAGAGCCGACGCAGCCATCCGCTGGAGGATGATAAACGCAATCTGGAAGGTGCAATTGCCCGGGAACGGGAACTGCTGAATGGATTGCGCCGCCGCGCCGACCATATTGTGGACACTTCGGATCTGCCTACGGCCAAGCTGCGGGACGAGCTGCACCGGCTGTTTTTGCGCGGGAAGGAGACAAAGGAAAATCTGCGCGTAAGTGTTACCTCTTTTGGGTTCAAACATGGGATTCCCCGGGCGGCGGATCTGGTGTTTGACGTTCGTTTTCTGCCCAATCCTTACTATGTGACCGAGCTGCGCCCCCTGACCGGATTGGATGACGGCGTGCGGGAGTATGTGTTCCGGGGTGGTCAAGCGGAGGAATTTCTGACCAAGCTGGAGGATATGCTGGACTACCTGCTGCCCCGTTATGTGCAGGAGGGCAAGACCGCGCTGGTGGTTGCGATTGGCTGTACCGGCGGTCACCACCGCTCGGTGGCCATTGCCCATCATGTGGCCGAACATGTGCGCGGGCAGGGCTATGGGGTGGCGGAAAATCATAGGGACATTGCCAGAAACTAAAAAGAGGACAGAAAGGAAGATCGGTATGAACCAGTGGAACGGGAAAAAGTGGTATTGCTACGGAACGTCTATGACGGATAATAGGTTGATCAATGGTATACGTCACGGGAATTATTCCAAATATTTAGCCCAATACGCAGGCCTTGAAGAACACAATTTCGGCAAACGCGGAAGCGGTATTATTCCCAAACTCCATGGTGAGGATAACATCAAATCAAGATGTATGACCCTTGACGACGGCAAAGCGGAAGCAGATCTGATCACGGTTGAAATAATCCCCAACGATATGAAGGGTGAGCTTGGCGAAGTAACGGATCTAAGTGATGACACCTTCTGCGGAAACCTGAATCAAATCATCGAGTATCTTCTTTCCAACACAAAAGCGATGCTTGTGATTCTGATCGCGTCGAGAAGCCGCTATCAACATGACGACCCGTCGATAAAATTCCCTCCCGAAGGTGAAAAGACGAAAGACAGATTGGCATGGGAGGATGCAGTTGCTACTATTTGCGCAATGCATGGTGTCCCGTGCTGGAATGGTGCGAGGGAAGCGGGTCTGGGATATTATCGCATCGCCAAAGACAACACCTTTGTGCAAGACCAGATCCATTTGACCGATAAAGGCGGAGAAACACTTGCGAAGTATTTTTGGGGAAAACTGAAAAACATCTATCCTTATGAATGATTTGATTATGCGGGAAACAGGACCAAAGATCGTCGCCATTGGCGGCGGTACCGGTCTTTCCACCATGCTGTGCGGATTGAAGCAGTATACAAAAAATCTGACTGCCATCGTTACTGTAGCAGATGACGGCGGCGGTTCGGGTATGCTGCGGCGCGAAATTGGTATGCCTCCACCCGGTGATATTCGCCATTGCATGGAGTCTCTGGCCAATGTGGAGCCCATTATGGAAAAGCTGCTGACCTACCGGTTTAAGGAAGGTTCGCTGTCCGGTCAGTCCTTTGGTAATCTGCTGCTGGCTGCCCTCAACGGCATCACCGGCTCTTTTGAAGAGGCGGTGGAGCAAATGAGTCAGGTATTGGCGATTACCGGTCGGGTGCTGCCCGTCACCAGTGCAGATGTGCAGTTGGAGGCGGTGTTTGAAAACGGCGGCCGGGTGGTAGGAGAGTCCAGCATTTTTTCCTTTAAGAAACAGCAGGATTGCCGAATTGCCCGTGTCGCACTGATTCCGGAGCACCCAAAGGCGCTGCCTGCAGCCCTGCAGGCCATTGGAGAGGCAGATCTGATCCTGCTTGGCCCGGGCAGCCTGTACACCAGCATTATTCCCAATCTGCTGGTGGATGGGGTGGTGGATGCCATCTGCCGATCCCGTGCGCTGAAATTATATGTGTGCAACATTATGACCCAGGACGGGGAGACGGAGGGATATACCGCCGCCGACCATGCGGAGGCACTTCTGGCTCACGGAGCGCCGGGTCTGGTTGATATATGCCTTGCCAACAGCGAGGCACTACGTCCCGGTCTTGTGGAGCGCTACCGCCGGGAGGATGCCGTTCCGTTGATCGTGGATCGGGAGCGATTTGCACAGCTTGGTCTGGAACTGGTAGAACGCCCTGTAGCCGCAAGTACCGGGGATTTTGCCCGTCATTCATCCTCCCGGCTGGCAGAGGCGGTCATGAGTATTTACCGTCAGCGCGCCGTGCGCATTTTCCGGGGTGAACGGCGTTATATTGTGGAAGAATAAGGTGAGAAAAATGTCTTTTGCCGCACAGGTAAAAAGTGAATTGTGCCGAGCCGCGCTCTCGCGCAAATGCTGTGCCCAGGCGGAGGCATACGGCGTTCTGCTGTTCTGCAACCTGTTTTCTGCCGGGGAGATCCGCATTGTCAGCGAGTGTGACCCGTTTCTGGCCCGGTTGCCCCAGTTGTTCAAAAAGGCATTCCGAGTGGAATTTGACCGGATTCCTAATCCCGGAGAAACGGGCAAACGCGTGCTGTCCATTACCGATCCAGAGAAGCTGAACACCGTTCGTGAAGTGTACGGAATCGAGCGGGGGGGAACGGTAGCCAACCACATTAACTTTGCTGTGCTGGAGGAAGCCTGCTGTCGTCAGGCTTTTCTGCGCGGGGCGTTTCTGGCCGGAGGGTCGGTTACTGACCCGGAAAAAAGCTATCATCTGGAGTTTGCGACCTCCCATTACAACGTCAGCCGGGAAGTGTTTACGCTGATGCGGGAGTGCGGCTTTGACCCCAAACAGGCCACGCGAAAGGCCAATTACATCACCTACTTCAAGCGCAGTGAGGCAATTGAGGATCTGCTCACCGGCATTGGGGCGCCTCTGGCCGCCATGGACATTATGAATGCCAAGCTGGAAAAGACCATTCGAGGCAGCGTAAACCGACAAGTGAACTGTGACGCGGCCAACATGGGCAAGGTGGTGGACGCGGCGCAAAGTCAAATTGAGGCCATTCAGCGACTGCAAGTGTCCGGACAATTGGACGCTCTGCCGGATAAGCTGAAGGAGGCCGCCCAGCTGCGGGTGCAATTCCCGGAGGAGCCGCTGGCTGCTTTGGCCGGGCGATGCGATCCACCGGTAACAAAATCTGCCTTCAATCACCGTCTGCGCAAGCTGGTGGAGTTGGCAGGGCAGGAGAAGGGATGAGCGTGTTTTGATCTGGCTGAGCTGCTATGCCGCGGCGCTGGCTGTGAACGGATTTTGGCTGTGGCGGGGCGACACCCTTTCCGTTTCCGTGCAGCTGCTGATCCCAATTCTTTCGGTCACTGTGGCGGGGATCGGAGTGCTGCTGCGCACCCGAACCATGCCGGTCAGTTCCAAACGCCGCTATCATCGACAGGCGCTGGGACTGCTGCTGGTGTACTATGTGCTCATCGCCGGTGCGCTGCTGTTATTTGGCGGGCTGTTTCACCTGGATCGGGGGTGGGGCGGCGCGGTCAACCTGGAGCCGTTTTATACAATTCGTCGGTTTTTGATCCATTACCGCCGCACCGGAAGCCTGTCCAGCCTGTCCAACCTGCTGGGCAATGTACTGGTTTTGATGCCGCTGGGTGTGCTGCTCCCTGTGCTGTACCGCTCTATGCGGCGGTTTTGGCTGTTTATCCCGTTAGCGGCAGTAATCGCCGTTGGAGTAGAAGTGCTGCAGTGGCGCACCGGACTGGGTGTGGCCGACGTGGATGATTCCATCCTGAATTTTTGCGGGGCAGTTATAAGCTATATGATCACACGACTGGCACAGATCGTGTACTCTGTTATGGAAAAGAGGCGCAAACATCAATGAACGTTCGTTTTGCCGTTCCGGGGGACGAGCAGACTATCCTGCGCTTTATCCGTGCCCTGGCCGACTATGAAAACATGCCGGAGCAGGTAGTAGCCACCCCGGAATTGCTGCGGGAGTGGATTTTTGAAAAGGGAAGAGCCGAAGTACTCTTTGCTATGGAAAACGGAAAAGAAGTTGGCTTTGCCCTGTTCTTCCATAACTTTTCCACATTTCTCGGTCGGGCCGGTATCTATCTGGAGGATCTGTTTGTCCTGCCGGAGTACCGGGGCAGGGGGTATGGAAAGGGACTTTTGAGCGAGTTGGCAGCCATTGCCGTGGAACGGGGCTGCGGACGGCTGGAGTGGACCTGTCTGGATTGGAACACCCCGTCTATCGATTTCTATACCAAGCGGATGAATGCCGTCCCCATGGACGAGTGGACCGTGTACCGCCTGACGGGAGATACTCTGGAACTGGCGGCAGCGCAAGCATGCAAAACCGAAAGGGAGGACACGATATGATCGCGCTTTTGATTCAGGCGGCGAAAAATGCCCTTGGCGTTTCTGCTGCCATTACTGCCGGGGGCACACTTTTGCCCCGGCTGCTCCACCCGGAGCGCTACGCGGACGCGCCGGAGCTGCTGACCCATCTGTGGCAGAACTTTTACCCGGTGTTTGTGGTCATCTTCGCTATTTGGGCGGCGTACTACATCATCATGTTCTGGAATAAGAAATAAGAGAAAGCCAGGTGAGGACAATGGCCTTTGTCCACTTACATCTGCATACAGAGTATTCCCTGCTGGACGGTGCCTGCCGCATCTCCCAGCTGGTCAAGCGCGTCAAGGAGCTGGGGCAGACTGCCGTGGCCATTACCGACCACGGTGTGATGTACGGTGCGGTGGACTTTTACCGCGCCTGTAAGGCCGAGGGAATCAAGCCCATCATCGGCTGTGAGGTCTATGTTGCGCCCCGCACCCGCTTTGACAAGGTGCATGAGCTGGACAGCGAAGCGCGCCATCTGGTGCTGCTGTGCCGGAACGAACAGGGCTACCGTAATCTGTCCTACATGGTATCCTGTGCCTTTACCGAGGGGTTTTACATCAAGCCCCGGGTGGATATGGAGCTGCTGCGCGCCCACAGTGAGGGTCTGATCGCCTGCTCGGCCTGTCTGGGCGGCGAGATCCCCCGGCGGCTGTTGGCCGATGACTATGAGGGCGCAAAAAGACATGCGCTGGAGATGCGGGAAATTTTCGGCGAGGATGGTTATTATCTGGAACTGCAGGACCACCGCATCCCTGCTCAGGGTCAGGTAAACGCGGCCATTCTGCGTCTGCATGAGGAGACGGGCATTCCCATCATCGCTACCAACGACGCCCATTACCTCACCCGGGAGGATGCCGAAACCCAGGACATTCTCATGTGTGTGCAGACGGGAAAGACGGTGGATGACCCCGGCCGCATGAAGTTTGAAACGGACGAGTTTTATGTCAAGAGCGAGCAGGAAATGCTCCAGCTGTTTCCCCACTGTCCCCAGGCCATCGAGAACACCGCAAAAATCGCCGCGCTTTGCGATATGGACTTTGAGTTTGGTCATTACCACCTGCCCGAATTCAAGCTGCCCGAGGGCTGGGACGATGCCACGGCCTATTTCCATCATCTGTGCCGAAAAGGGTTTGAGTGGCGCTATCCCAACGGTACGCAGGAGAATCGGAAACAGCTGGAATACGAGATGGGCGTGATCCAACAGATGGGGTTTGTGGACTACTTCCTCATCGTGTCTGATTTTATCGGTTATGCCAAGAGCCACGGCATCCCCGTTGGCCCCGGCCGCGGCTCGGCCGCCGGCTCCATGGTGTCCTATTGTCTGAATATCACGGATATTGACCCGCTCAAATACAGCCTGTACTTCGAACGCTTCCTCAATCCTGAGCGTGTCACCATGCCCGATATTGATATTGACTTCTGTATCCGCCGCCGGCAGGACGTGATCGACTATGTGTCCCACAAGTACGGCGAGGATCACGTGGCACAGATCGTTACCTTTGGTACGTTAAAGGCGAAGGCCGCCATTCGTGACGTGGGACGGGTTCTTAATCTGCCCTATGCCGAAGTGGATAACATCGCAAAACAGGTGCCGTTCTCCCTGGACATGACGCTGGATAAGGCGCTGCAGCTGTCCAAGCCATTTGCCGATCTGTATGAGAGCGATCCCAAGGTGAAGAAGCTGGTGGATACCGCCCGCAAGCTGGAGGGCATGCCCCGCAACTCGTCCACCCATGCCGCCGGCGTGGTCATAACCAAGCGCCCGGTGTATGAGTATGTTCCGCTGGCTACCAACGACGATGTGCCGGTGACCCAGTACACCATGGTCACACTGGAGGAACTGGGCCTTTTGAAGATGGACTTTCTTGGCCTGCGCAACCTGACCATTTTAGACGACGCAGTGGAAATGGTGCGCAAAAAGCAGCCTCAGTTCCGGCTGGATCAGATTCCGGACGACGATGCGGCTACCTACAAGATGCTGTGTGATGGCCGCACCAGTGGCGTGTTCCAGATGGAATCTGCGGGCATGACCGGTGTGTGCGTGGGTCTTAAGCCTAAAAGCGTGGAGGACATCACCGCCATTATCGCTCTGTATCGTCCCGGCCCCATGGACTCGATCCCACGCTTTATTGCCTGCGCGCAAAACCCAAAACTGATCTCCTACAAACATCCGCTTCTGGAGCCCATTTTGTCCGTTACCTACGGCTGCATTGTCTACCAGGAGCAGGTCATTGAAATTTTCCGGCGCCTGGCCGGCTACTCTCTGGGACAGGCTGACATGGTGCGCCGCGCTATGTCCAAGAAGAAGGTAAAAGACATTGAGCGGGAGCGGGAGGCCTTTATCAAGGGCGACCCGTCCCGAAACATCACCGGCTGCGTTGCCCACGGGATACAGGAAAGCGTTGCCCAATCCATTTATGACGAGATCTACGACTTTGCAAGCTACGCGTTCAATAAGGCGCACGCGGTTTCTTATGCGGTGGTCGCTTATCAGACAGCATGGTTTAAGTGCCATCACACCCGGGAATATATGGCCGCGTTGCTCACCTCGGTGCTCGACTCTCAGGACAAGGTGGCCGAGTATATCGGCGAATGCAGGGAAAACGGCATTGCTCTGCTGCCCCCGGACGTGAATGAGTCCGGGACAACCTTTACCGTATCTGGGGACAACATCCGTTTCGGTCTTGCCGCCGTCAAGGGCGTAGGCAGGGGAGTGGTGGATGCCCTGCTGGCCGAGCGGGTAAAAGGTGGAAGCTTTACTGATTTCATGGACTTCTGCCAGCGGATGTATGACCACGATCTCAACCGGAGAGTGGTGGAGAGCCTGATCAAATGCGGTGCCTTTGACAGCATGGGTTATCGCCGCTCCCAGCTGCTGGCTGTGTACGGACAGGTGCTGGATGGCATCGCTGCTGCCCGCAAGCGCAATCTGGAGGGACAACTGGATCTGTTCGGATTTGGGGCGGAGGAGACGCCCTCCGCTGCGGCAGACTTGTCTCTGCCCGATTTGCCGGAGTTCTCACCCCAGGAACGGATGACCATGGAAAAAGAGACCACCGGTCTGTATCTCAGCGGTCACCCCATGGATGCCTACCGGGAGGGAGCACGCCGCCGCGGGGCGGTGAGCGTGGGCGCGATCCTCTCTGACTTTGGGCAGGAGGGAGGGCCCACCCGCTTTTCGGACGAGCAGCGGGTGACGGTGGCCGGTATTATTTCCCGCTATAAGACCAAAACCACGCGAAACAACACTCTTATGGCCTATGTTACCCTGGAGGATGACACCGGCGCCATGGAGCTGCTGGTGTTTGCCCGCACCTTGAGCGAAAGTGGAAATTATATCAAAGAGAATAGTCCGGTGATCGTCACCGGACGAATCTCCATCCGCGACGAGAAAGAACCGCAAATTCTCTGTGACACGTTGCGCCCGCTGGGCGACTTGGATGACGAACCGCAGAACACAAGCAAAGCCAAGCGGCTATACCTGAAGCTGTCCGGGGAGAACGATCCCCGGCTTCGTAAAGTGCAGCTGGTGCTGTCCATGTTCCCCGGTGAAGAACAGACAGTACTGTATTTTGAGGACACAAAGAAACGGCTTGGTACACAGTGCGACATCAAGCCGGCTCTGGTCAACGAACTGACCGCCCTGTTGGGTCAGGAAAACGTTGTCTTGAAGTAACCACCTGTTTTCCGTGAAAGGAGGATGACGAAATGAAAAGAATGCTGTATTTTCTCGGACACCGCTCGGTTCTTGTGGCGCTGGCCCTGTTGACCCAGATCGCGGTGTTTGTGCTGATGATCGTCACCTTCTCGGAGCACTTTGAGCAGTTTTATTGGGTGTGCATTCTCGCCAGTTTTCTGGCAGCCCTGGGTATCATCACCAGCCGCAGTGACCCGGCTTATAAGATCGTCTGGCTGGTGTTAATCCTGCCGTTCCCGGTATTTGGCGGTATGATCTACCTGCTTTTTGGCGGAAGCCGCCACCCAAGATGGCTGAAAAAAGCCATGGATGCCATCGACGCCCGGACTCTGGCTGCTCTGAAGCAGGATTTCAAATCGGAGCTTCTATCCGAGGTGGGAGAAGATGCGCTGGTGCAGGCACGCTATCTGGAACGTCGAGCCTACTGCCCGGTGTATACCAACACCGCCGTAGACTACTTCTCCTGTGGCGAGGAGTATCACAAGGCCATGCTGGCGCAGCTGGAGCAGGCTCAGAAGTACATCTTTCTGGAGTACTTCATTATTGAGGAAGGGGTCATGTGGGACAGTATACTGGCCATCCTCAAGCGCAAGGCGGCACAGGGTGTGGATGTCCGGGTCATGTACGATGACATGGGTTGCATGTTTACCCTGTCCAAGAACTATCAAAAGCGTCTGGCGGAACAGGGAATACGCTGCTGCGTGTTCAATCGCTTTCTCCCCATCGTGTCCCTGCTGCTGAATAACCGGGATCACCGTAAGCTATGTGTCATTGACGGACAGGCGGCATTCACCGGCGGTGTCAATCTGGCGGATGAGTATATCAATGCGAAAGCGCGCTACGGCCATTGGAAAGACAGCGGCGTTCTGGTTCGAGGAGATGCTGCCTGGAGTATGACGGTGTCCTTCCTCACCCTTTGGGATTATGCCAACGCTCAGGAGGAGGATCTGGATACCTTTCGCCCCCAAAAACTGCCTGTAGACGGGGCGCGGGGCTTTGTTCAGCCCTACTCAGACAGCCCGCTGGACAGCGAGGATGTTGCGCGCACCGTCTATCTGAATATGATCAGCAAGGCGGAACGGTATATTTATATTACCAGCCCCTATCTGGTGGTGGACGAAACCACCAATACCGCCCTGTGCAACGCAGCCAAGTCCGGGGTGGATGTGCGCATCATTACTCCGCATATTCCGGACAAAAAGTCTGTGTTTCAGGTTACCCGTGCCCACTATCCGCCCCTGCTTGAAGCCGGCGTGAAGATTTACGAGTATACCCCCGGATTTATTCACGCGAAAAACTTTGTTGTGGACGATCAGTTTGCTACGGTCGGAACGGTAAATCTGGATTTCCGCAGCCTGTTTCTTCATTTTGAAAACGGCGTTTGGATGTGCAACACCTCCTGTATCAAGGACATCAAAGCGGACTTCCTGGAAACACTGAAAAAAAGCGAAAAGGTCAGTATGCGCCAAAGCCGCAAGCTGAACATTTTCATTCAACTCTACCGCAGTATCCTGCGCTTGTTTGCCCCGCTGATGTAAACAATGCCCCCACTCCGATTGGAGTGGGGGCTATTTTTATATGATAAGGTCAATTGTTCGAGGCGTTGTCCTCCAAAAGTAAGGCGGACAGGTTGGAATAATAGCGCTCCGGCTGCTTGCGGAAACGGTCGATCAGCTGGATTGCCTGTTCTCGGGTTGGGACAAGAAGCTTTAAGTCCATTAAGGTGCACGCGTCATCGCCAACAGCAAGACGTACGGTAAAGGTGCCGTCCTCCCGGGGGAAAAGCTCACCCCGGATTTGGGCGTCCCGGCGCAGCTGGGCGTTGATGGGCACCAGATACTCGTCACAGCGCCGTCGGACGGAGAAGGGGAGACTGTCCTGACAGATCTGGCTGTTGCGCCGCCCTTTTTCGGTGATGGAGTAGTGCGCACCGTCCAGCGTGAGGTGTTCTGTTTCGACCAGGTGGCTGACCGCCTGAGTCAGGGGAAAGTAATTCACGCCGTTGTCGCACAGCAGCGCCAGATCCAGCAATTGCAAAAAGGAGAACGGGCCTTCCACCCGATCCATGATATACAGGACCAGCAGCTTCAGGTCCAGGTCACTTTGAATATATCCCACATTGGCCATGCCGATCCCTCCTTACCAGTTTTTCTATATTATACGCGAAAACAGACAAAAGGACAAGGGGAGAAGCATAAAAAACTGTCCGTCCAATTGGACGGACAGTTGGATAATTGTCAGCGGCAGCCCGAGCGGAAGTCCCGATAGTTGTCCGGGCAGGGGCAGGAGCTGTTGGGTGGGAAGAATTCGTCCACGGGGAAATGCACCTGACGGAAGATCTCGCAGGGATCATCTTCGCTGCTGCTGCAGGAGCACTCCTTGTCGGGCATGCAGTAGTCGTAGGCGGGCATGAGCAGCTGGGTGTCCCGCTCCAGCCGCAGGATGGAGAACTGCCCAAGGCTGACCAGCAGCTGACGGCTCTGGGGATTGATGACCAGATCGCAGCCAAAGGCGGCGCACACGCCTACTGGGACATCAGTCACTTCGCAGGGGCAGGGAGGACACTGGCACAGGTCTACCAGCTTCATGTTCAGTACGATGGGATCCACGGCCTCCAGCACTGCGGTGGGCAGCCCCGTGTTTACACCGCAGATATTTTCCGCGCAGCAGTTGTCCGAGGAGAAGGTCTTTGCGCTGCCCTCACTGCCAAAGAGAATGGCCCGCTTGTCAAACACCGCCAGACCACAGATCTCTACCGGCCGGGCGGCACCCACAAAGGCATCGGCGGTGATGCGATAGTAGTAACGCACATCCACAGTGTAAAATCCGCGGTTGAAGCCTACAGGCTCCACATTGATGTAGGCGTGCAAAAGCTGGGCGCTGCATGCCTTGACGCATTGTGCGTGCTCCAGCACTTCCTGAGAGGCGCGGGTAGGGTAGACGCGCAGATCCTCAATGCAGTCCTTGTCTCGGCACGAGTCCATGATCTTTCTTGTGTGTATGCACACGGCTTCCCGGATACAGACATCGTCCGTCACGGGACCGGGTACGACCTTTTCTGGCATATGGTATACCTCCTATTTGAAATGGAATCGGTTTCCGCTTCCGCCTTATTCTATGTAACGGGTGGGATTTGGTGCGCATCAGATTGGAAGACCAGCCGCTTTTTGCGCGAAGCGTTTGTAGAGAGGTGTTTTTTATAGCGGGAGAACTTGTATTTTCCAGCGGATTTTGATATACTAATATGTAATAATCTGGGGAGGTGTGCCATGGACGGACTGAGCCGCTTTCTGGCCAATTTTGACTTTGGGCGGTTGGGTGTGCTTGTGCTGTCCGCGGCAGCCACGCTGCTGTGCCTTACGGTGCATGAGTTGTGTCACGGTCTGGCGGCGTACTGCTTGGGCGATCCCACGGCCAGGCGTGCTGGTCGGCTGACCCTCAATCCGGCAGCACATCTGGATTGGATGGGCTTTGTGCTGATGCTGATCGCCCACGTGGGCTGGGCAAAACCTGTTCCCGTGGACGTGCGGTATTTCAAAAAGCCCAAGCGGGATATGGCTCTCACCGCCGCGGCGGGACCTTTATCCAACGGTGTTCTCGCCGTGGTCAGTCTGCTGACCGGAAGGCTGCTTTTATCCTTTGCCTCCGGTCAGGCAGGGGAATGGTTGGCATGGGTGATGCTGTTTCTTTGTTACATAGCGGTGCTCAGTGTGGGGCTCGGGCTGTTTAACCTGATCCCCATCCCGCCGTTGGACGGCTCAAAGCTGCTGTTTTCTGTGCTGCCCGACCGGCTCTATTACGGCTATCTGCGCTATGAACGTTATCTAATGCTTGTTGTGGTGGCTCTGGCATGGTTTGGCTTTTTCTCCGGCCCGCTGAACGGGATGATGGGCTGGGTACTGAGAGCACTGTGCACGCTCACCCGATTTCCCTTTGGATATATCAGCTATTATTTTGGTTTTTGAGGAGGTGCGGTATGGAAGCCCCCATTTATCATTTGGAAGGCGTTGTTAAGGCCAGACAAGCCGACATGGAGGATTTTGTCGGCCCGCTTGATCTGATCCTGCACCTGTTGAGCAAGAATAAGATGGAGATCAAAGACATCCAGATATCCCTCATTTTGGAGCAGTATCTGGAATGGATGGAGCAGCGCAAGCAGCTGGATCTGGAGGTGGCAAGTGAGTTTGTTACCATGGCCTCCCACCTCATCTATATCAAGACCCGCATGCTGCTGTCCATCCACGATGAGGAAGCGCTGTCCGAGATGGAGCAGCTTATTGCAAGCCTGGAAGCTCACCAGCGCAACGAGAACTATATGAAGATCAAGCAGGTCACCCCTGTTTTTGACGCACGGTATAGCTACGGCAGGGACTTTCTGACCAAGCTGCCGGAGCCGGTGAAGAAGGACACCACCTACCGCTATGTCCACGAGCCGCACGATCTGCACCATGCCATGCTGCAGGTGCTCAGTCGTGCTGATCACAAACTGCCCCCACCGGTCAGCGCCTTTCACGGCATTGTGGGGCGCGAGCCGTACCCCGTGGCGGACAAGGCGGCGGAGATCATCAAGCGGCTGGTCAACTTTGGTGTTACCCGTTTTCGTGCGCTGTTCAAGGGGAACCGCAGCCGCTCGGAAATCGTGGCGACTTTTATTGCCGTGCTGGAGCTGTGCAAAGCCAATCGGCTGTGCCTTGCCGGAACTCAGGAAGACTGTACCGTTACCTCTACCCAGAGTGATGGGGAGCAGGGCGAACTGAACTTCACCGCCGACGGCTATTGATAGGAGGAGAGAACATGGAACTGAAAGAATTGCAGGCCGCGCTGGAGGGCATCCTGTTCGCCTCCGGTGAGCCGGTAGCCGCCGAACGTCTGTGTGTTGGATTGGACATTGAGCGTGACACGCTGGAGCAGGTGGCCCAGCACCTGATGGATGAGTACAGCTTCCAGCACCGGGGCATCCGGCTGGTAAAGCTGGACAACAGCTATCAGCTGTGCTCCGCACCGGAATGTGCCGACCACATCCGCAAAACGCTGGAAAGCCGCAAGCCCGCCCGTCTGTCCCAGTCGGCGCTGGAGGTACTGGCAGTTATTGCGTACTATCAGCCCACCACCCGTGCCTATGTGGACCAGGTGCGCGGGGTGGACAGCTCGTATACGGTGAGTCTGCTCATGGAGCGGGAACTGATTGAGGAGTGCGGTCGTCTTGCCGTGCCCGGGCGTCCCATTCTCTATCGCACCACCAAGAATTTTCTGCGCTCGTTCAATCTGACGGATTTGAATGAGCTGCCCGAACTGCCCGACTCCACTCCGGAGGATGGACAGATCACTCTTGAGCTGGAGGCCGCTGTGGCCAAGCTGCGTGAAGAGGAGGAGGCTGCCAAGCTGGCCGAGCAGCCGCCGGAGGAATGACCGGGCTTTGGGTCTTTGTCGGTGTGCTGATTGTCCTGTTTCTGCTTGGGCAGCTGCGTGTGGGTGTGATCGTGGAGTACGGCGAGCAAGGCATCGGCCTTGTGGTGCGGCTGGGTCGGATCCACATGGGCGTTCTCCCGGTAAAGAAGAGCAAGACACCGAAACAGAAGAAAAAAGAAGCCAAACCGCCCCGGAAGAAAAGGCCGGTGGGCGGTCTGGTCAAGACCCTGGTAGAGCTGCTGCCCCCTGTACTTGATACGGTAAAAAAACTGTTTCAACAGCTGCGGGCGGACAAATTGGAGCTGCTGCTCACTGTGTCCTGTCCGGATCCGGCGGATACCGCCATCCGTTACGGGCAAGCCAATGCGCTGCTGGCAAGTCTATGGCATCCGCTGACCCAGGCGCTGGACGTGCAGGACGGTCACGCCCATGTGGATCTGGACTATGACAGCGGAACGTCCTGTGTCTACCTGTACTTGTCCCTGTACCTGAAACTGTGGCAGCTGCTGACGTTAGCTTTGGTGCTGGGCGCAAAAGCCCTTCGTGTTGTTATCAAAAACCGTTCCGCTCTGAGCGGAGCGACAAAGGAAAGCGAGGTCGTTTGAGTTATGGAAAACAAACATCCCATCAATGATCTGTTCTCTACCATTATGGAACATGTGCGCACCATGGTGGACGCAAACACCATCATCGGTCAGCCCATCCAGGCGGAGGGGGTAACCCTGCTGCCCATCTCCAAGCTGTCCTTCGGTTTTGGCAGCGGCGGCGCCGACTTCACGGCCGGCAAGAAAGCCGCCCAGACACCTGTGTCCAACTCTTTTGGAGGGGGCGGCGGTGCCGGCGCCAAGTTGGAACCGGTGGCTTTTCTGGTGGTCAAGGGAGACAGCGTGCGTCTGCTGCCCGTTTCTCCTCCGGCCAGCACCACCGTGGATCGGGTGATTGACATGGTGCCCGACGTTGTGGACAAAATTACCGGTTTTATTGACAAGCAACAGGAGAAGAAAGACGCCGGATCGGCCGATCCGGACGTGGTGGAATAAGCCGGTATTCTGTGGATAAAAGCGCTCCCGGCATCCTATAATAAAACCATATGTTTTACTGTGGGGTGATGCTATGAAGCGCTGTGTGTGCGTGGTAATATGTACGCTGGCTGTGATGTACGGAATATGTATTCCGTCTGGCGCTGTGAGTACTTCGGCATCCTCTGCCATTCTCATCGATGGGCATTCCGGCCGTGTGCTCTACGAACAAAACGCTCACGAAAAGCGCTATATTGCCAGCATCACCAAGCTGATGACCGCGCTGGTGGCCATGGAGTCCGGTCATGCGCTGGATGAACAGGTGACCATCAAACGGGAACACACCGGCGCGGAGGGATCCTCCATGTATCTCAAGGCAGGGGAGAGGTTGACCCTTGAAGCGCTGATGTACGGGCTGCTGCTCGCCTCAGGCAACGATGCCGCCATAGCCGTGGCGGATGTGTGCGCCGGCTCGGTGGATGCGTTCGTGGCACGGATGAACCGTAAAGCGGCACAGCTGGGCATGGAGAACACCCTGTTTCTCAATCCCAGTGGATTGACCCAAGAGGGGCATATGTCCACCGCCGCCGACATGGCGCGGCTGGCCGCCGCCTGCATGAATAACGAAACCATTGCCAAAATTGTGGCCACCCGCTCCATCTCCATCGCCGGACGCAGCTTTACCAATCATAACAAGCTGCTCTGGCGATATGAGGGCTGCGTGGGAATGAAAACAGGGTATACCGAGCGAGCCGGACGTACGCTGATTTCCTGCGCCCAGCGAGGGGATATGCGGCTGATCGCCGTTACACTGAACGACGGAAACGACTGGGCGGATCACACCGCTCTGTTTGATCACGGCTTTTCCTCCTATTCCCGCACCGCACTGGCCACCGCCGGGGCGGTATTTACCCGTGTTCCGGTGGCAGGAAGTCTGTCATCCCTTGTGGATGTGGTGTACGGTGCGGATGTATTCTATCCGCTGGCACAGGGGGAACAGGTACGGCAGGAGGTCTCACTCCTCAGCCGGACACAGCTGCCCATTCTCCGTGGTGGGACGGCCGGGACGGTGACTTGGTACCTGAATGACCGGCTCATTGGTCTGTGTCCATTGGAATATGGGCAATCGGCACACCGATATACCGTTCGTTCCGGGTGGTTGGAACGGTTTTCCAATTTATTCAATTAGGAAAGGCAGGTGGGAGTGAATATGGAGGAACGGCTGCAGAAAGTGCTGTCTGCCCGGGGTGTTGGCTCCCGCCGTGCTATGGAACAGTGGATCGAGCAGGGAAGAGTGTCTGTAAACGGAACGATAGCTGCCCTGGGCGACAAGGCAGATCCCGACCATGACGAAATCAAAGTGGATGGTATTCCCCTCGCCCCGGCACAGGAAAACATTTACCTTATGCTCAACAAACCCCGAGGCTATGTGACCACCCTGTCCGACGAGCGTGGGCGAAAAACCGTGGCCGAGCTGGTGACCAACTGCGGTCGTCGGGTGTTCCCGGTGGGGCGACTGGATCTGGACTCCGAAGGATTGCTTCTGCTCACCGATGACGGCGCACTGACTCAACGGCTGATCCATCCCAGCCATCAGGTGGAAAAAGAATATCTGGTCTGGGTCACCGGTGATGTAAAAAAAGGATTGCCTGTCCTGTCCGCCCCCATGGAGCTGGACGGCGACCGCCTTGCTCCGGCAAAGGTAAGTCGTGGGCGCACCAGCGGGGGAGTGACCCAGCTAAGCATTGTGATCCATCAGGGAAAGAACCGGCAGGTGCGCCGCATGTGCGCCAAGGCCGGACTGACAGTCGTGAGGCTCAAGCGCGTTCGGGAGGGAGCGGTCACTTTAGACCGCAGCCTGCACCCCGGACAATGGAGGGAGCTGACCCCACAGGAGATCGCGCAGCTGAATCATGTATGATGGCGGTTTTTGCAGGATTTGAAATTTTTCCTGCAAAAACCGCTTGCTTTTCCAAAACAAACGGGTTATTATAGTAAAAAATGAATTTTTATCACCATTAAGTCTGCTTCAGAGAGGTAACAAGATGAGTCAGGATATCCTCTCCCTGATACGGGAGAA
Organism: Lawsonibacter sp.; assembly: GCA_045604585.1. Lineage (GTDB taxonomy): Bacteria > Bacillota > Clostridia > Oscillospirales > Oscillospiraceae > Lawsonibacter. The sequence goes on along the minus strand of JAZUOI010000022.1, from coordinate 24,979 downwards.
TACGAGTTCCTTTTCCAAAGGCCAAAAGCGTATCGCCGCGTTTATTCTGGAGTCCTATGATAAGGCCGCCTTCATGACCGCCAGCAAGCTGGGTCAGACCGTCAATGTCAGCGAATCAACGGTAGTTCGTTTTGCCGCGGAGCTGGGATATGATGGCTATCCCAGCATGCAGAAGTCTCTGCAGAAGATGATCCGCAGTCGGCTGACCTCGGTCCAGCGCATCGAAATGGCCAACGATCAGATGGGGGACGACGTGTTGTCCAGCGTGCTGCGCTCGGATACGGCCATGATCCGTTCCACGCTGGAGGAGTTGGATCGCACCCGTTTCAACAGCGCGGTGGATACGATTCTGGGCGCGAAAAAGATATACATAATGGGGGTGCGTTCCTCCACCGCCATTTCCCGTTTTATGGCCTTCCACTTCAACATGATTTTTGACAACGTGCGTGAGATCAGCGCAAACACAACCAGCGAGATTTTTGAACAAATCCTGCGTGTGGGAGAGGGAGACGTGGTCATCGGCGTCTGTTTTCCCCGTTATTCCAGCCGCACCGTCAAAGCGATGCAGTATGCCCGAGACCGGGGTGCCACCGTCATTGCCATCACTGACAGCGAGGCATCTCCCATCGCATCCAAGGCTCACATTACCCTGACGGCCAAGAGCGACATGATCTCCTTTGTAGACTCCCTTGTTGCGCCTTTGAGTCTGGTTAACGCGCTGATCGTTGCCATCAGCCAAAAGCGCAATCAAGATGTGGCGGAAACATTCCGGCACTTGGAACAGATCTGGGACGAGTACGAAGTGTACGAAAAGGTGGACCCCATCACTTGACAGACCCGCTCCCGGGGCAATATGCTCCGGGAGCTTATTTGGGAGAACAAAACATGAACAACGGGCAAGTTATTGTCATCGGCGGTGGTGCGGCCGGAATGCTGGCCGCCTGTACCGCCGCCAGGCAGGGTGCCTCGGTCACTCTGCTGGAACGCAACCCCAAGCTGGGGCGAAAACTATATATTACCGGAAAGGGCCGGTGCAACGTGACCAATTGCTGCCCGGTACAGGAAGTGCTGGCCAATATTCCGGGCAATGCCCGCTTTCTCACCGGAGCGCTGCACCGTTTTCCACCCCGGGCAGCGATGGAACTGTTTGAGGAGCTGGGTGTTCCACTGAAAGTAGAACGGGGCAATCGGGTATTTCCCCAGTCTGACCGTGCAGCGGACATTATCGACGCTCTGCTAGCCGAGTTGCGCCGGCAGCGAGTGACTATCGTTCACGACCGTGCCACCCACATTCTCTGTGAGGAGAATAGGGTGGTAGGAGTGCGCGGTGAACAGGGAAATTACCATGGCCGGGCGGTCATTCTTGCGGTCGGCGGCGCTTCTTACCCGTTAACCGGCTCCACCGGCGACGGCTACGACATGGCACGAGAGTTGGGACATGCCGTTGTGCCGCCCCGTCCCTCTCTCGTCCCTCTGGAAACTGAGGAAGACTTCTGCCGGGAAATGCAGGGTCTATCCCTGAAAAACGTCACCCTGAAGGTGAAAAACAGCAAGAAAAAAACGGTATACGAAGAGCAGGGGGAAATGCTCTTTACCCATTTCGGCATCTCCGGACCGCTGGTACTCAGCGCCAGCGCCTGTATGCGGGAGTTTGACCGGGAAACCTATACCGCGCACATCGACCTCAAGCCCGCGCTGGACGAGCAAAAGCTGGACGCGCGGCTGGTGCGTGAGTTCAGTGAGCGGTCCAATCAGGATTTTCAGAATATCCTCGGTGGTCTTGTGCCGCGGTTGATGGTGCCGGTCATGATACATCTGACCGACATTCCCGGCAGCACAAAGGGACACGACATCACCAAAGGCCAGCGCCGCCGCCTGTTGGAAACATTAAAAAATCTGGTCATCCACATTACCGGGCCACGCCCTCTGTCCGACGCCATCATCACCGCCGGCGGCGTGAAGGTGGGGGAAATCGACCCAAAAACCATGGCATCCAAGCGTGTATCCGGTCTGTTCTTTGCCGGGGAAGTGATGGATGTGGACGCCTATACCGGCGGCTTCAACCTGCAAATTGCCTGGGCTACCGGCCGGGTGGCAGGGGAGAGCGCGGCTCAATTTTGTCAGGAAGAATGAGGGATAAAGTATGAACTATATTAGTGTTGCCATCGATGGACCGTCCGGAGCAGGGAAGAGTACCCTTGCCCGACAGGCGGCCCGGGAACTTGGCTTTTTGTATGTGGATACCGGGGCAATCTATCGCACCGTAGCCCTCAGCGCTGTGCGGGCAGGTATTGAACCCTCCGATGCAAAGCGGCTTATTCCCACGCTGAACTCCCTCGACATTCGCCTGGGCTACGGCGAGGATGGGGTGCAGCACATGTATCTTAACGGCGAGGATGTGTCCGATGCCATCCGGGAACATGCCATCTCCCAGCACGCCTCCACGGTTTCTGCCATTCCCGAGGTGCGTGCCTTTCTGCTGGAACTGCAGCGGGAGCTGGCTCGTACCAACAATGTCATCATGGATGGCCGGGATATCGGCACTGTGGTGCTGCCCAATGCGCAGGTGAAGCTGTTCCTCACCGCCGCCCCCGAGGCCAGAGCCAAGCGCCGCTGTCTGGAGCTTGCCCAGCGGGGGCAGGACACCCCCTACGAGACGGTGCTTCACGACATCATCAAGCGGGACGAACAGGACACCAACCGCCCCATTGCACCCCTGCGACAGGCGGAGGACGCGGTACTGGTGGACACCACCCATCTGGATCTGGAGCAGAGCCTTCAGGCCATCCTGACCGCTATCAAGGAGAAAATCTGACATGAGCATGGATCGGTATTATCATTTGCTGTATACCATTATCTGGCCCTTTTTCAACCTCTTTCATCCGGTAAAGGCCGTTGGCCGGGAGAATATTCCCGAGGGAGGCGCAATTATCTGCCCCAACCACACCAGTGCCTCCGACCCGTTTTTCGTGGTCTTTGCCTTCCAGCGCCGCCATGTGATGCGCGCCATGGCAAAAAAAGAAGTGATGGGAGTTCCTTTTGTGGGCTGGATTCTCGGCAAGGCCGGGGTGTTCGGCGTGGATCGGGGCGCGGCAGACATTAGCGCGGTCAAGACTGCCCTGCGCTTTTTAAAAGAAGGGCGCAAGTTGCTCATGTTCCCGGAAGGCACCCGCGTGGGTGAGGGAGAGAGCGTGGAGGCAAAAACGGGGGCAGCCATGTTTGCTGTGCGTACCGGCATGCCCATTCTGCCTGTTTACATCCCAGCCAAAAAGCGCTGCTTTCGTCCCACCACAGTGGTGATCGGCAAACCCTTTGTGCCGCAGGTAGAAAGCCGCAAGGGGACATCTGAGGAGTTTCACGCCATTGCTGCTGATCTGATGGAGCGCGTCCGTGCTCTTGGGGAGGGTGTGGAATGAAACTGACCCTTGCCCGTTCCGCCGGGTTTTGCTACGGCGTGCGTCGGGCTGTGGAGCTGGCGGATGAGGTGGCCCGCTCCGGCCGCCCCTGTGTGATCCTTGGTTCTATTGTCCACAACATGGACGTGGTGGAGCATTTGGAGCAGCAAGGGCTGCATTCGGTACACTCGGTGGAGCAGGTACCGGACGACCATGCTGTCATCATCCGTTCTCACGGTGAGCCACAGGCCGTATACGAGCAGCTTCGAGCCCGGGGCGCGGAGATATTGGAGGCAACCTGTCCCAGTGTCAAACGCATCCACGAACTGGTCGTGCGTGCAGAGGAGGAGGGGCGTCGCCCCATCATCATCGGCACGCCCGACCACCCGGAGGTGCTGGCCATCGCCGGGTGGTGCAGCCGGGGCGTGGTACTTGAAAACGCGGATGCTCTGAAGGATTGGCTGGAAGAGGATCCCAACCGCCGGAACCTACCTCTGACCTTTGTTTCCCAGACCACTTCCACCAGAAAGATTTGGGATGATTGCGTAGAAATTGCAAAAAAAGTGTGTACAAACGCAAAAATCTTTGATACAATATGCGGAGCAACATCGAAACGACAAGAGGAGGCTCAGCAGCTGGCCGCTCAAAGCGATGCCATGGTGGTTATCGGAGACCGAAAAAGCTCCAACACCAAGCGTCTTGCCGAATTGTGCCGACAGCTGTGTCCTGTAGTGCGCCTGATTGAGCGGGCGGATGATCTGGATGTGAGTGAATTTCGAGGTCTTTCCAATGTTGGCATCACTGCGGGTGCATCTACACCCGAGTGGATAATAAAGGAGGTCTATAACAAAATGAGCGAAGAAATCATGGAGATCGAAAAATCCTTTGCGGAGCTGCTGGAGGAGTCGATCAAAACTGTAAATACGGGGGATAAGGTTACGGGTATCGTCGTGGCTATCACGCCGACCGAGATCCAGGTCGATCTGGGTATCAAGTATCCCGGCTACATCCATATGGATGAGTTTTCCGACGATCCCAACGTCAAGATCGAGGAGCAGGTCAAGGTCGGCGACGAGATCGAGAGCTATGTGATGCTGGTCAGCGACCGCGACTGCCTGGTCAAGCTGTCCAAGAAGCGTCTTGACATGGTTAAGAGCTGGGACGTGGTGGAGGCCGCCTGCGAGGACGGCTCCGTTGTGGAAGGCGTGGTCACCGAGGACAACAAGGGCGGCGTGGTCGTCTCCGTTAAGGGTGTCCGTGTGTTCGTGCCCGCTTCTCAGACCGGTCTGCCCCGTGAGGCTGAAATGGCTCAGCTGATCAAGCAGAACGTGCGTCTGGTGATCACCGAGGTCAACCGTGCCCGCCGCCGCGTGGTGGGTTCCATCAGCAAGGTCACCCGCGCCGAGCGTGCTGCCGCCGCGGAGAAAGTCTGGGCTGACATTGAGGACGGCAAGCGTTACACCGGCGTGGTGAAGTCTCTGACTTCCTATGGTGCGTTTGTGGACATCGGCGGCGTGGACGGCATGGTTCACATTTCCGAGCTGTCCTGGAGCCGCATCAAGCATCCTTCCGAGGCTGTGTCCGTGGGCGACTCCGTTGAGGTGTATGTCATTTCCGCCGACAAGGAGAAGAAGAAGATCTCCCTGGGCATGAAGGATCACTCCGAGGATCCCTGGACCAAGTTCACCACCACCTACGAGGTAGGCAGCGTGGCCGAGGTCAAGGTGGTCAAGCTGATGACCTTTGGTGCTTTTGCTGAGATCGTTCCCGGCGTGGACGGCCTGATCCATATCTCTCAGATCGCTGACCGCCGCATCGAGAAGCCCGGCGACGTGCTGGCCGAGGGTCAGACCGTCGAGGCCAAGATCACCGACATCGACATGGAGAACAAGAAGGTCTCCCTGTCCATCCGCGCCCTGTTGGAGGTCGCTCCCGTCGAGGAGAAGACCGAGGAGGAGGCTCCCGCCGAGGAGACCGAGGCCTGATCAATTCATTTCTAAGCCCCACCGGGCGTCGAAGCAATTCGACGCCCGGTTTTTCTTGCTGCTTTCTTCAAAATTTAGGAAAAGTTTCTTGCTGGATGGAAAATTCTGTGATATAATTACATGGGATAGTTCTACTTTTTAACATCACAGTAGCAGGAGGTGGAGACCATGTTCCGTGAGGGCGATAAAATCGTCCATCCCATGCATGGTGCCGGTGTTGTTGAGCGCATTGTGCAGCAAAAAATCAACGGCGTCACACGGGATTATTATGTCCTCAAGCTGCCTGTGCGCTCCATGGTGGTCATGATCCCCACCCACAACTGTGCCGAAATTGGTGTCCGTCCGGTCATTGACGCGGAGGAGGCCGAGCGCTTGCTGTGTGCCTTGTCTGACATTGAAGTAGATATGGAGCAGAACTGGAACCGCCGGTATCGCGAAAACATGGAACGCCTGAAAAGCGGCGATCTGATGCAGGTAGCGCAAGTGATCAAGGCGCTTCTGCTGCGGGACAGCCAGCGTGGTCTGTCCACCGGAGAGCGTAAGATGCTCCACTCCGCCAAGGAAATCCTGATTTCCGAAGTGGTTTTAGCCCAGAGTGCGGAATACGAAACAATTGAGGCGCGCATAACCCAGGCGCTTGCCTAATACAATAGCCGTGGGCATTATTACCCACGAAAAAAGGAGCCAACCGGCTCCTTTTTTGCAGGAGGTTGTCTATTATGAGTGATCTGTTGTCCCTGTTTCGACGCAAACAACCCCGGCCGATTTGGTCGGTGGTGGTGGTGGCGGCCGGAACGGCCAGTCGGATGCAGGGTATTGACAAGATCCTTGCCCCACTGGGCGACATGCCGATCCTTGCCCGCACGTTGGAAGTGTTCCAGCGCTGTAACGCAGTGAGTGAGGTGATCGTAGTCACCCGAGAGGATCTTCTGGTTGACATCAGCCATATGTGCAAAGAATTTGCCTTGGATAAGGTGTCAAACATCGTGGTAGGCGGCGCTGAACGTATGCTGTCCGTGCGGGCGGGATTGCGTCAGGTACGTCCGGACGCACAGCTGATCGCCATTCACGATGGTGCGCGGCCATTTTTGACTCAGTCCGTACTGGAACAGGTGCTGGAGCAAGCGGCCCGCTCCGGCGCTGCCGCGCCCGCTATCCCGCTCAACGACACGATTAAGCGCGCTGTGGACGGCGTGGTGGAGGAGACGGTGGATCGCAGTGTGCTCTGGTCGGTACAGACGCCGCAGGCCTTTCAGGCCGATCTGATCCGCGCAGCTGTGGAACAGGCGGCGGAAAGGGGAGTGCAGGTGACTGATGACTGCTCCGTCGTGGAGCGGCTTGGCATGAAAGTGGTGCTCACCCCGGGTGACCGGGAAAACATCAAGGTGACCACCCCATTTGACTTGATCCTCGGGCAGGCTATTCTTGATTTGAGACAGGAGGAAGGACGATGATGCGCATTGGACACGGTTACGACGTGCATCGGCTGGTGGAAGATCGAAAGCTGATCCTGGGCGGTGTGGACGTGCCCTACGAGCGCGGGCTGCTTGGACACTCCGACGCGGATGTGCTCACCCACGCGGTGATGGATGCGCTGCTGGGTGCGGCCGGGCTGGGTGACATCGGTCAGCATTTTCCCGACACCGACCCCGCCTACAAGGGCGCCGACAGCTTGAAGCTGCTGGATCATGTGATGCAGCTGCTTACCCAACAGGGCTGGCGGGTAGGCAACGTGGATGCCACCGTTATTGCTCAGCGTCCAAAGCTGGCCGGTTTCATCCCTCAGATGCGCGGCAACCTCGCCGCACGAATGGGCGTGGATGAGCGCCAGGTAAACGTGAAAGCCACCACTGAGGAAAAGCTGGGTTTCACCGGCGCAGGAGAGGGGATCGCCGTCCATGCGGTCGCGTTGCTGGAAGAAATGAAATAACGATACAAAAGGACGGGACAAGCTCCCGTTCTTTTTGTTTCCTCGCAGGAGCCGGTCGCATATAGTAGGCTGTGGGGGAGTTATTCGGGAAGGGGGAGATGATATATGCCCTACTACCTCATCACCAGCCGCTCGCTGACCTACGCCCAGCGCACTGTCCGTGTACTGGAACGAGCAGGGATCACCGCCCGGGTCCAGCGCGCTCCGTCAGAAATCGCGGCGGAAGGCTGTGGCTATTGTGTACGCGTTTCCCAGCGTGCCCTGTCTGATGCCGCGCAACGGCTGCGGGCGGCAGGATTGCCTATTAAACATGTTTATGCGGTTGATCCGGACGAAACCCTGCGGGAGGTCTTTCTGTGATTTATCTGGACAGTGCAGCAACCACCCTGCAAAAACCAGCACAGGTATCGCGTGCTGTGCTGCGCACGATGCAGCATGCCGCCAGTCCCGGTCGGGGTGGACACCGAGCGGCACAGATTGCCGCCGCTGTAACCTATGACTGTCGGGAGACGGCGGCTGATCTGTTCGGGCTGTCTGACCCCGAGCAGGTGGTCTTTACCATGAATGCCACCCATGCACTCAATCTTGCCATTCATTCTGTCGTACGTCCGGGTGACCGGGTGGTCATTTCCGGCTATGAGCATAATGCCGTTACCCGGCCCCTTTACGCAATGGATGGGGTGGATGTGCGGGTCGCCCACGCGCCTTTGTTCCAGCCGGAACTGCAGGTGGCGGCAATCGAGCAGTGTCTCCGAGAGGGGGCACAGGCGGTGATCTGCACCCACGTCTCCAACGTATTTGGCTATGTTTTACCCATGGACGACATCGCGCGGCTGTGCCGATCGTCCGGTGTTCCTCTTATTGTGGACGCGTCCCAGTCGGCCGGTTGTTTGGATGTGAATATCGGCCGCTGGCAGGCTGCTTTTGTCGCGATGCCCGGCCACAAAGGACTTTATGGCCCTCAGGGAACAGGGCTTCTGTTATGCGGCGCGCCGGTTACGCCGTTGTTGTTTGGAGGCACAGGCAGCCGTTCCCTTGAACAGACCATGCCCGAGTTTTTGCCCGACCGGCTTGAGGCGGGCACGCACAACGTTCCGGGTATTGCCGGTCTGCTGGCCGGTCTGCGCTTTATCCGCAGTCGTGGCGTGGAACAGATCTGCGCCCATGAGCAGCGGCTCATTCGACTGTTAAGCCACCAATTAAAACAAATCTCCGGGGTGGAGGTCTTTGCCGCACCGGAGCATTCCAACTGTCAAAGCGGCGTGCTGAGTTTTCGTGTAAACGGTGCAGATCACGAGCAGCTGGGCACGCAGTTGGCGGAACGAGGGTTTGCCGTGCGTGCCGGACTGCACTGCGCGCCTTTGGCCCACGGTACAGCGGGAACTCTGCCGGGGGGAACGATTCGGGTCAGTGTTTCCGCTTTCAACACACCGGATCACATTCATCGGTTTTCCCGTACCCTGACCGCACTGGCGGCGGGATAAGACCAAGTCCGAAGCCCCAACCTAAGCGTTGGGGCTTTCTCATGGAGATCAACAAGGTCGTAAACAAAAAATTTTGCTTGTCTTTCCTCCCGGTTTGGGTTGCCATTTCAGGGGATTTATCGTATAATACATGAGAATAGGCATATTGTGCCTGTACGCCCATTTGGCAAGAAAAGAGGGACGGTAGATGGAAGCTGTTTTTCAGGTGGTGCTTGGATTTGTAAAGATGATCCGCATTACTGATGTCATTGACGTAGCCATCATCGCAGGGCTGACCTATAAGCTTCTCTGGTCCACCAGAAAACACAGCTTTGGCCGCGTGCTGAAAGGTGTCGTGGTAGTACTGGCGCTGATGGCCGTGGCCTCTGCTGCCAACCTTTATGCCGTCAGTAAGCTGTTCAGCATCGTGGTGGAATACGGCGCGCTTGCGCTGGTGGTCGTCTTTCAGCCGGAGATCCGCCGCTTTTTGGAGCGTATGGGCGATACGAAACTGTTCCACTTGCTGTTTGATGCGCCCCAGCACAACTTGGACAGCGTGGAAACGGCCATTTCACAAACGGTGGAAGCCTATCGTCAGATGTCCGCAGACAAGGTAGGCGCGCTGATCGTTTTTGAGCGCAGCAACCATCTGGACGAGGTTATCAAAACCGGCACTGCGCTGGATGCGGCGGTATCGGCAGAACTTTTGAAGAATATTTTCTGGGACAAAGCCCCGCTGCACGACGGAGCCGTCATTGTCCGTAACGGCCGCATCGTAGCCGCCGGCTGTATGCTGCCTCTGTCCGGCAATGCCAATCTTAGCCGGGAGCTTGGTATGCGTCACCGCGCTGGTATTGGTATGAGTGAACATACGGATGCGGTAGTCGCCATTGTTTCGGAGGAAACCGGTTCGATTTCCGTGGCTGAAAACGGCATGCTTAAGCGGCATCTTGCCCCCGAAACGCTGGAACGATTGCTGGGCAACGGTCTTTTAACCGAGGGAGAGAATGAAACGGACAAACTTCCGGACGCGCTTTTGTCCCTGTTCCGACGCACCGGAAAGGAGGCGGATACCAATGAAATCAGTAACTGAAAAGCGCTGGTTTTATGTCCTGCTCTCCGTTGTCATTGCCGTGGTTTTCTGGGGCGTAGTTCGTTTTGACAACGACCCGGATCTGGACAACCGTGTTTCCGGTATCCCGGTAACCATTACCGGTACCCGGGTTCTGGAAAATCAGGGGTTAAAAATTCAATCCCAGTCCCACACCACTGTCTCTCTTGTTTGGAAAGGCAAGTGGGACGACATTGGCAAGCTGAACAAGAACACCGTCTCGGTCACGCTGGACGTTTCCCGCATCTCCGAGCCAGGTGTCCACGAGGTCGTTTACGACATCAATTACCCCGTTTCGGTTTCTCCCTCTGACTTTTCTGTGCAAAGGATGGAGCCGGAGTCAATCACCGTCACCGTGGCAAAGGTGCACTCCAAGTCGGTCACTATACAACCCGTGTTCAAGGGTAGTGTGGCCAACGGCTATCAGGCCGGTGAATTTATTGTAGAGCCGGAAACGCTGCTGATCAGCGGCCCGGAGAACGCGGTGGATCGCGTGAAGCAGGCGCAGGTGGTGGTCAGCCAAAAAGACATGAAGACCAGCTTCGCCGGTGAATTGCCCGTCCTTTTGTTGGACGAGCAGGGCAAGCCGTTGATGCCGGAGCAGGAGGGACTGACCCTCAGTGTGGAGCAACCTTACGTGGTTCTTCCCATCCTTGTGACTAAGGAACTACCTCTTGCCATCGACTTTATTGCCGGCGGCGGTGCCAGCCAGGACAAACATATTGACTACAAGATTTTCCCCGAGACCATCACGGTGTCTGGCACCGAGGAAGACATGCAATCGCTCACCGAGATTTCCCTGGGCAGCATTGAACTGGCTCAGGTGCTGGATTCCTATGCAGGTGAATACCCGATTTATCTGCCTTCCGGCATTGAGAATGTCAGTGGCATTACCAAGGCCACGGTGGAGATCACAGTTAAGGGTCTGCATACAAAGACATTCGAAGTGCAAAACATCGAACTGCAGAATACGCCCAAGGGATACGACGCTGTGCTGAGCACACAGGTTTGCAACATCACGCTGCGCGGGCCCAGGGCATCCCTGGATGCCGTCCAGCCCAGCCAGATCAAGTTGGTAGCCGATCTTTCCGAATTGGATGCCACCGGCTCTTACAACGTCCCGGTGAAGGTATATTTATATACCAGCAACGACGTGGGTGCCATCGGCGCCAACAGCGTGGTAGTCAAGCTGTCCAAATAAACCAAGGAGGCTTTTATGGAACAAAAGGCGGTGGTCAAGCGCATCGTTGCTCCCGGTGTCGCGCAGGTATCCCTGATGCGGCAGTTGGAGTGCGGACTCAGCTGCAAAAGCTGCGAGGGCTGCCCCCAGAGACCCAAGGACGAAATCTTCTCCCTGGCGGATAATTCTGTGGATGCCGCTGTGGGTGACGTGGTGCGGGTACGATCCAATTCCGGCAGTTCCATTGGCATCGCGGCATTGGTATACCTGGTTCCCTGTGTGACCCTCGTGCTTGGCTATCTGCTGGGAGCAGGGCTTGGACTGGGGGAGGGGCTGAGTGTTGCCGCCGCTTTTGCCGGCCTGCTGCTGGGCTTTGTTCCCGCGGTGTTGCTTGACCGGGCGGTCGCCCGGCGTGGCAGACCGGAATTTACCATCGTTTCCATCGAGGAGGAATGACCTATCTTCGGATACGTTCGTCCTGTCCCCGGTGAACTCAAGTGCAAGGACATGGAGCTGTACCGCGCATTTTATTGCGGATTGTGCCGCACCATGCGCAAGCGCTGCGGTTTTTTTGCCGGGATGATTCTCAATTATGATTTCACCTTTCTGGCGCTTCTGCTTGCTCCCAAAGAAGGGGAGCGAGTGGAGCACTGCCACCGTTGCCCGGTTCACCCCGTTCGATGCACCGGAATGTGCGCGCCGTCTCCCGGACTGGAAACGGCCGCCGATGAAAGCGTGATCCTTGCTTACCATCAACTGTGTGATGCCGTAGCGGATGAGCGCTTTTTCCCCGGGCTTCCCGCACGGATCCTGCGCCTGCTGCTGCGCCGGGGTTACCGGAAGGCGGCTGCCCGTCAGCAGGCGTTTGATCAAGTGGTAACAACGCAGCTTGATTGTCTTCGTGCACTGGAAGAGGAACACTGTGCCAGTTTGGACGCGCCGGCCGATGCCTTTGCCACCCTTTTGCAGGCGGCCGCACCCCAAACCGGGGACAGCGCCCGAGACCGGGCCATGGCGCTGCTTCTGTATCATTTGGGGCGGTGGATCTATCTGCTGGATGCCCGTGATGATTTGGCGCGTGACCGGGCAAAAGGAAGTTACAACCCTATTTTGCTGCGATTCGATACCAACCAGGATGTAGATCCGCTCGTACGCGCCACGCTGGAGCGTTCCCTTGACCTGATGCGTTCTTCCTGCGCCTTGCTGGAGCTGGGACGGCAGGAGGAGATCGTAAACAACGTGCTCTGGCTCGGTTTGCCCGCTGTGTGTCAGGCGGTGTTTGACGGCCGGTGGGCACAGATCAAAAAACACAGAATTTGGAGACGTGGACATGAATGATCCCTACAGCGTGCTGGGTGTTGACCCGGGCGCAAGCGATGACGAAGTTAAAAAAGCATATCGTGAGCTTGCCCGGAAATACCATCCGGACAACTACCAGAATAATCCGCTGGCCGACCTGGCCGAGGAGAAGATGAAAGCCATCAACGAAGCCTATGAAACCATCCAGAAGCAGCGTGAGGGAGGCGGCTGGTCGGCCGGGCCCCAGCGCTCCGGTTACGGTTCGTCCGGCGGGCAGTATCAGCACACCGGTACCGGCGCGTTTGCGCAGATCCGCATGCTCATCAACGGGGGCAATCTGGATCAGGCGGAGGCCATGCTGGAGGCACAGTCTGACCGCAGCGGCGAGTGGTATTTCCTTCGGGGAGCCATCGCTTACCGCCGTGGCTGGCTGGATGAAGCACAGCGCAATTATCAGCTGGCCTGTCAGCTGGAGCCGGGCAATATGGAGTACCGTCAGGCGCTTATGATGATGCAGACCGGTGGTCACACCTATCGTCCGCACCAGTATGGTGGTGGCTCCGGCCCGGATCTGTGCACCATCTTGATGTGCATTGACTGCTGCACGCCGGGCGGCTGTTTTGGCTGTTAAAATGGATAAGGAAGTGTATTGATCATGGTCAAAAGTATGACAGGTTACGGCAGGGGAGAGGCCGTACTCAATGGTCGCTCCATCATCGTCGAGGTGCGTTCCGTAAACAACCGGTATCTGGACTGTTCTGTTAAACTGCCGCGGCTGTATATTTTCGCTGAGGAGGCCATCAAAAGCCGGGTGCAAAACAGCATCTCCCGGGGCAAGGTGGATGTGTTCGTCACCCTGGACAACACCCAGGGCGAGCAGGTTGTGGTCAGCGTCAATCCGTCTGTGGCCGACAGCTATTATAAGGCCCTGACCGAGCTGGGAGCGCGCTACTCCCTGCGGGAGGATATTTCGGTGTCCCTGCTGTCCCGGTTCCCGGACGTGTTGCTGGTTGAAAAGAGCCAGGAGGATGTGGACGCAGTGGCTCAGGATATCTGCGCGGTACTGGACATGGCGCTGGCCGATTTCACTGCCATGCGTCAGCGTGAGGGTGAAAAGCTGGCGCAGGACATTCGCAACCGTGCCGCCACTATCACCCAACTGCTGGCAAAAGTGGAGGAGCGCTCTCCCCAAACGGTAAGTGAGTACCGCACCAAGCTGGAGGCCCGTATGCAGGAGGTGCTGTCCAACACCCAGCTGGATCCTGCCCGCATTCTGACCGAAGCGGCGATTTTTGCCGACAAGGTGGCAGTGGATGAGGAGACGGTCCGCCTGCACAGCCACCTGGATCAACTGGAGGAGATGCTCACCGGCGGCGTGCCAGTGGGTCGAAAGCTGGACTTCCTCATTCAGGAGTTTAATCGCGAGGCCAACACCATCGGCTCCAAGTGCAGCGATCTGGAGATCTCCCGCCATGTGGTGGATATCAAAGCCGAGATCGAGAAGATCCGCGAGCAGGTGCAAAACGTGGAGTAAAGGAGTCGCTGCAAGTGAAACTGATCAACATAGGGTTTGGAAATATGGTGTCTGCCGGACGGCTAATCGCCATTGTCAGCCCGGAATCAGCCCCCATCAAGCGTATGGTGCAGGAGGCCAGAGACCGGGGCGTGCTCATTGATGCCACTTATGGACGGCGTACCCGTGCCGTGCTCATTATGGACAATGACCATCTGGTTCTGTCTGCCCTGCAGCCGGAGACCGTAGCCAACCGGCTTGGGGATAAGGACGCCGTTTTGACAGAGGAGGAAGAAGAAGAATGATCCGCAAGAAATCCGGCCAGGGACAACTGATCGTTCTGTCTGGGCCGTCCGGCGTGGGCAAAAGTACGGTCATTGCAGAGTTGATGAGCCAGCGGGAACTGTTTTTCTCCGTGTCCTTTACTACCCGCGCCCCCCGCAGCGGCGAGGAAAATGGGAAGAATTACAACTTTATCACCCGGGAAGAATTTGAAGGCATGATCGCCCGGGGAGAGCTGCTGGAATACACCCAGTATCAGGGCAATTACTACGGCACATCGGAAAAAATCCTGCAGGACAAGTTAGATGCGGGCATCGATGTCCTTCTGGATGTGGAAGTGGAGGGTGCCGGCAACGTAAGAAAAAAACGTCCGGATGCTATTTCCATCTTTATGATCCCGCCCTCCTTTGAGGAGTTGTCCCGCCGCCTGCACGCACGCAACACCGACAGCGAGGATGTCATCCAGGGCCGCCTTGCCCGTGCGCGTGAGGAATATAAGGAAATCCCCAAGTACGATTATCTGGTCATCAATGACCGTGTGACCCACGCTGTGACCGAGATCGAAGCCATTCTGGCTGCCGCGGAATGCCGCGTTGCCAAACGAATCCATATTATTGAAGGAGATAATGCGTTATGATGCTCTACCCCCCCATGAAGGACCTTCTCAAGTCCGTTCCCAGCCGTTATGAGCTGGTCAATGTTGTGGCCTGCCGTGCCCGCGCCATCGCTTCTCAGGCACAGGAAACCGGAACTCCTCTGGAAGATAAGCCGGTCAGCATCGCCATCCGCGAGATCGCTTGCGCGGAAGATAGCGCGCAGCAGTAAACAAACAAAAGGCAAGTGAAGGGCAAGTGCGTTTCGCTTGCCTTTTCCGGTGAAAGGGGTGAGGATATGGGGTCAAGGCGTGTGGCAAAGGTGGCTGTATCCAGAGCGATTTATGCCATTGACCGCCCCTATGACTATCTCATCCCCTCCGGATTGGAGGATACCCTGACCCCAGGAACCCGTGTTTTGATCCCCTTCGGCAGCGGAAGCCGCCCCTGTGACGGTATTGTTCTGGCCATTGAGGAGCAGGAGACGAGCGGTGCGCTGAAATGTATCATCAGCGCCCTGGACGACGAGCCGGTTCTGGATGAGCGTCTGCTGCGTCTTGCGTTGTGGATGCGCGAGCGCTACTTCTGTACCGTATACGACGCCGTGAAAGCTATGCTGCCCACCGGGCTGTTTTTCTCCCTGCGGGACTGCTGCTGTCTGCGAGAGGGAGTGAACCGGGAAAAAGCCTACGAAGCAGCGGGCAACTCCGACGGAGCAAGAAAACTGGTGGAGTTACTGCTGGCCTGCGACGGAAAAGCGGATATGGAGCAAGTGCGCGCGGCCTTTGGTGCCAAGTCACCCACCGCCGCCCTCAAGCTGCTGACCGAGCGCGGCATTGTAGAAATGGAAACCAGCGCCCTGCGGGCGGTAGGGGACAAGACCCAGCAGCTTGCCGTGCTTGCCATCCCAGCCGAAGAAGCCATGGCACTGGTCACCCCCCGCCGCAAAAGCGCCCCCATTCGCTATGCCGTGGTGGAACTGCTATGTGCCATCGGCAGCGCACCCAGTAAGGAACTGTGCTATTTCACCGGAGCCTCCTCGGCTACCTTACGTTCTCTTGCCCAGAAGGGAATCATTACGCTGGAACGGCAGGAGGTACTGCGCCGGGTCAGCCACGAGCCGGTAGAGCCTGCTGCCCCTGTTGTCTTAAACAAAGAGCAAACCGGTGCGTTCCATGCGCTGAACGAGATGTCCTGTGGCGGAACCGCTTCTGGCGCGTTGCTGTACGGCGTGACCGGAAGCGGTAAAACTCAGGTCTACATCAAGCTGATCCAGCAAGTGCTGGATCGTGGTCGCACCGCCATGGTACTGGTCCCCGAAATCGCGCTGACCCCCCAGTTGCTGCGGGTGTTCACTTCCCACTTTGGCGAACAAATCGCCGTGCTCCACAGCTCGCTGCGGGCAGGGGAGCGCTATGACGAATGGAAGCGAGTGCGCTCGGGGCAGGCACGGGTAGTGATCGGCACCCGTTCGGCCGTTTTTGCTCCACTGAACGATATCGGTGTTATCATCCTGGACGAGGAACAGGAAAGCTCTTATAAATCAGAGAATTCTCCCCGGTATCACGCCAGAGATATTGCCAAGTACCGTTGCGCCCAGGATAACGCATTGCTGGTGCTGGGCTCGGCTACCCCCAGTGTAGAGACCATGTACTACGCCCGTGCCGGTCAATACCGTCTGTTACAGCTGAAGGAGCGTTACAATCGCCGCGCGCTGCCTCAGGTGCTTGTAGCAGACATGAAGCAGGAGCTTCGCAGCGGAAATGGCAGTGCAATAAGCAGTCTGCTTCGGCAGGAATTGCAGGAAAATCTGGTACGAGGCGAACAGAGCATTCTATTCCTTAACCGCAGAGGAGCCAGCCGCATGGTATCCTGCGGCGAGTGTGGTCACGCACCGGAATGCCCTCGCTGTTCCACTCATCTGACCTACCATTCCGCCAACGGACGCTTGATGTGTCACTACTGCGGCCACTCTCAGCGCTTGCCGGATGCCTGCCCGGAATGCGGCGGCATCCTCAATTTTATCGGGATCGGCACCCAGCGGGTGCAGGAGGATCTGGAGGAACTGTTCCCGGGTGTGGATATCCTGCGCATGGACACGGACACCGTGTCCGCCGCTCATCCCCATGAATATTATCTGGAGCGTTTCCGCAAAGAGAAGTGCCCTATTCTGCTCGGCACGCAAATGGTTGCCAAAGGGTTGGATTTTGAGAATGTTACCCTTGTTGGCGTTCTGTGTGCCGACCAGGCACTGTATGTAGAAGACGTTCGCGCCGCTGAACGTACGTTTTCTTTGCTGACCCAGGTGATTGGACGGGCGGGGCGAGGCGAAAAATCCGGTCGTGCTGTGATTCAAACCTACACGCCGGAACACGAAGTCATTACCTTTGCCGCCCAACAGGACTACGACCGTTTTTACGAGCAGGAAATCGCCATTCGAAAGCTGCGCGGCCATCCGCCCTTCCAGGATGTGACAATGCTCACCGTATCGGGTTTGAACGAGGCGGAGGTGCTTCGCACCTGCACCAAGCTGCGCGGCGGATTGGAGCAGGGGCTGCGCAATTTGGCTGATCCGGTACAAATACTTGGCCCTGCCCCCGCGGTGATTACAAAAGTAAATAACCGTTATCGCTACCGCCTGACGCTGGTGGGCAAAAGCACGCCCCAGCTGCGCCATCTGGTGTCCCATATGCTTTTAGCGGTCCATCAGGACAAACAGTGTAAGGGCGTATCTGTTTACGCCGACACCAACCCACTTGACTAAATCTTTCCTTTACGAAAGGAGCATATAACGATGCTGCGTACCATTGTTACTCAGGGTGACCCTGTACTGAACAAAGTCTGTCACCCGGTGACCAAATTTGATGAGAAGCTGTGGACATTACTGGATGACATGCGCGAAACCCTTCTGGACTCCAATGGTGTTGGTCTGGCCGCGCCTCAGGTAGGTATCCTGCGCCGTGTGGTGCTGGTTATCAACGGGCAGGATGAGATTCTGGAGCTGATCAACCCCACCATTATCCACACCGCAGGGGAACAGGAGGATATGGAGGGCTGCCTGAGCGTCCCCGGAAAGTGGGGATTTGTCAAGCGGCCTATGGTGGTGCGCGTACGGGCTCAGGATCGAAACGGCAACTGGTTTGAAGTAGAGGACGAGGGGCTGACCGCCCGGTGCTTCTGCCACGAACTGGATCATCTGGATGGACACCTGTTTGTGGAACACACGGACCGGCTGTATACTCCGGAGGAGCTGGAGCAGATGATGGAGGACGATGGCTGATATGAAGATCCTGTTCATGGGCACACCCGACTTCGCCGTTCCCTCTCTGGATGCGCTGGTGCAGGCCGGCCACAATGTATGTGCCGTATTCACTCAGCCGGATAAGCCCAAAAACCGTGGCATGAAGCTGCAAGCGCCTCCTGTAAAAGAATACGCCGCCGCGCACAACATTCCCGTTTACCAGCCCGAGACCGTCAAGGACGGTACGGCGCTGGACATCATCCGTTCCCTTGCGCCGGAGCTGATCGCTGTGGCTGCCTATGGCCGCATCCTGCCGGTGGATATTCTGGACTCCCCCAAGTACGGCTGCATCAACGTACACTCCTCGCTACTGCCCAAGTACCGGGGCTCTGCCCCTATCCATTGGGCGATCCTCAACGGAGAGAGTGAGAGCGGCGTGACCATCATGCACATGGCGAAGGCCATGGATGCCGGCGACATCATCGCCCAGGCAGTCACCCCCATCGATCCGGACGAGACGGTGGAGACCCTCCACGACCGACTGGCACAGATGGGAGCCAAATTGCTGGTGGAAGTGGTGGAGCAAATTGGAAACGGCACCGCCAAGCGCACGCCCCAGGACGAGAGCAAGGTAAGCTTTGCTCCCATGCTGTCCCGGGAGCTGTCCCCGCTGGACTGGCATAAAAGCGCTCGTCAGCTGCACGATCAGGTGCGTGGACTGATCCCCTGGCCCGCCACCAGTACCCAGTTACCAAACGGGGAAACCGTCAAGGTGTTTTCCACCCAGCTGACCGGACAGGCGACCTCCGCTGCCCCCGGCACGTTCCTCGCTGCGGATAAACAGGGGATCGATGTGGCCTGTGGAGATGGACAGGTGCTTCGCATCCGTCAGTTGCAGGCTCAAGGCGGCAAGCGTATGGACGCGGCGGACTATCTGCGCGGACATCCTATTTCGCTGTAATTGTAAGAAATAAGAAAGGAGGCGTGTTTATGGATGCCAGAGAGGTTGCTCTGCTCACCCTGCACACCTGCGAACGGCAGGGCGGCTGGTCGGACGCTGTGCTGAAAAAACAGCTTGCTCAGGCTGGGCTGGATCGCCGGGATGCGGCGCTTGCCACCCAGATTTGCTTTGGCGTACAGCAAAACCGCCTGCTTTTAGACTATTATCTCTCCCGTTTTTCCAACGTCCCCCTCAAGCGCATGGAATCCAAAGTGGTGCAAGCGCTTCGGATAGGGCTGTACCAGATGCTCTTTTTATCCCGGATCCCCCACAGCGCAGCGGTAAACAGCGCCGTAGAGCTGACCCGCACCCATTGCAAAAATGCCCGTGCTGCGGGTCTTGTGAACGCAGTGCTGCGCAATCTGGAGCGCAGTATGGATCACTTGCCTGTCATTGATAACAGCGACCCCGCCGCCTATCTTTCTACCCTATACAGCCATCCCAAGTGGCTGGTAGATGAGTGGATCACCCGTTTGGGCGAAGAGCAGGCTGCCCAGCTTCTGGCGGCGGACAATGCGCCCGTCCCAATGATCGCTCAGGTAAATACCTGCCGGATCAGCACCACAGCATTGCTTTCCCAACTGTCCGACGCCGGCGTGGATGCCCAACAGCACCCGTGGCTGAAGGACTGCCTGATTCTGCGTGACACCGGAGATATTGAGGGATTAGACGCCTTTTCCCAGGGTTTTTTCTACATTCAGGACGCCGCTTCCCGCCTTGCAGTACTGGCTGCAGACGTTCGTCCCGGAATGCGGGTGCTGGATGCCTGCGCCGCTCCGGGCGGCAAATCCTTTGCGTTGGCTATAGCGATGCAGAACAGGGGAGAACTGATCTCCTGTGACCTGCACCCCCACAAGAAAAAGCTGATGCAGGCGGGCGCGACCCGACTCGGTCTTTCCTGTATGACCCCTCAGACCGCAGATGCCACCGTATTGCGTCCCGAATGGGAAGACGCGTTTGACCTTGTATTGGCCGACGTACCCTGCTCCGGTCTGGGTGTGATCCGCAAAAAACCGGATATCCGCTATAAAGACCCGGAGCCGCTGGCCGGTCTGCCAAAGGTACAAGCGAGTATTCTTAACAACCTTTCCCGGTATGTCAAGCCCGGCGGCGTGCTGCTCTATTCCACCTGCACCCTGCGTTCGGTCGAAAACGAGGACATTGTGCGTGCCTTCCTGGCGGAACAGACAGACTTTACTGCCGAAGGATTTGTTCTGCCTGATCCGGCAGGGGGAGCAGAGGATGGCATGGTCACCCTCTGGCCTCATCTGCATGGGACGGACGGGTTCTTCATTGCAAAGCTCAGGAGGAACGCATGACAGACATCAAATCCATGAATCTGGCGGAAATGACTGAGTTCTTCAAGGATCTGGGGGAACCGGCATTCCGCGCCAAGCAGGTGTTCTGCTGGCTTCATAAGGGGGCTCGCTCTTTTGATGAAATGAGCAATCTGTCCAAGTCACTGCGGGAAACCCTTGCTAACCAGTGCTATATCGACGTACCGATGGTTGAGCGCAAGCAGGTGTCTGAACTGGATGGAACCATCAAGTATCTGTGGCGGCTGCCGGACGGCAACTGCATCGAAACGGTGCTCATGCGCTACAAGCATGGCAACACGGTGTGCATCTCCTGCCAGGTTGGCTGCCGCATGGGCTGTGCGTTCTGCGCGTCCACGCTGGGTGGTAAGATACGTGATCTGCGCCCGTCTGAAATGCTTGATCAGGTGCTGTTCACTCAACTGGACAGTGGAGAACCCATCTCCAACATTGTGCTCATGGGCATCGGAGAACCGCTGGACAATTTCGACACCGTCCTGCGCTTTCTGGAACTGGTTAATTCTCCCGACGGATTGAACATTGGTATGCGGCATATTTCCCTTTCTACCTGCGGTCTTGCGGAGAAAATTGACAAACTTGCGCAATATAAGTTACAATTGACGTTATCCGTTTCCCTGCACGCCCCTGACGACGAGACCCGTTCCAAAATCATGCCGGTCAACCGCAGTGTGGGTGTAGAGCGGCTGATGAGAGCCTGTCACGACTATTTTGCGGTGACCGGCCGTCGCGTCAGTTTTGAGTATGCCATGATTGATGGGGTCAATGACAGCGATGCCCAGGCCGATTTGCTTGCACGGCATGTGCGCGGCATGTCTGCCCATGTCAACCTCATCCCGCTTAACCATGTGGAGGAAAGCCCCCTGAAACCCAGCCGCCGTGTGAAGGAGTTTCAGCGCCGCCTGGAAGAGCAGGGAATCACGGTCACGGTTCGCCGCCGCCTGGGCAGCGACATCGATGCGTCCTGCGGTCAGCTACGCCGTAAGGCGATGAAGGAAAAGCAATAGAAACAAGGAGGACACGCATGGATATCTGGGGAATCACCGACCGCGGTGTGGTTCGTGAGGAAAACCAGGATGCCATCGGCATCGAGATCCTTACTGCCCAGCGGATGCTGGCGGTGGTGTGTGACGGTATGGGTGGCGCCCGCGCCGGACATGTGGCCAGCACCATGGCGCTGGAGCGGTTTGTCGAACAATTCAAGGCATTTCATGCCCAGGGAGAGCTAACTGCGGCACAAATGCTGGAGCAGTCTGCATTGTGCGCCAACGAAGCGGTATTCCGCTATGCTCAAAGCCATAGTGAGTGCTACGGCATGGGCACCACCATAGTAGCTGCGCTGGCTGACCGTGAAAAGGTGGATGTTCTCAACGTGGGCGACAGCCGTGCCTATCTCGTTACCAGTGAGGGAATCACCCGGATCACCCGGGATCATTCCCTGGTGGAAGATCTGGTGCTGCGGGGAGACCTGACCGCCGAGGAGGCCAGGGTACACCCCAATAAAAACCTGATCACCCGCGCTCTGGGCGCGGAGGAGCAGGTGCAGGCCGACCTGTTTTCTTTGGAGGTCGCTCCCGGCTCTTATCTGCTTTTGTGCAGCGACGGGTTGAGCAACGTGGTCTCTGAC
Organism: Lawsonibacter sp.; assembly: GCA_045604585.1. GTDB lineage: Bacteria > Bacillota > Clostridia > Oscillospirales > Oscillospiraceae > Lawsonibacter. Next base: position 3,026 of record JAZUOI010000022.1, on the reverse strand, counting down.
CATGAAATGCTTTATGAGGTACTGCACGGCGGCGAGGCAGACAGCTGCTGCCGCCGTCTGCTGGAAATTGCTATGAAACGGGGCGCGCCGGATAATGTGTCCGTAGCCCTGATCCAATGCTGAGGGAGGTGAGAAGTATGGATCAATATATCGGAATGCTGCTGGACAACCGCTATGAAATTCTTGAGCTGATCGGCGTAGGCGGCATGGCCAAAGTCTACAAGGCCCGGTGTCATCGGCTCAACCGATTGGTTGCAGTTAAAATCCTGCGGGACGATTTAGCCCATGATGAGGATCTGCGCCGCCGCTTTAATGCCGAATCTCAAGCCGTTGCCATGCTGTCTCACCCCAACATTGTGGCTGTATATGATGTGAGCCGCTCGGATGAGAACAACTATATTGTCATGGAGCTGATCGACGGCATTTCGCTTAAGCAGTACATGCAGAAAAAGGGAAATAAACTCAACTGGCGCGAAGCTCTGCACTTTATCACCCAGATCGTAAAGGCACTGGGGCACGCACACAGCCGCGGTATTATCCATCGCGACATCAAGCCGCACAATGTGATGGTGCTGCGCGATGGCAGCGTGAAGGTAGCTGACTTCGGTATTGCCCGGCTGACCAATGCGGGCAGCAGCACACTGACCAAGGACACCCTTGGTTCGGTGCACTATATTTCCCCCGAGCAGGCCAGAGGCAGCCATATTGATGCCCGCTCCGATCTGTACTCCGCTGGTGTGGTGCTCTACGAGATGATCACCGGCCGGCTGCCTTTTGAGGGTGACACTCCGGTCAGCGTAGCCATTCAGCATATTAACAGTGTGCCACTGTCCCCCAGAGATTTAGATCCGGAACTGCCCGAAGCACTGGAGACCATCACCATGAAGGCAATGGCCTCCAACGTAGACAAACGCTATATTTCTGCCGATGCCATGCTGGCCGATCTGGAGGAGTTCCGCAAAAATCCAAGCATCAATTTTGACTATATGGCCGCTGATTTTCTGAAAACCGCAGAGCTGGAAGACGAGGGAGGTGCCCAGGACAAGACTCGTCCTGTCCCGGTTGGTCTGGTTTCCGAACGGGTGCGCAGTACCGGCGCCCAACAGGACGAACGCCGTCCCCGCCGCTCTCAACGGGAGGAAGAACGCCGTTTGAAAGAGGAAGATCTCGACGACCGGCAGGAACAGTCCTGGCCCATGTATGTGGCTATCGTGGCGGTTCTTCTGTTTACCGTTGGCATGCTTTGGTTCCTGTTCACCAATTTCCTTGAGCCGCTGTTTGCTCCTTCTCCGGATTATACCATACCCAATCTGGTAGGTTCTGTGTATGAAGAAGTACTGGACAACAACGAGTTAATGGAAGAATTCGAGCTGGTCAAGGTCGCCACGGTCACCGACGACCGCCCCGAAGGAACCATCATCAAGCAGGATCCCAGCGCGGACAGACTGGTGAAAGATCCCAACACGCAGATCAAAGTAACCGTCAGCGGCGGACCAAAGACCATCATCATGCCCGATGTGTCGGAGATGGAATATACCGAAGCCTTTTTGTTCCTGCAGAAGCTGGGGTTGAACGTATCCACCCCTGAGTACGAAAATCACGAAGAGATACTCAAGGGTCATGTGATCTCCTTTACCCCGCTGGAGCACGCGGTCCTCAAACCCGGTGACAACGTGCAGCTGGTGGTCAGTACCGGCCCCCGGGACAAAACCGAACAGGTTCCCTTGTTTATCGGCCAAACTGTGGAGTGGGCTCGTGACAAGCTGGCATTGCAGAACCTGGTCGTTGGCGAGGAATTTGAGGTTTGGAGCAGCGAATATCCTGCCGGCGTGGTCGTGGATCAGAGCGTTGAGGCTTACACCGAAGTGCCCCAGGGCACCAAAGTCAATCTGCAGGTGAGCAAAGGTCCCGACCCCACTGACCAGCCGCCGATAACCGATCCCGGTTTGACCACCAATCCCACAGGTGGGGAAGGTGAGCAGACCTTCAACATTACGCTGCCGCAAAACGCCGGGCAGGTGAAGGTAACGGTGAAAGACGGCTCCACAGTGATCCTGGATACGTTGGTAAACACCGCTTTGGACGCGGTTTTGCCTTGCGCCGTCAAGGGCAGCGGGGTCAAGCAGTATGACATTTATTTTGACAATGTCTTCAGCCGCACCCAGACCGTCCATTTTGCCCGATGATGGAAGGGATCATTTTAAAAGCCCTGAGCGGCTTCTATTACGTGCACACCCCCAACGGGCAGTTTACCTGCCGTGCCCGGGGCAAGTTCCGCCATGCCGGCGTGACTCCTCTGGTGGGTGACCGGGTGCGATTCACTCCGCTGGAAGATAACACCGGCGCGCTGGATGAGATCCTTCCCCGACGCAATTTCTTCGCCCGTCCTGCCGTAGCCAATATCGATCAGTTGGTTCTGGTAGTCTCACAAGCCATTCCGATTACCGACCCTTATCTGATTGACCGTATCATCTCCATCGCCGCTACCCGCGATTGCCCATGCGTTGTCTGCGTAAACAAAAGTGATCTGGACGCAGGTGACGAACTGATGGACATTTACACGGCGGCCGGCTTTCCAACCGTACGTGTCAGTGCCCGGACAGGGGAGGGGGTGGATCAGCTGGATCAGCTGATCCGTGGAAAGGTATCCGCTTTCACCGGGAATTCCGGTGTTGGAAAATCCAGTATCCTCAACTGCCTGCACCCGGCTTTCGCCCTGGAGACCGGCGACGTGAGCCAAAAGCTTGGCCGCGGACGGCACACCACCCGCCACGTGGAGTTGTTTGCCTTGGACGCGGACACGCTGATTGCGGACACCCCGGGCTTTTCCGCCTTTGACACCGAACGTATGGAACTGTGCCGCAAGGAGGAACTGGCACGCTGCTTCCGGGAGTTTGCTCCCTATGTGGACAAATGTGCCTTTCAGGATTGTGCGCACCGAAAAGAAAAAGGGTGTGCCGTGCTGGCTGCGGTTAGAGAAGGAATCATTCGCCCTACCCGCCACCAAAGTTATGTGCGCCTGTATG
>JAZUOI010000021.1:0-5434 GCA_045604585.1 Lawsonibacter sp. | reverse complement strand
GCCTCCAGCGACTTGCCCCGGTTGGTGTTCACCTCCATACCCGCGCCCCGGTGGATCAGGTTGGTGAAAATAACCTCCAGCCGGTCACGGTATCGCGCCAAAGTGACCCGATTCCCGTCCCGGTCGTTCATGTAGCGCAGGGTGTAGGGAATATGAGCCAGCACGTCAATAAAATCCAGCTGGGACAGGGTGAGCAGGCTGTCAAAGTAGTCGTCCAACGCCCGGTAGCAGGTGTCCGCATTCTCGTAGTGCCAAAGGATAAAATCCTCTCCGCCCAGAGCCTCACTCATGTTATGGACCGCGCCCACCGCCAAATCCAGCTCCACCATCTCCACCAGACGGCGGTTGCGCTCCGGAAACACGTGGGCCGCATTCATCTCCGCACCCAGCCGAAGCTCCAGTCCCTTCGGACAGACCGCCCGGGCCAATCGGTGCTGCTCCAGCACCGGCGCCCAATCCCAGTCGTCCAGCACCGTTCCTGCCCGGGTGATCAGATCCATGTGGTCGGTGGTGCACACCATGGACAGCCCCACCCGGGCAGCTTGCTGTACAACCTCCGTCAGGGGCGCATCGCTGTCCGCGGAGCAGCAGGTATGGTTGTGGCAATCGGCCAGAAACATACACACACCTCCCCGACCGTTCAGCACCGGATATTGTAAGCCTTTTTCGCCGGATTTGCAAGAAAAATATGCGCCCGGGATTTCTCCCGGGCGCACAATTGCGATTATTCTCTTGTGGGCACGTGCCAGATGTCCCGGGCGTAGTCCCGGATGGAGCGGTCGGCGGCAAACAGACCCGACCGGGCAATATTGGTCAGCGCCATCTGATTCCACAGGGTGCGGTCAAGGTAGGTCTTGGCCGCCCGTTCCTGAGCCTGTCGGTAGCTCTCAAAGTCGGCCAGCAGCATATACTCATCCCCGCCAAACAGCAAACGGTTGGTGATGGAGTCGTAGGCAACACCGTCGTCAAAGCCCCGGGCGATCTGATCCAGTACGGCCCGCAGGGCGGGATCGCGGTTGTAGTATTCGTAGGCCTGATAGCCCTGACGCTTTTTCTCAATGACCTCGTCGGCGGTCAGACCGAACAGGAAGATATTCTCATCTCCCACCTGCTGGTGCATCTCCACATTGGCACCGTCCAGCGTACCGATGGTCAGCGCGCCGTTCATCATGAACTTCATGTTGCCTGTGCCGCTGGCCTCTTTGCCGGCGGTGGAGATCTGCTCGGACAGTTCGCTGGCGGGCATCAGCTTCTCCGCCAAAGACACCCGATAGTTCTCCAGGAAGACCACCTGCAGCTTATCCTTACAGGCGGGGTCGGCGTTGATGGTGGCAGACAGGGAGTTGATGAGATGGATGATCTCCTTGGCCACGGTGTAGCCCGGAGCGGACTTGGCCCCAAAGAGGAATACCCGGGGGGTCATTTCAAAGGAGCGGTCGCTTTTGATCTTCTGGTACAGATGCACGATGTGCAGCACATTGAGCAGCTGACGCTTATACTCGTGCAGACGCTTGACCTGCACATCGAACATGGCATCGGTGTTGAGCAGGATGCCCGTCTCCCGGGCAACGTAGCCGGCAAAACGGCGCTTGTTCTCCCGCTTGATGTCTTCCAGCTCGGCCAGTACCGCCTTGTCGTCCCGGAACTTCTCCAGCGCACGCATGGCGTCCGGGTGCAGCAGGTAGTCGTCCCCGCCGGCGCACTGGCAGATCAGCTTATCCAGCCGGGGGTTGATCTCGGACAGCCAGCGGCGGTGGTCAATGCCGTTGGTGACGTTTTTGAACACCTCCGGTTTGAGGCTGCACGCGTTGCGGAACACATCCTTTTTCAGGATATCCGAATGCAGGGCGGACACACCGTTCACCGCCTGACAGGCACACACGCACAGGTTGGCCATGCGCACCTGACCGCCCCAGATAATGGCCATGTTCTCCACCTTGGACTGGTCGCCGTGGAAGGCCTGCTCCAAATAGGCCTGATAGCGGTTGGCGATTTCCACAATCAGCATCCAGATACGGGGCAGCAGAGTCTGGATCAGCTCCTGGGGCCACTTTTCCAATGCCTCCGCCAGCACGGTGTGGTTGGTGTAGCACACGGAATTGGACACAATATACCACGCATCCTCCCAGCTGTACCCCTCCTCGTCCAGCAGGATACGCATCAGCTCGGGGATGACTAGGGTGGGATGGGTGTCGTTAATTTGGATAACGTGCTTTTCGTGGAAATTGCGCAGAGTGCCGTACTGGGCCTTATGCTGGCGGCAAATGGACTGCACCGTGGCGGACACGAAGAAATACTGCTGCTTCAGGCGCAGGGACTTGCCCTCGTAGTGGTCGTCGGCGGGATAGAGCACCTTGGCGATGACCTCTGCCATGGCCTTCTGCTCCACCGCTTTAAGATACTCGCCGGAGGAATAATACTTCATATCCACCGGCAGGGCAGACTTGGCATCCCACAGGCGCAGGGTGTTGGTGTGGTCGGTGGCATAGCCGGCGATGACCATATCCCGGGGCACGGCCATCACGCTGGTAAAGTCCGTATGCTCCACCACCGCGTGCCCCCGCTCCCAGTGCACATCCACCTTGCCGCCAAAGCGCACGGTCTGCACCTCGTCCATCTTAGTGATCAGCCACGCCTCACCCGGCTCCAGCCAGTTGTCGGGCAGTTCCACCTGCTGTCCGTCGATGATCTTCTGCTTGAAAATACCCAGCTCGTAGCAGATGGAATACCCGGTGGCAGGGATCTCCAACGTGGTCATGGAGTCCAGATAGCAGGCCGCCAGCCGCCCCAGACCGCCGTTGCCCAGACCCGCGTCCGGTTCCAGTTCAAAAATGTCGGCGGCAGCAAATCCCATCTCGTCCAGCGCCTGGGTCAGCGCGTCCAGTACACCGAGATTATAGGCGTTCTTCATCAGCGAACGCCCCATCAAAAACTCCAGAGACAGGTAATGCACCTGCCGCGCCTGCTGTTCCCGCACGCGCTCAGCGGTGTCCACCTGATGAATATTCATAATATCCCGCAGCACCAGCGCGCAGCATTTGAAGATCTGAGTGGGGGTGGCATGCTCCACCTCCCGCCCGAAGTTGCGCCGCAGCTTGCCGGTGATGAGTTCGGTCAGCTGTGATTTCGTATAATTCGCCATACAACGGTTCCCTCCCGCAGATGATGCTTGCTGTTCTTGTCCTTCCCGGACAAAAAGAAATATTGGTCATTATACCAACTTTTTTAGTATGCGTCAATCGCTTGCACTTCAAACAATCCCGCCATATCCTCCGGCAGAGGACTGCTGAATTCCATAACCTGTCCGGTGATGGGGTGACACAGTTTCAGGCGGTGGGAGTGCAGCGCCGTGCGCCCCTTCCACTCCGGCTGCTGCGTTCCATAGAGGAAGTCCCCCACCAGGGGATGACCCAGATAGGCCATGTGTACCCGAATCTGGTGGGTGCGTCCGGTGTCCAGCTCCAGCCGCAGCAGGGCGCGGCCATTGGATACGGTCAGCGTCTCATAGCGGGTGCGGGCACACTTCCCGTCCGGGCGTACACACTGTTCTATCAGTGACCCCTCCTTGGCACCCAGAGGCGCATCCACCACTCCGGTGGGCGGCTGGGGCACACCCTCACATACCGCCAGATACACCCGCCGGAAGGCGCTGGTATGCATCTGCGCCTTCAGCTTTTCCTGGGCGTGGGGGTGCTTGGCACACACCAGCAGCCCGCTGGTGCCCCGGTCCAGCCGATGAACGGGATGGAAGTCGGCCTCCTGTCCTGTGCGCTGGTAATAGCCCACCAGAAAATTGCCCAGTGTGTCATCCCAGTGTCCCGGTCCGGGATGGACGGACAGTCCGGCCGGCTTGTTCACCACCACCATGTCCGCATCCTCGTAGACGATGTCCACAGGGCCATCCACCCCCACAACGCCGCTGCGCCGCTCCGGGTCGGACAGGCGCACGGACAGTATCTGTCCCGGTGCGGGTACAAACCGGGTATTTACCCGCACACCATCCACCAATATGCCATCCTCCAGCCACTTGATGCGCCGAATCACCGTCCCGGACAGTCCCAGCTGCTTGCGCAGCAGGGTGTCCACCCGCACGCCCTGGCATTCCTGCGGCACGGTCAGCTCCAGTCTGCGCGCCACTGCATCCCCCTCCTTCCCCGTTTATCATAAAAAGTATACCCCCAAAAAGTTCTTTTTGCAATCCTCGCCCATTTTCCGTATACTATACCCATAGCTTGATCACAGGGAGGGATCTCCATGATGATATCCCATAACCAAACACTCGGTCTTTATATCCACATCCCCTTTTGCCGCAGCAAATGCGCCTACTGCGACTTCTATTCTTTATCCGGGCGTGAGGCGGACATGGACGACTATCTGCGCGCCCTTATTGCTCACATCAAGCAGACCGCTCCCTCCGCCGCCCATCTCCACGTGGATACCATTTATTTCGGCGGCGGCACACCCAGTATCTTCGGTCTGCACCGGCTGAGGGACGTGCTTGCGGAACTGAACGGGCAATTTCATGTGCTGCCGGACGCAGAAATCACTCTGGAGGGCAATCCGGACAGTGTAGACATTCCTTTGCTGGCGGGTCTGCGAAGCGTGGGGTTCAACCGTCTGTCTCTGGGTGTCCAATCGGCCTGCGACGAGCAGCTTCGTTCCCTCCACCGCCCCCACACCTTTGCCCAAGCGCAGCAGGCCGTATCTGCTGCCCGAACCGCAGGTATAGACAATGTCAGTCTGGATCTGATCTACGGTCTGCCCCGCCAGTCCATAGCTCAGTGGCAGGACACGGTGGAGCAGGTGCTCCTGCTCCAACCGGAGCACCTATCCTGTTACGGACTCAAGGTGGAGGAAAACACTCCTCTGTATACCCGGGCGCAGCAGGGCGAGATGCTGCCCGATGACGATATACAGGCAGATATGTATTTGTGGATGGTCTCCCGGTTGGAGCAGGCAGGCTATCACCAGTATGAGATCTCCAACTTTGCCCGCCACGGAATGCACTCCCGGCACAACCTGCGCTACTGGCTCACCCGTCCCTACCTGGGCTTCGGCCCGGGCGCGCACTCGGACTTTGGCGGGCAGCGCTTTAGTCTGATCCGAGATCTGGACGAATACATCCAAGGGATGCAAAGCGGGCTGCCTGTCATAGACAGCTGTCAGACCATTTCCCACCGAGAACGGGCCCGGGAATATCTGATGCTCCGCCTGCGCACCATCCAAGGCATCGACCCGGAAGAGTACTGCCGTACCTATTCTATGAGTTTTGCCCCCTTGGAGCCCCTCTTGCTGGATTACCAAACGCACGGTTGGGTCAGCCGGCAGGACGGCCGCTGGCACTTCACCCCCGAGGGCTTTCTCCTGTCCAATCCCCTCATTGCCCAACTGCTGGATGCCCAATAAGAGCAAGAAAGCCCGGAGCCGAACAGGC
>JAZUOI010000020.1:0-4529 GCA_045604585.1 Lawsonibacter sp. | reverse complement strand
ATATTTGAGAGAAAAGAGGGTCTGTAACATGAAAATCAAAGACTTGTTCGGTCAGGGGCGGCCGGTGTTTTCCTGCGAGGTGTTTCCTCCCAAGAAGACCAGCCCTGTGGACAGCATTTATAAGACGCTGGACGGGCTGAAGGACATCAAGCCCGACTTCATCAGCGTCACCTTTGGGGCGGGCGGCTCTCAGGTGAATCAGTCCACCCGGGAAATTGCGTCTATTATCCAGAACCAGTACGGTATCCCCGCCATGGCGCACTTGACCTGCGTCAACGCCACAAAGGGCGAGGTGACCGCTCTGCTGGCCGGTCTGAAAGAGGACGGGGTGGAAAATGTGCTGGCGCTTCGGGGCGACCGCAACCCCGACCTGCCCCCCAAGACGGACTTTCTCCACGCGGACGGGCTGGTGGCCTTTATCCTGCGCAGGGGCGACTTTGGCGTATCCGCCGCCTGCTATCCCGAGGGACACCCGGAAAGCCCCGACCTGCTCAGCGACATTCGATATTTGAAGCAGAAGGTGGACGCAGGTGCTCAGCATCTGGTCAGCCAGCTGTTTTTTGACAACGAGGACTTCTTCCGCTTTGTGGAGCGCTGTCGCATCGCGGGCATCGACGTGCCCATCGAGGCGGGTATCATGCCCGTGCTCAACCGGGGCTCCATCGAGCGCATGGTGTCCCTGTGCGGCGCCAGCATTCCCAAGAAGCTGGCCCGGGTGCTGGCCCGGTACGGCGACCACCCCGAGGCTTTGCGTCAGGCGGGTATCGCCTACGCCATCGACCAGATCGCCGACCTGATGGCCGCCGGGGTGGACGGCATCCACCTGTATACCATGAACAATCCCGCCGTCGCCCGTCAAATCAGCGACAGCATCTCCTCCATCCGCACCGTATGAGTAAGGGAACCCTGCCCCCCATTGATGTGGACGAGGCTCTGCGCTACATGGGCACGCCGCCGGACAAGGCGGAGGAAACCCTGCGCGCTCTGGTGGAGGACTGCGCCCGGGCGGTGGAGCAGGCGGCACAGCCCCGTTGGTGTATCAAACGCACGACCCTTTCCTTCGAAGCGGGGGGCGTGCGGCTGGACAGCGGGTTGCTCCTGCCGGGAGAGGGATTAATAGAGCACCTGTCCGGCTGTGCTGTGGGAGTGGTATTCTGCGCCACTCTGGGCGCACAGGTGGACGGGCTCATCCGAAAGGCGGAGTGTACGGACATGGTGCGTACGCTGGCGCTGGAGGGGTGTGCCGACGCGGCGGTGGAGGGTCTGTGTGACCGGATTGAAGAAGAAATAAGGGGAGAATTCCCCGGAAAGCACTTCCCCTTCCGCTTCAGCCCCGGCTACGGCGACCTGCCCCTGACGGTGCAGAACGAATTGTTGGAGTGGCTGGACGCACCCCGGAAAATCGGCCTGTGCGCCACTGCCAGCCACATCCTCACCCCCCGCAAGTCGGTCACCGCCATTCTGGGCGTGTCCGACCGAAGCGTAGAACCCCACAAACGAAGCTGCGCGCACTGTCCCGCCCGGGAGGGATGCGCCTATCGAAAGTCAGGTGGACACTGTGGAAATTCGTGAATTGCTGGGCGGCAACACGCCCGTCATATTGGACGGCGGCATGGGCACCATGCTCCAAAGCCGGGGGCTGAAGCCGGGGGAATACCCGGAGTTGGCCGCCTTGGAGCATCCGGACTGGCTGTTTGACATCCATCGCGCCTATGTGGACGCGGGCGCGCATATCATCAACGCCAATACCTTTGGTGCCAACCGGGAGAAGCTTGCCCGCATGGGCAAGACGGTGGCCGAGGTGGTTGCTCCCTCGGTGGCCATCGCCCGTAAGGCGGCAGACGGCCGGGCGCTGGTGGCGCTGGACGTGGGTCCCATCGGCCAACTGCTGGAGCCCACCGGAACTCTGGACTTTGAGCAGGCGGTGGACATCTTCAAGGAAGTGGTGACCGCCGGCGTACAGGCCGGGGCTGACCTTGTGTTTATCGAGACCATGACCGACCTGCAGGAGGCGCGCGCCGCCCTGTTGGCAGCCAAGGAGAGCTGTGACCTGCCCGTGATGGTCACCATGACCTATGAGGAGCGGGGACGCACCTTCTTGGGACACTCTCCCGCCGCCGCCGCTCTGACCCTGGAGGGGCTGGGGGCGGACGCCATCGGTGTGAATTGCTCTCTCGGCCCCCGGGAAATGCCCCCTCTGGTGGACGAGCTGATGGCGTGGAGCACGCTGCCCATTATCCTCAAACCCAATGCCGGTCTGCCCGACCCAGGGGGCGCGGGCTACGACATCACCGCTCAGGAGTTTGCCCAAAGCCTTGCCCAAATGGCGCAGCGGGGCGTGAAGCTGTTTGGCGGCTGCTGTGGCACCACCCCGGAGTATATCGCTCTGCTCCGGGAGGAATTGGCCGGGCGGAGTGTAACATGTGCAGAGCGGAGCGTTCCCGCCGCCGTGTGCTCCCCTACCACCGTGGTACCCATCGACCGGGTGCGGGTCATCGGCGAGCGCATCAACCCCACGGGCAAAAAAGCCATGAAGGAAGCCCTGCGAAGAAACGACGTGGACTTCATGCTTGCTCAGGCGATGGCTCAGACCGAGGCGGGGGCGGATGTTCTGGACGTGAATGTGGGTCTGCCCGAAATTGACGAGCAAGGGATGATGGTGCGTACTGTCAAGGCTCTGCAGGGGGTTACCGACGCACCCCTGCAAATCGACTCCACCGACCCCGCCGTGCTGGAGCGCGCCCTGCGCGTCTACTGCGGCAAGGCCATCGTCAACTCGGTCAACGGCGAGACTTCGGTGCTGGAGCGCATTTTGCCCATTGCAAAGAAGTACGGCGCGGCGGTAGTGGGACTGACCCTGGACGAAAACGGTATCCCCAAGAGCGCCGAGGGTCGCTTTGCCATCGCGGAGCGGATGTTGAACACGGCGCTGGAGCATGGGATACGCAGAGAAGACGTATACATCGACTGTCTCACTCTCACCGCCAGCGCGGAGCAGGAGGGAGCGTACCAGACGCTCCTTGCCCTGCGCATGGTCAAGGAGCAGCTGGGGCTGAAAACGGTGCTGGGTGTGTCCAACATTTCCTTCGGTCTGCCCGCCCGACCCATCGTCAACCAGAACTTCCTCACCATGGCTATGGTGTACGGCCTTGACCTGCCCATCATCAATCCCAATGTGGACACCATGATGGCGGCGGTGCGTGCCTATCATCTGCTGATGAATGTGGACCGGGACGCCCGGGACTTTATCGCCGCCTACGCCAACGCCGATGTGTCCACCCATATTGCCTCCGCCGCATCTGCGGGTGCTCCGGTGACTGCCGGACGCTCCCTGGGCGAGGTGGTGCGTGCCGGGCTGAAAGGGGAGGCGGGAGGAGCCACCCGTGCCCTGCTGGAGCGGGGGGAGGAGCCGCTGGATATTGTGAATACCGTTCTTGTCCCCGCTCTGGATGCGGTGGGTGCAGACTTTGAGGCGGGACGGCTGTTCCTGCCCCAGCTTATCCAATCCGCCGGTGCGGCGCAGGCTGCCTTTGAGGTGCTGCGTCAGCGCATGAGCACCGGGGAGGCAGCCACGAAGGGGGAAGAGCAGGTCATCGTGCTGGCCACCGTCAAAGGGGACATTCACGACATTGGAAAGAATATTGTCAAAGTCCTGCTGGAAAACTACGGCTTCACCGTGGTTGACCTGGGCAAGGACGTGCCGACGGAGGCGGTGGTGCAGACTGTCCGGGCGCATAAGGCGCGGCTGGTGGGGTTGTCCGCTCTGATGACCACCACCCTCAGAAGCATGGAACAGACCATCGCCGCACTGCGAGAGGCGGAACTTGACTGTAAGGTAATGGTAGGCGGCGCGGTGCTCACCGCCGACTATGCCGCCGCCATCGGGGCAGACTTTTACGCAAAGGACGCCAAACAGAGCGTGGACATCGCCCGCCGGGTATTCGGCGGAGCGTAAGAGAGAAAGGGGGGCAGGGCAGTGAAACGGCTGGGCTGGCTTGTGCTGTTGGCGGCGCTGGTGTGGGGTGGCTGGTTTTTGTATGCCACCGGTTTCTTCGCCGCTGCCGCCGATGTGGACAGCATGCGCTTGTATATTGCCCGCTTTGCCCCCTGCTCCCATCTGGCCTTTTTTCTGATTCAACTGCTGTCCGTCATCTTTGCTCCCCTGCCCAGCAACATCAGCGCGGCGGCGGGCGGGGTGCTGTTTGGCACGTGGCCGGCCTTCTTGCTCACCCTGACGGCGGTGCTGTCCGGGTCCATGCTGGTGTTTTTGCTGGCGCGTCGGTTTGGCAAGTCCTTTGCTGACCGCCTGGTCAGCCGCCGACTGTCCCAGCGGTACGTTGACGTGCTTGCCCGGGGGAGGGATCGCTTTCTGGCGCTGGCCTTTCTGTTTCCCTATTTTCCCGACGACGTGCTGTGTATCCTTGCCGGGCTGACCGACCTGACCCCCAAACGATTTTTCGTTCTGATCCTGCTCGCCCGGCCATGGGGGTTGTTATTTGCCAGTGCTCTGGGCGGCTCGGCCTTCCGTC
>JAZUOI010000019.1:0-3531 GCA_045604585.1 Lawsonibacter sp. | reverse complement strand
TTGATACGCACAAAGCCTTCGATAGAGGAACCGTCAATGGTCATCTGGTTATTGACCGCCTTTTCGATCTGAGACGCCGTGATAACCACGTTCTTCAGCTGACCAAAGATATCCACAAACTGCATGCGGATAAAGTCGATGTTCTCCTCCTTGACCAAGCGTACGATATCTTCTTTTGTGTAACCCATATGTATTACCCCTTTCTCTGCCACCAATCGGGCGACCGTGATTACACTTATACAGAAAAAAGTATACACGAAGTATCCCATCTGTCAAGCAGATTTCTGCCCCCGGTTTTGAATAAAAACTCATGAAACTGCACAAAAATCCCCTGCGCCTGTACAAAGCCGTTCCGCTTTTGCTGTCCGCTCCCCTTGCCATTTGTAACGACATATACTATAATAGTGAGGTCGGGCGCGCTGCGCCTAATTTTCAAGCCAAAGGATGTGCAGTCTGAATGTCAGCTCACAGCATCCATGAATATCTGCGTCCCGGCTGCCGGGCGCATCTGGTGGGTATCGGCGGCGTGTCCATGTCTCCGCTGGCGGAAGTGCTCAGCGGCGCGGGACTGACGGTCACCGGCTCAGATATGCAGGAAAGCCGCACAGTGGCGCGTCTTCGTTCGGTGGGTATCCATGTGGTCATTGGCCACCGGGCGGAAAGCGTGCAGGGTGCCCAGTGCATCATTCGCACCGCCGCCGTCCACGACGACAATCCGGAGATCGCTGCCGCCCGAGCCGCCGGCATCCCCGTGTTTGAGCGGGCGCAAGCCTGGGGCGCCATCATGCGCCACTATCAAAATGCCCTGTGTGTATCCGGCACCCACGGAAAGACCACGACCACCTCCATGTGCACCCACATCTTTATGGCCGCCCAGGCCGACCCTACGGTGATGATCGGCGGAACGCTGCCCATGCTGGGGGTGGGTCACCGGGTGGGTAAAGGTGACACCATCATTCTGGAGTCCTGTGAGTACTGTGACTCCTTCCTCTCCTTCTTCCCCACGGTGGCTGTGGTTCTCAACGTAGACGCCGACCACCTGGACTATTTCGCCGATCTGGCTGCCGTGCAGCGTTCCTTCCGCGCCTTTGCCTCCCTCGTCCCGGAAACAGGCTGGGTGGTAGCCAACGCCGAGGACGAGAATACCACGCAGGCCCTCGCCGGTCTCGACCGCCCCACACTCACCTTCGGACTGGAGCAGGGCGATGTCACCGCCGCCAACCTGCGCTGGATTAACGGCATGGGCGAATTCGACGTACTGGTACGCGGCACGCATTACGCCCACGTGCGTTTGCAGGTGCCCGGCGCACACAATGTAAAAAACGCTCTGGCGGCCGCCGCTGCCGCCTACGTCCTCCATATCCCCGGCTCCGCCGTGGAGACCGGTCTGGGCGAATTCATGGGTGCCGGACGCCGCTTCGAGCATAAGGGTGATTATCGGGGTGCGCAGATCTACGACGACTACGCCCACCACCCGGGCGAGCTGGAGGCACTGCTGACCACCGCCAAAACCCTGGGCTACAAGCGGGTGGTGTGCGCCTTCCAGCCCCACACCTATACCCGCACCAAGGAGCTGTTTGACGACTTTGTCCGTGTGCTCCCTCTGGCCGACGTGGTGGTACTGGCAGAGATCTATGCCGCCCGGGAACAGAACACCATCGGCATCTCCTCCCGGGATCTGGCCGCTCACATTCCCGGAGCGCGCTACTGCTCCTCTCTGGACGAGGTCACCGATACGCTGGCAAATCTTGCCCAACCGGGTGACTTGATCCTCACCGTGGGCGCAGGCAATATCTACACCACGGGCGAAGCTCTGGCCGCGCATAAATAAGCAGATAAAATGACCGGCATCTGTTTTATCAGATGCCGGTCATTTGTTTGTCTTACAGCATGGTATTCGTGGTCACAGCCTCCAGCACCGCATAGCGATCCATGGGGAAGGGTTTGGTCATGTTCAGCGCGTCTTCGATATCGATATCCACTACCTTGCCGTCTTTGGTGGCAATGATGCGGTTGTAGTTCCCTTCTGCCAGAACCTTTACCGCTTCGTAACCCATACGGGTAGCCGTCTCACGATCCCGGGAAGAGGGCGAGCCGCCGCGCTGGATGTGACCAAGCACAGTCACCCGGGGATCAAGACCGATGGACTGCTTGATCTGGGCAGCAATATCCATGGCGCTGCCCGCACCCTCAGCCACCACCACCATATAGTGGGTACGACCGGACAGCCGGGCCTGACGGATCTTCTCAATCACGTCACGCTCCACATCCACCTCCCGCTCGGGAATCAGCACCGCGGTAGCGCCGGTGGCAATGCCCACATACAGGGCAAGGTAACCCGCATGCCGTCCCATGACCTCCACCAGGGAGCAGCGCTCGTGGGACTGCATGGTGTCGCGCAGCATATCGATGGCATCCACCGCGGTGTTGCAGGCGGTGTCAAAGCCGATGGTGTACTGAGAGCAGCCGATGTCGTTGTCGATGGTAGCAGGAATGCCTACCACAGGAATGCCGTGACGAGACAGAGCCAGCGCACCCCGGAACGTACCATCGCCGCCAATAGCAACAATGGCATCCAGTCCCAGCAGCTTGCAGGTGGCAACTGCTTTGCGCTGCCCCTCTTCGGTCATAAATTCCTCGCTGCGGGCGGTATACAGCACCGTACCGCCTTTTTCGATGATATGGCTGACGCTGCCCGCGTCCATGCGGACAAAGTCACCGTTGATCAGTCCGTTATAGCCCCGGCGGATGCCGATGCACTCGATGCCCATACTCAGGGCAGTACGCACCACCGCGCGCACCACCGCGTTCATGCCGGGGGCATCGCCGCCGCTGGTCAGTACGCCAATACGCTTGATTTTCTGTTCCATTGATCCGTTCACCCTCCTTGGGTCCCATGTTTTTTGCCGTCCCCTATTATGCCATTATCCCCCGTCTCCTGTCAAGGAATTCTCCCCTGTATTTCCCTGCCCGGGCTCAAAAAAAGATTTTTGTAAAAAGCAAAATTTCCTGTTGACATACGCTACGGCTTCGAGTATAATAACTTTCGCCGCTTGACCTTGCGGCACAACAGGGGAGCATAGCTCAGCTGGTAGAGCGCATGCCTTACAAGCATGATGTCACAGGTTCGAGCCCTGTTGTTCCCACCACTTTACCATCTGGCTCGGTAGTTCAGTTGGTTAGAACGCCGGCCTGTCACGCCGGAGGTCGAGGGTTCAAGTCCCTTCCGAGTCGCCATTTGCCTCTGTAGCTCAGTTGGTAGAGCAGAGGACTGAAAATC
Source organism: Lawsonibacter sp. (assembly GCA_045604585.1). Lineage (GTDB taxonomy): Bacteria > Bacillota > Clostridia > Oscillospirales > Oscillospiraceae > Lawsonibacter. The sequence goes on along the minus strand of JAZUOI010000019.1, from coordinate 251 downwards.
CTCGTGTCGTTGGTTCGATTCCGACCGGAGGCACCAACAACAAAAGCTCTTGAGAGGGTTCTCCCCTCTCAGAGCGATCTGCGAGTGTAGCTCATCTGGTAGAGCGCCACCTTGCCAAGGTGGAGGTAGCGAGTTCGAGCCTCGTCACCCGCTCCAAAAGAAAAGACCGATGCATTCGCATCGGTCTTTTTTTGGAAAGGTATTGACGATGGCTCTAACATTTTTATGCAACAGTCCGGTGGACTGTTGCT
>JAZUOI010000018.1:0-12059 GCA_045604585.1 Lawsonibacter sp. | reverse complement strand
CTTTGGTGCAGGTTTTTAATCGGTCACCCAGGGCCAGAGGGGGGTTTTTTTGCTCCCACCGGGCCGGGGCGTTGCCGCGGCGGGCTTTTTTGTGTATAGTTTCCTGCCCAGTGGTGATACTAGGCTCATACCGTAAAAAGGAGGAAACATATGATGCTGATGGATCGAATCGCCCTGATCCTGCTGATCGTGGGCGGACTGAACTGGGGCAGCGTGGGTCTGTTTGGTTTTGATCTGGTTGCCTTTGCCTGCGGCGGTTCCGCGTCGCTGATCAGCCGCGTGGTCTACACGCTGGTGGGTCTGTCCGCCCTGTGGTGCATTACCCTGCTGTTCCGGGAGCGGGGCACCATGGAGCATCCTGCGTAACTTCAACCGATGACACAGCCCCCGGCTGCCCCATGTGCAGCCGGGGGCTGTGCATTTGTTTGCAGAACTTGACTTTATACGCGCTGGATTATATGATAGGAGTACCCCACCCCTGGGGGGTGTCTTGCACGAAAGCGAGTGATGAGATGAAACAGAAATTCAACGTGACCGGCATGACGTGCTCGGCCTGCTCCATCCACGTGGAAAAGGCGGTAAATAAGCTGGATGGAGTGCACTCCGTTGCGGTCAACCTGATGGCGGGCAGTATGCTGGTGGAGTATGACGAAGCAGTTTTGACGGCGCAGAGCATCATAGACGCTGTGGTTCGGGCGGGCTATGGCGCCGGGTTGCCGGAGAAAAAGCGGAAAAAAGCGACATCGGAGCCGGGTGCATCCGACACCCTAAGCGGGGAACTATCCGCCATGAAACGCCGATTGCTCTGGTCGGTGGTATTTATGCTGCCCCTGTTCTATATTGCCATGGGGCACATGCTGGGCGCGCCCCTGCCCGGCTTTCTTGCCGGGGCAGAGAATGGGGTGGCCTATGGGCTGACCCAGCTTTTGCTTACTCTGCCCATTATGTACATCAACGATAAATACTATAAGGTGGGCTTTAAGACCCTGCTGCGGGGTGCCCCCAATATGGACTCGCTCATCGCGGTTGGATCTGCCGCCGCCGTGGTCTACGGTGTGTTTGCCATCTACCAGATGGCCTACGGGCTGGGACAGGGGGATATGGAGCGGGTGATGCGCTACCATATGGATCTGTACTTTGAGTCCGCGGGCATGATCCTCACTCTAATTACCCTGGGCAAATTCCTTGAGACCCGTTCCAAGGGGAAGACCTCTCAAGCCATTACCCGGCTGATGGATCTATCCCCAAAGACCGCCCGGGTACAGCGGGAGGACGGCGAGGTGGAGATCCCGGTGGAAGACGTGCGCGTGGGCGACCGGGTGGTGGTTCGTCCCGGACAGGCCATCCCCGTGGACGGCGTCATCGTGGAGGGGAGCTCCGCCGTGGACGAGTCCGCCCTGACCGGCGAGTCGCTGCCGGTGGATAAAATGGTGGGTGACCGGGTGAGTGCCGCCTCCATCAACAAGTCCGGAGCCTTTGTCTTCGAAGCGCTGCGGGTGGGGGAGGACACCACCCTTGCCCAGATGATCCGCCTGGTGGAGGAGGCCGCCTCTTCCAAGGCACCCATTGCCAAGCTGGCAGACAAGGTGGCAGGAATTTTTGTTCCCGTGGTCATGGCCATCGCCGCCGTCACCGCTATCGTTTGGCTGTGTGTCACCGGCGGGGATGTGACCGCCGCGCTGACGGCGGGGATTTCCGTGCTGGTCATCTCCTGCCCCTGTGCCCTTGGGCTTGCCACCCCGGTGGCCATTATGGTGGGAACAGGTAAGGGAGCGGAACACGGGATCCTTGTTAAGTCCGCTCAAGGGTTGGAGACCCTGCACGGGGTGGACACCGTGGTGCTGGACAAGACAGGTACACTCACCCAGGGCAAACCCGAAGTTACCGACATTCTGTGCGCGGCGGATATGACCGGCGACGTGCTGCTCAATCTGGCCGCCTGTCTGGAGCAGAACTCGGAGCACCCCCTGGCCGCCGCCATCATGGAGGCCGCTGCCCAGCGGGAACTGACCCCGGTGGCGGTCACCGACTTCCGTGCCCTCCACGGGAGAGGCGTGACGGCGGTGCTGGGCGACCGGCGGTACGCCGGCGGAAACCGAGCCATGATGGAAGAATTGGGATTGGACATCTCTTCCTTTGAGACGCAGGCCAAACAGCTGGCCGAGCAGGGGAAGACACCTCTGTTTTTCGCCAACGAGAACCGCGTTCTGGGTCTCATCGCCGTGGCAGATACCCTGAAGCCCACCAGTATGCAAGCGGTGCAGGCGTTTCGGGAACTGGGGCTGGAGGTGGTCATGCTCACCGGCGACAACCGCCGTACCGCCGCCGCTGTGGGCGCGCAGCTGGGGGTGGATCGGGTACTGGCCGAGGTGCTGCCCCAGGATAAGGAGCAGACCATCCGAAAGCTGCAAGCGGAGGGAAGCCGGGTGGCCATGATCGGTGACGGGATCAACGATGCCCCCGCCCTTGCCCGGGCAGATGTGGGTATCGCCATCGGAGCGGGTACGGATGTAGCTATGGAGAGCGCGGACATCGTGCTGATGAAGTCCGACCTGCTGGACGGAGCGGCTGCGGTGGAGCTGTCCCGGGCCACCATGCGCAACATCAAGCAAAATCTGTTCTGGGCCTTTTTCTACAATACCATCGGCATCCCCCTGGCGGCGGGTGTATTCTATCCGGTGCTGCAATGGCAGCTCGACCCCATGTTCGCCGCCGCCGCCATGAGCCTGAGCTCGGTGTGCGTGGTGTCCAACGCGCTGCGTCTGCGCCGGTTCAAAAGTCGTTTCCACAACCAAGCGCCGGAGGATACGGCGTCAAAGAAGAAAAAACAAGGAGGAAGAAAAACCATGACAAAGACCATGATCATTGAGGGCATGATGTGCGGTCACTGCACCGGACGGGTGGAGCAGGCGCTGCTGGCGCTGGAGGGTGTGAGCGGGGTTGTAATGAGCCTGGAGGGCAAGTCCGCCACCGTCATCATGAGCGCAGAGGTGTCCGACCAGGTGCTCACCGATACCGTGACTCAGGCGGGCTATCAGGTGGTGAGCGTCAAGTGAAGGCCGATCGTGAACAGGTAACGCGCCTGCTGAAGACCGCCCGTGGGCAGATCGACGGCATTTTAAAGATGGTGGAGGAGGATCGCTACTGTCTGGATGTGTCCAACCAGCTGATGGCCACCCAATCCATCCTCAAAAAAGTCAACCGTCAGGTGCTGCGCGCCCACATGGACTGCTGTGTGCGGCAGGCGGCGGCAGAGGGAAATGCCGACGGCAAGCTGGACGAGCTTTCTGCCCTGCTGGACAAGCTGACCGATTAAACACATAGACCACCCCATTTCTGCCATACTAAGGCAGAAATGGGGTGGTCTTTTGCGTTCCCGATGGAACTATGCTCTGGCAGGCGGATTGGCCGGACTGGCCAACGGCTTTTTCGGTGGGGGAGGCGGGTCGGTGCTTGTGCCGGCACTTACCCGTCTGTGTGGTATGGAGCAGCGGCGCGCCTTTGCCACCTCGGTGGCAGTCATCCTTCCTTTGTGTGTGTTGTCGGTGGTCATCTACTTTGCCCGGGGCGGGCTGCAGCTGTCCCAGGCGATGCCCTACGTGCTGGGGGGTGCGCTGGGTGGCTTTGCGGGCGGGAAGCTGTTCCGGGGCGTGAAGGTGGACTGGCTGCGCCGGGGCTTTGGTCTGCTGCTCGTCTACGGCGGCGTGAGGTATCTGGTATGAGCGGCTGGTTGGGTGCATTTGCCGCCGGGGCAGTGACCGGGGTGCTGTCCGGCTTCGGCGTGGGGGGCGGTACGCTGCTGCTGGTGTATATGACGCTGTTGGCCGGGGTGGAGCAGACCCAGGCACAGGGCATCAACCTGCTCTACTTTTTGCCCGCCGGACTGCTGGCGCTGCCCGCCCACCGAAAAAACGGCTATATTGAGCGGCAGGCCTTGCTGCCGGCCATTGGGACGGGGCTGGTGTGCGCCGGACTTGCCGCGTGGGCAGCCACGGCGGTGGACACCGCCCTGCTGCGGCGCTGTTTCGGTGTATTTCTCATCTTCGTGGGTCTTTGGGAGTTGCTGGGCAAAGGAAAACAGGCAGACCGCTGATGCGGTCTGCCTGTGGATGATTATCTTACAGGTTACAGAAAAATCTTGCTCTCACCCCGGCGGGCGTAGACCTCCTCCAGCTCGTGCTGGTGGTAGAGGTAGCCCGCGTCGTCGTAATACTTGGCTCCCTTGGGGCAGCGCTTGACACAGGCGCAGCATTTGATGCAGATGCCCGTCACGCTGGACACATCGGCGGGGTCAATGGAGCCCATGGTGCAGATACGGGCGCACAGCCCACAGTTGATGCACTTGTCCGGGTCGGTCTTGGGCTTGACCTTGAGGATGTTGATGGAGGTGCCGTTGCGGTCACGAGGGGTGTAGTAGGGGCGGATGGGGTCCTCGCCCTCCACAGGGGCGGGGGTGGTAAATGTGCCGGAGAGGGCGGCCCGCGCCGCACCCTGTCCCAGATGCGTCATCAGAGCAATGTCTGCCTCATCCGGACGACCGGCGCCCAGCGTAGTGGAGAAAGAGTGCTCACCAACAAACGCGCCGCCGGCGATGGTGGTAAATCCGTTTTGCTCCAGTATGTTGCGCAGCTCCATCAGCCCGTCATCGAAATTGCGGTTGCCGTAAGTAACCACCGGGACGGCCAGTGCGCCGTTGCCGACGACCTTTCCGGTCAGATAGGGCAGCAGCACGTTGGGCACGCGGCCGGCGTACACCGGGGTGCCGAACACCACCAGGTCGGCAGGGGAGAAGCGCAGTTCACCTCCCCGGGCAGCAGGCAGGCTGAAGTCATATTCGCCGTACTCGCAGCCCAAAACCTGGCAGGCGGCTTTGGCCACGGTGCAGACCGTTTTCTTTGTGTTTCCGGTGCCAGTGAAGTACACGGCCCAGACCTTGCTGATGTTACCCATCGTTTCTTCCTCCCTTATGGTGTTTGACGCATACGCTGAAAGTCCAGATAGCCCTCCAGAATCAGACTGGCGGCCACGGCATCCACCGTCTTTTTGCGCTTTTTTGCGTTTTTGCCCGCGTCGAAAAGAATGCGGTGGGCGTCCACGGTGGTGCGCCGTTCATCCCACAGCACCGGTTCCAGCCCGGTGGTTTCCGCCACCCGGGCAGCGAAGTCCCGGTACAGCTGCGCCCGGGGGCCCTCTGTGCCGTCCATATTGCGGGGGAAGCCCATCACCAGCTGCTCCACCCGGTGTTCACGCACCAGCCGGGCAAGTTCATCCAGCACCACCTCGGCCTTGCGGCTATGGATGGTGGTGGTGGTGCCGGCCAGAAAGCCGGTGGGGTCGGAAATGGCGACCCCGGTGTGGGCATCGCCGTAATCAATGGCCATGACGACCATGGCAGCACCTCCCGTACAGGAATTTTCTCCATTATAGTCCTTCCCGGTCTTTCACGCAAGGGGAGAAAGAATTTGTTTTACCTGTTGCAAAATCCGTTGATTTCTGCTAAAATGGCAGATAGTGATTTACTGGGGCGGTTTTTGCCCGGTGCGGAGGCGAAACACAGCATCTTGTGTATTCCGGTTCTGCCGCCGCCACATTTGGAAATAAGGGGAACTGTCAATGAACGAACGGAAAAAAGCCGCTCAGCGGCAGCAGGAGGATATTGCTCTGAGCCGTGCCATGCTGTGGTTTGGAGCGGCCATGGTGCTGGAACTGCTGCTTTTGATCATTAACCGATACTTTGTGGATTTCCCCATGGATCAGGTAAAGGTGGCGCTGGTGCTGGAAAAGGTGCTGGTGGCCGCGGCCGGTTTGGGTGTGTTGGGCGGTGTGGCGTGTCTGGTGCTGGCGTGGAACAAGATCCGTGCCGGACAGGCCTATCCCTTCCGCACCGTGCTGGGCGGAACATGGTTGCTTGCGCTGGGGATCAGCTCTGGACTGGTGGTGCGCTTCGGTCAGAGCGCCATGGGGCTGCTGTACGTGCTGGTGCCTGCCGGTGCGGTGCTGGCTCTGGTGTACTACCTGTACCAGAAGGAGTTTTTCTTCTCCGCCTGTGGAGTCGGTGTGGGTCTGCTGGGTCTTTGGCTGGTGCGCAAGAACATCGGTACCCACGATCTGATGGTCAGCGTGTATATGGTTCTTGGCGTGATTTTCCTGCTGGGTCTGACGGTGCTGATGTTCCGGCTGAAAAAGACCGGCGGTGTTCTTACCATCCAGGGAAAACCGGTGGAGCTGCTGGGTAAGCAGAGTAACTTCGTGCTGGTGGTGGCATCTTCTCTGGTCAGTCTGCTGGTCATGCTGGCGGGACTGGTGCTGGGTGCTATGGCAGCGTTCTATCTGATGTTCGTCCTGCTGGCGTGGCTGTTCCTGCTGCTGGTGTACTACACCGTGAAACTCATGTGATAAAAAAGAAAAACCGTAGCGCTCCGAACCTTCGGGGCGCGCCGGGTTTTTGCGGTCAAATCAAAAAAACGAGGTCACCCGAATGGGTGATCTCGTTTTTTGGTGCGCGAGGTGGGAGTCGAACCCACACGCCCTTGCGAGCACTGGCACCTGAAGCCAGCGAGTCTACCAATTCCACCACTCGCGCATTTGGTAGTGGAGCGCTGTTGTTCAGCGCAAGATGTATATTACCACAGGCAACCCAGGATGTCAACGGGTTTTTTCACGAAAAAACAAAAATTTTTTTATCTTGTGAAAACAGGCAAAAAAACACTCCCCACAGCGGTTTGCACCGTGGGGAGTGTGTACGATGTAAGAGAGAATCAGCCAACAAAATCGGCCAGCTTGCCGGTGTCCAGACCGTCACAGGTAAACAGGAACTGGGCAAGGGACTTGGCGATGGTGAGCACGCCGCCGGGGACATCGGACTCGATGTTCAGGGGCAGCAGGGGATCGTGCAGGGACAGGCGCAGCAGGAACCAGCCGTTGCCGTGGTCGGCGTCCAGATTGACACGCACACCCTCGTAGTTGTTGGGGGCGATGGACCAGCCGGGCTGCTTGGCGGCGTACGCCTGCAGGTTGTCCAGCACGCTCTGACCGTAGGTCTTGAAGTCCTCGGGGATGATGTTCAGGCGGAATTCCTTGCTTTCAGCGGGCTCGGCCAGGTCGGCAATGAGGGACTCCAGGGTGTAGCCCTCCTTCTTGCCACGAGCCAGCTCGATGAGCAGCTTGGTCACCAGATACGCGCCGTCGTCCAGGAAATAGTTCTCCTTCAGCGCGCCGTGGCCGGAGGTCTCGATGGCCAGCTGGCTGTCCTGACCCTGGGCGTTGAGACGGATGGACTCGTTGATCACGTTGCGATAGCCGCGCTTGAAGCGGTGGTGCACGCCGCCCCGCTTGGCGATGAAATCGGCAAGGCCGGTGGAGGTAATGGAGTCGGTGACAATGGTGGTGCCAGGATGCTCCCGCAGCAGGATGGCGGCCAGCATGGCAATGATGCGGTTGCGGTTAAGCTCGCTGCCGTCGGACAGCACAGCGCCGGCGCGGTCCACGTCGGTGTCGAAGATAATGCCCAGGTCGGCCTGTTGGGCGGCCACGGCGGACATAATGGCTTTCATGGCATCGCCGTCCTCGGGGTTGGGGATGTGGTTGGGGAAGGAGCCGTCCGGGTCAAGGAACTGGCTTCCGGTGGTGTCCGCGCCCAGAGGCTGCAGCACCTTTTCCACGTAGAAGCCGCCCGCGCCGTTGCCCGCGTCCACCACGATCTTAAAGCCGGCCAGCGGCTTATCCTCGCCGGTGGCGGAGCGCACCTTGTCCACCAGAATGGCGGCGTAGTCATCCATAAATGCGCCGGAGGTCACCGCAGCGGGAGCAAGGCCGGTGGTCTCATCTCCGGCGGCGTAGGCCAGAATGGCGGCGATGTCCTGCTTTTCCAGACCGCCGTCCTTGGTGAAGAACTTAAAGCCATTGCGGTTGAAGGGCAGGTGGCTGGCGGTGATCATCACGGAGGCGTCGTAGGGTTTGTCCCCGGTGACGGTGCTCATAAACATGGCGGGAGTGGAGGCCATCTCGATGTTGGTGACGCAGATGCCCTGCCCGGCCATAGCCTCGCAGATCCAGCCGGCCAGGGTGGGGCCGGACAGACGGGAGTCACGACCCACGCACACGCGCAGCGTGTCCTTGCCAAGGCGCTGGCGCAGCCACAGGGCAAAGCCACGGCCGATGTTGCGGCAGACCTCCTCGGTCAGGTTGACGTGCTGACCCTCGATGCCTTCCAGAGCCACGCCGCGAATGTCACTGCCGTTTTGCAGTTTCTTGTAATCCATATGTATTTCCCCTCGCAGATCAAAGTTTGTTGGGTTACCGATACCATATCATACCACCAAATCCAGTCAAACGCAACGCTTTATGTCCGATCTGAGGTCTTTTTTGTCTGCCATCGGAGCGGCAGCGAGAGCGGGAGGGGAAGCAAAGGGGCGAAAAAGCACTTTTTATGGTGACATTTGCCCGCTATGTGATATAATGGGAAAAACGGTCCCGTTTGGTGGGGGTTAAGGAGGAACTATCATGGATTACCAGCAGGTTTTGGAACAGGCCAGAGGATGTATTGGCCCCTATTGCAAGGCGTGTCCCGTGTGCAACGGAAAGGCATGCGGCAACCACATTCCCGGCCCCGGCGCCAAGGGCGTGGGCGATACGGCTATGCGCAACTACGACAAGTGGCAGAGTATTCGGGTGAATATGGACACTCTGTGCGAAAATGTGACCCCTGATACCGGGCTGGAGCTGTTCGGAAGGCAGTTTCGTTATCCCTTCTTCGCCGGCCCCGTGGGCGCGGTGACCATGCATTACAGCGACAAGTATGACGACACCGCCTATAACAATGTGTTGGTCAAGGCCTGTGCTGAGGGCGGCATTGCCGCCTTTACCGGTGACGGGCTCAACCCCACCGTTATGGAGGCGGCCAGCGCCGCCATTGCCGCCGAGGGCGGCGTGGGCGTGCCCACAGTTAAACCCTGGAATATGGATACTATCGCCCAGAAGATGGCTCTTTGCAAGCAGTCGGGCTGCTTTGCTGTGGCTATGGACGTGGACGCGGCCGGCCTGCCCTTTTTGAAGAATATGACCCCGCCTGCCGGAAGCAAGACGGTGGAAGAACTGGCGCAGGTGGCGCAGCTGGCGGGCGTTCCATTTATTGTTAAGGGCGTGATGACCGTCAAGGGCGCGCTGAAGGCCAAGCAGGCGGGTGCGGCCGGTATCGTGGTCAGCAACCACGGCGGCCGCGTGCTGGATCAGTGTCCCGCCACGGCGGAGGTGCTGGCTGACATTGCCGATGCGCTTAAGGGCAGCGGTATGAAGATCTTCGTGGACGGCGGTATCCGCAGTGGTGTGGACGTATTCAAGGCGCTGGCGCTGGGTGCGGACGCGGTCATCATCTGCCGCCCCTTTGTCACCGCCCTGTACGGTGCGGGCGCTGAGGGCGTTGCCTGCTACATCGACAAGATCGGAGCGGAGCTGGCGGACACCATGGCTATGTGTGGAGCAAAGGATCTGTCTTCCATCACTCGGGATATGGTGTTCGTGAAATAAAAAGCGCACATACGCCTGCCGCCGCTTCCCTATGGGAGCGGCGGCAGTGTTCTGCCCAGCGAAAGATACTTGCTTTTTGCGCCGGATAGGAATAAAATAAAGGCAAGAAGACCTTAGGAGGTAATGATTTATGCAGCGACCTGCCCTTGTGATCATGGCAGCCGGTATGGGCAGCCGATTTGGCGGACTGAAGCAAATTGAGCCGGTAGATACGTGCGGTCACAGCATCATGGACTTTTCCCTGTTTGACGCGCACCGCGCGGGCTTCCGGGACATCGTGTTCGTCATTAAGCCGGAAATGGATCAGCTGTTTCGGGAGAAGATCGGTACGCGCATGGAGAAGTACTTCCATGTGCACTATGTCTACCAGACCACCGACAAGCTGCCTGCGGGGTACACCGTGCCCGAGGGGCGGGTAAAACCCTGGGGTACCGGACATGCGGTGCTGTGCTGCCGGGAGGTGGTGCACGGCCCCTTTGCGGTGATCAATGCCGACGACTTCTACGGCCCCAGCGCGTTCGCGGCTATCTTCGACTATCTGCAGGCCAACACCGACCCCAGCCGCTATGCCATGATGGGCTACCGGGTGGGTAACACCGTCACCGAGCACGGCAGCGTGTCCCGCGGGGTGTGCCGGGTGGAAAACGGCATGCTGGCCGGAATTACCGAGCGGGCAAAGATCTACAAGCGGGGCAGCGGCGCGGCCTATACCGAAGACGGGGAGACCTTTGTGGATCTGCCCGGTGATACCCTGGTGTCCATGAACATGTGGGGCTTCACCCACGAGATGATGGAACAACTGAACGACCGGTTCCCGGCGTTTCTGAACGAGAAGCTGCCGGTTGACCCCCTCAAGTGCGAGTATTTCCTACCCTTTGTGGTGGATGAACAGATCAAGCAGGGGCAGGCCGGCGTGCAGGTGCTGCCCTGTGAGGAAGTGTGGTACGGCGTGACCTACCGGGAGGATCTGGAAGGAGTGCGTACTGCTATCGCGGACATGAAGCAAAAGGGAATCTACACCACGCAGCTGTGGAATTGATACATAGGGAGCGTGTGAATATGAACGTACTGGTTACCGGCGGTGCCGGCTACATTGGAAGCCACACCTGTGTGGAGCTGCTGCAGGCGGGACATCGGCCCGTGGTCATTGACGACCTGAGCAATTCCAATCAAAAAAGCCTGGAGCGGGTGGCGCAAATCACGGGGGAAACCATCCCGTTTTATCAGGGAAATGTGCGGGATGAGCAGCTGCTGGAGCGTATTTTCTCGGAGCATGACATCGGCTGTGCCATCCACTTTGCCGGCTATAAGGCGGTGGGTGAGTCGGTGGCCAAGCCCCTGGACTACTATGAAAACAACCTGTGCGCCACCATGACCCTGTGCCGGGTGATGAGCCGGCGGGGTGTGAAAAAGCTGATCTTCTCCTCCTCCGCCACGGTGTACTCCGGGGATAACGAGATGCCCCTGCGGGAGGACTCCAAAACCGGAAATTGTACCAATCCCTACGGCTGGACCAAGTATGTGGGGGAGCAGATCCTGCGGGATGTGGCCAAGGCCGACCCCGAGTGGTCGGTGGCGCTGCTGCGTTACTTCAACCCTGTGGGTGCCCATCCCTCCGGATTGATTGGAGAACATCCCAACGGCATCCCCAACAACCTCATGCCCTTTATTTCCCAGACTGCGGTGGGCAAGCGGGAGCATCTGAACGTGTTCGGCAACGACTATCCCACCCCCGACGGTACCGGCGTGCGGGACTATATCCATGTGGTGGATCTGGCTCGGGGACATGTGCAGGCGATGGAATACCTGAATGCCCATTCCGGTGAAAGCGTATTCAATCTGGGTACTGGAAACGGATACAGCGTGCTGGATATGGTGCACGCTTTCGAAGCGGCCAACGATCTGCGTGTGCCCTATGAGATCGCGCCCCGCCGCCCGGGGGATCTGGCGGTGTGTTACGCCGACCCCACCAAGAGCCGGGAGCAGCTGGGTTGGCAGGCACAGTTTGATCAGGTGGATATGTGCCGGGACAGCTGGAACTGGCAGAAAAACAATCCCAACGGTTACGATGATTGATAAACACAAGCCTACGAACATAGAAAAACCGGCATCCCCCAGTTTTTGGGGGATGCCGGTTTTTTGGTAAGTGTACCCACGTTCGATACGACCAGCCGAAAGACAGCACCAAAAACCAAATGTGAGCCCAGTGCAGCGGGTCGCATTTGGAAAGGAGCCGCGACAGAATGAGTGAGAGGTGACGTAAAAAACGTCGCCGCGAACGATATGCGTCCGCGGCGACGTGGTGCGCCTGAAGGGACAGCGACTCGCTTCGCTCGCATGCATTAAGCGCCCCTAAGCCGCAAAGCGGCCAAGGGTCGCTAAATCGAACCTGGGTTCTCGTCCCGCGCACACAGCAAAACCGACACCCCTAAAAAGGGATGCCGGTTTTTTGGTGCGCCTGAAGGGACTCGAACCCACACGCTGAAAGCACGAGAACCTAAATCTCGCATGTCTACCAATTCCATCACAGGCGC
>JAZUOI010000017.1:0-5964 GCA_045604585.1 Lawsonibacter sp. | reverse complement strand
TGCTCAACCCCACCTCCGCCATCGCGGGCATGGGTCTGGACAAGGATGTGGCCCTGATCACCGATGGCCGCTTCTCCGGCGCCACCCGTGGCGCCTCCATCGGTCACGTCTCCCCCGAGGCGGCCTCCGGCGGCAACATCGGTCTGGTGGAGGAGGGTGATATCATCGCCATCAACATCCCCGCCCACACCATCCAGTTGAAGGTGTCCGACGATACCCTTGCCCAGCGCCGTGCCAACTGGGTGTGTTCTGAGCCCAAGATCAAGACCGGTTATTTGGCCCGCTACGCCAAGCTGGTGTCCAGCGCCGATAAGGGCGCCATTCTGGGTTGATCAACCAAAATAGAACCCGGCGGGCCTGACGGCACGCCGGGGTTTTTATTGTATTTATTTGTCTTCCTCTTCCTCGGGCAGCACTTCCACGCGAATTTCCAGCACGCGGCGCTGTTCCACCTGAGTGACGGTAACATCCAGTCCCTCGGCCTGGAAGCGGTCGCCCTGCTCGGGCACGCGGCCGATCTGCTCCATGACCCAGCCGGAGATGGTGCTGGCATCGCACTCACCCTTGACGGAGAACAGATCATACATATCGTCCAGACTGGCACTGCACTGGATGAGATAGCTGCCGTCCTCCTGTTTGCGGAAGGACTCCACCACCTCGTCATGCTCGTCCCAGATCTCGCCCACCAGCTCTTCCAGAATGTCCTCCAGGGTGGCAATACCCTCGGTCCCGCCGTACTCGTCCACCACCACGGCCATGTGCGCCTTGTTCTTTTGCAGGATACGCAGCAGGTCGGAAATCTTGGTGTTTCCGGTGGTGTAGATCACGCTGCCCGTGATGTCGGACAGCCCCTTCCGTCCACGGTAGCGGGCGGCATAAAAATCCTTTTCGTGGATAACACCGATGATGTTGTCGATACTCTCCTTGTAAATGGGCAGACGGGAATAGCCGCTTTCGGCCAGTACCCGGGCGATTTCCTCCTCGTCGGCATCGTCCGCCACAGCCACCAGATCCACCCGGGGAGTGAGGATCTCGGACACTTCCAAGTCGTTGAACTCGATGGCGGCGCGGATGAGCTCGCTCTCATGCTCGTCCAGTCCACCCTCATTCTCCGCCTGATCTACCATGCCCACCAGCTCCTCTTCGGTGATGCCGTCCTCCTCCGTCTTGTGGAACAGGGCGCTCAGCAGCTTCTTCCACAGGCCGAACAGAACATTGAGGGGCAGCAGCACCACCAGGAACACCCGCAGCAGGGGCGCCGCCGTCATGGCCCACCGTTCCGGGGACTCCTTGGCAAGGCTCTTGGGAGAAATCTCACCAAAAATCAAAATGATCACCGTCAGCACCACGGTGGACATGACCGGACCATACTCATGAAACCACTTGGTAAACAGCACCGTGGCAATAGTAGTGGCGGCAATGTTCACGATATTGTTGCCGATCAGGATGGTGGAAAGGAGCTTGTCATACTGCTCCGCCATGGCCAGCGCAAGGGCCGCTCTGGCGTTCCCATCCTCCGCCTTGTTTTTCAGGCGGATACGGTTGAGAGAGGTAAAGGCCGTTTCCGTGGCGGAGAAGTAGGCCGACAAGGCCACAAGGATCACAAGGGATACGATCATCGCTATACTGGTACTGTCCATTTGGGACGAATCAACTCTGCTTTCTGTTTCAGTTTGGAATGCATTTGCATTCAGTTGTGCAGTATATCATATTCTTTTTGGAATTTCAATGTTCGTTTCCGGTCGAATTGTTCTGCTTTGGGCAAAATCGGACTTTTACGGGGTCGATTTTTTCTCAATCTCCCTCACGCTCTCTTAATCTCTCCCGTTCTCGCAAAATCAGGGGTGCGGTCTGTTGCAGACCGCACCCCTGTGTCTTATTTCATCAACTGACAGACCAGTTCGGCAAACTCCACCGGCTCCTCCATGGGCAGGTCGGCCAGCAACAGCGCCTGACCGTACAAAAGCCGGGCGTACTTGCCCGCCAGCTGGGTATCGCCCGCCTCCACCGCACGGCGCAGAGCCTGCACCGCCTCAGCATCGGGGTTGAGCTCCAGCACTCGATCGGCACGGATGTCGCCCTTTCCTTCCACCTTGCGCAGGTACTTCTCCATCTCCAGCGTCATGGAGCCCTCGGCGGTCATGCACACAGCGCCCGACTTGAGGATCTTGGAAATACGCACCTGCTTGACCTTGTCGCCCAGAGTCTCCTTGACAAAGTCGACCATGGCCTTGCCCTGCTCCGCCTTTTCCTCGGACTGCTTCTTCTCCTCCTCGGTCTGGGGCAGGGCGTCCTCGTCGTTGACCGACTTGAACTTCTTTCCGTCGATCTCGCCCAGCGCCTGCATCACAAAGTCGTCCACGTCCTGGGTCAGGTACAAAATCTCGTAGCCCTTGTCCCGGATACGCTCCACCTGGGGCAGCTTGTCGATTTTGTCCACGGTCTCGCCGCTGGCGTAGTAGTAATAGGGCTGTTCTTCCCCCATGCGATCTTTATACTCGGCAAGGGTAACGTATTTCCCCTGGCTGGACGACCAGAACAGCAGCAGATCCTGCAGCAGATCCTTGTGCTGACCGTAGTCGGACACCACGCCCACCTTGATCTGCATGCCAAAGGCATCCCAGAATTTCTCGTACTTCTCCCGGTCGTCCTTTTGCAGCTTCAGCAGCTCCGCCTTGACCTTCTTTTCCAGGTTGCCGGCAATGAGTTTGAGCTGACGGGTGTGCTGGAGCATCTCCCGGCTGATGTTCAGGGAAAAATCGGGGGAGTCCACCACACCCCGGACAAAACGGAAGTGGTCGGGCAGCAGATCGGCGCACTTGTCCATGATCATCACGCCGGAGGAGTACAGCTGCAGCCCCTTCTCATAGTCCCGGGTGTAGAAATCATAGGGCGCCTGAGCGGGGATATACAGCAGCGCCTTATATTCCACCGCACCCTCGCCGGAGGTGTGGATGACGGACAGGGGATCCTGCCAGTCGCCGAACTTCTCCTTGTAGAAGTCGTTATAGTCCTCTGCCTTCACCTTGGACTTCTGCCGCTGCCAGATGGGAACCATGGAGTTGACCGTCTTCCACTCCCGCACGGTCTCCCACTCGGGGCGGTAGTCCTCCCCGGCATCGGCGGGCTTTTCCTTCATACGGTAGTCCTCCACCTCCATGCGGATGGGGTATCGGATGTAGTCGGAATACTTGTGGATCAGCTCCTGCAGCTTGTAGCTTTCCAGGTACGGATCGTAATTCTCCTCGTCGCCGTTGGGCTTGATGTGCATGATGATGTCGGTGCCCGCTCCCGCCTTTTCACAGGGGGTGACCGTATAGCCATCGGCGCCCTCCGACTGCCACATCCAGGCCTCATCGCTTCCATAGGCTCTGGAAATGACGGTGACCCGATCAGCCACCATAAAGGCGGAGTAGAAGCCTACGCCGAACTGACCGATCACGTCCACCTTGTTGGCCGCCTTGTCATCCCCCAGCTCCTGCTTGAACTGAAAGGAGCCGCTCTTGGCGATGGTGCCCAGATTGGTCTCCAACTCCTCCCGGGTCATGCCGATGCCGTTGTCGGACACGGTCAGGGTGCGCGCCACCTTATCCGGTACGATCACGATGCCGAAATCCTTGCGCTTGACCGTCACCTGATCGTCGGTGAGCGCCTTATAGGCCAGCTTGTCCACCGCGTCGCTGGCGTTGGAAATGATCTCCCGCAGGAAAATCTCCTTGTGAGTATAAATGGAGTTGATCATCAGATCCATCAGCCGCTTAGACTCGGCTTTGAACTGCTTCTTTGCCATAACCATTCCTCCGTGGCAACCGATTTAGCACTCGTATTTCGCGAGTGCTAAAATAATATACCCCTTTTCCCATAAAATTGCAAGGGGGTTCATAGTTTTTTTACAATTCCTTTTCTGCTCCTACAGTTGAATTGTGGGAGAAAATGGCGTATAATCCACACGGTAGATAAAATGGAAGGGTGTGCGCTTTTGTGTGCACATGGAGAAGAGGAGAAAAAACGTGCGACTCAAAGAACTGTTTTCCGCTAAGGATATGACCAGGGGCACGCCCTGGCACCGCATTGCGGAATTTGCCATCCCCATGCTGCTGGGCAACATTGCCCAACAGCTTTACAACACCGTGGACTCCATCGTGGTGGGCAAATATGTGGGCGACAACGCGCTGGCTGCCGTGGGCAGCGCCGCTCCCATCCTGAACCTGCTGCTGGCTCTGTTTGTGGGTGTGGCCACGGGTGCCGGCATCGTCATCTCCCAGCGCTTCGGCGCGGGTGACCGGGAGGGTCTGTCCCAGGCCATCGGCAACTGCATCTCCCTGGCGGCCATTGCCTCGGTGGGCACGATGCTGTTGGGCACGCTTATCACCCGTCCCCTGCTGGAACTGCTGGACACCCCGGTCTCCATCATCGACTGGTGTACCGACTATCTGACCATTTTCTTTTTGGGCGCGGCGGGCTTCACCTTTTATAACGTTCTGTCCGGCGTGCTGCGGGGACTGGGTGACTCTCTGTCCGCCCTGCTGTTTCTTCTGGTGGCCGCCGTACTGAACACAGTACTGGATCTGTGGTTTGTGGCGGGACTTGGTATGGGTGTGGCGGGCGTATCCCTGGCTACGGTGATCGCCCAGGCCATCTCCGCCGCCCTGTGCTTTGTCAAACTTATGGGCATGCGCAGCATATTCGACCTGACCCCCGGCAGTCTGCGTATGCGCAAACATTCTGCCCTGCGTATCCTCAAGCTGGGTATCCCCTCCGGTATTACCCAGGGCGTGATGGCCCTTGCCATGATGGTGGTGCAGTCGCTGACCAACAGCATGGGCGAGGTGATCATTGCCTGCAACGTGATCATCATGCGGGTAGACGGCTTTGCCATGATGCCCAATATGTCCTTCGGCCAAACCATGAGCGTGTACGCCGGTCAGAATGTGGGTGCCGGTCGTCTGGATCGGGTAGACAAGGGCACCCGGCAGGGACTTGCCATGGCAGTCGGCTTTGCCGCTGCCGTCACCCTGATCCTGCTGCTGTTCGGCCATGTGCTGTTCGACCTGTTTACCGACACCGAGGCGCTGATGCAGCTGGCCGTGCGCATGATGCGCATTCTGGCCGCAGGCTATATCTGTATGGCAGTGACCCAGGTGCTGGGCGGCGTGATGCGCGGCTGCGGTGACACCCTCACCCCCATGTGGGTGACCATGCTGACCACCATCGTCCTGCGTATTCCCACGGCCTACGGTCTTGCCTACCTCACCCGGTGCGAGGAGTTCCCCAACGGTCGGCCGGAGGCTCTGTTCGGCTCGCTTCTGTTCTCCTGGGCCATGGGCGCGCTGATCTCTACCGTGGTATTCCGCTTTGGCAAATGGCGCAAAAAAGCCCTTGCCGCACAATAATGTCCCAGGCCGCCGCAGAGTATCTGCGGCGGCCTTTTCTATCACCCCATGGTGGCCTCCCGCATAGACTGACAGGAGGTGATAATATGGACACTTCCACGTATACTCCCGGTGCGGCCGCCCACGTGACCGGCGGAACCGACCCTTCCGGCCCGGTGGGCTGGGTAACCTTTCAGCCTCAGGGACAGCGCGTACGGATAACCGTCCAAATCCGCGGGCTGCCCGACACCGAAACCGGTTTTTTCGCCCTGCACATCCACGAGGGCCGGGATTGCTCCGGAGATGGTTTCCCCATGACCGGCAGCCACTATAATCCCACCGATGCCCCTCACCCGCGCCATGCAGGTGACCTGCCTCCCCTGCTGTCCTGCGCAGGCGAGGCCTATCTGCAAGTGCTCACGGATCGGTTCACCATCCCGGAGATAATGGGTCGTACCGTGGTCATCCACAACGGGGCGGACGACTTCCGCTCCCAGCCCGCGGGCAACGCGGGAGAGAAGATCGCCTGCGGCGTGATTTACCCCACCTGACCGAAGGCCCCGGCCCCCCCCGTGGGGGGGGGCGTGTTTTC
>JAZUOI010000016.1:0-9945 GCA_045604585.1 Lawsonibacter sp. | reverse complement strand
TGCTGTGCCGGGTAACCCGCAGTCTTACTGCCCGGCTCGTCCCTGTGCTGCCCGTCCTGCTGGCACTGGCCAGCGCCCTATACTATCTGGTGTTCGGCAGCGGCTGGGACACGCTGGCCTCTCTGATTTTCGCTCTTGCCTCCATCGCTCCCACCGTGGGTATCCTGCTGGGCTGGCTGGTCTGGTGGCTGGTCAAACGCAGATGAGTTTTAACAAAATGAGCCGTTGTGCTTTGCACAACGGCTCGTTCTTTTTTACAGCATCTCGTAGGCCCAACGGATGGTCCCGTCCTCCACCCAAATCACTCCGCAATAGGTAAAGCCAGCCTTGGTCAGCAGGTGCTGCATCACCTTGTTGTCCGGATGGGTATCGATACGGATATGAGGCGTGCGCTCACGGCAATAGGCAAGACAGCGCCCCAGCGTACCACTCCGCTTTCCGCTGCCGGCCACCCGGTGGATGGCGGCGTAGGGCATGTCGCTGATCCACGCGCCGTCAATGATTTGGTAGGTAGGATCTTCCCCGGGGATAAAGGCAAACACCCCATCGATCTTCCCCTCCCACTCGTCCACATACAGCTGACCCAGACGAATATCCTCCTCCAGCAGTTCGCGGGCAGGGTAAGTGTTACCCCACTGGGTAGGATTTCCGTGCTCCGCCATAAAGGTACGGGCGATGGCGTATACAAACAAAATCTCCTGCAAATCATCCGGTCGGGCGAGACGAATCATAGGTACGGCCTCCAAATCATGTTCTTACTGTGCATTATACAGGAAACCGCCCACAACGCAAGTATTTTTCCGTTTCTCCCTGTCCGTGCCCCCAAACCGCCCGAAAGCGACAGCGCCCCTGCCGTATAATCAGCAGGAAACCACAGTTCAGGGAGGGACAAGCATGGCAGTAAGCTGCATCAGCGACCAGCGCGCACTCACCGCAACCCTGTCCGGTGAGCTTGACCACCACGCGGCAAAGCACATCATGAGCCAGCTGGACGGACAGATTGACCGGGAACTGCCCCGGCAGCTGACCATCGACATGGGCGGAATCAGCTTTATGGACAGTTCGGGCATCGCCGTACTGCTGCGGGCCCATCGGCAAATGTGCCGTCTGGAGGGGGAACTGCGGGTGGTCAACGTGCCCCCGCAGGCAAAACGGGTCTTTCAGGCCGCCGGTCTTAGCCGGGTCATCCGATTTGAATGAGGAAAGGAGGATTTACATAACATGAGAACCAAGGCAGAGAACTTTGTCTCGCTGGACTTCCCCAGCCGCTCGGCCAACGAGGGCTTTGCCCGCACCGCCGCGGCCTGCTTCGCCGCCCAGCTTGACCCTACACTGGAGGAGCTGAACGACATCAAGACCGCCGTGAGCGAGGCGGTGACCAACGCCATTGTCCACGCCTATCCGGACACCATCGGCAAGGTGTGCATGAAGCTGCGCATCCATTCGGACAACAGTCTGGAGATCGTTGTCCGGGACTGGGGTGTGGGCATTGCGGACATGGAGCAGGCACGCACCCCCATGTTCACCACCGGTGGCGAGGAGCGCGCGGGCATGGGCTTTACCATCATGGAGAGCTTCATGGACACCCTGCGCCTGCGCTCTGTTCCGGGCAAGGGCACGACGGTGACCATGCGAAGAAAAATCTCCCGCCGGGTCGGGGCAAAATGAGCGGGACGTTGTCCACCCCCGAGCTTCTGCGGGCGGCCCGGGAGGGGGACGAGCGCTCCTGCGAGCAGGTGCTGCGGGAAAACGCCGGGCTCATCTGGTCCATCGTGCGCCGCTACTACGGGCGGGGAGTGGATCCGGATGACCTGTACCAGCTGGCCTGTCTGGGCTTTCTCAAAGCCGTGCGGGGGTATGACCCGGACTTCGGCACCCAGTTTTCTACCTACGCCGTGCCCAAAATCGCCGGGGAGATCCGCCGCTTTCTGCGGGATGACGGGGCGGTGAAGGTCAGCCGGGGCATCAAGGAGCGTGCCACCGCTATCCGGACCGCCCGCACCCTCCTGCAGGGCGAATTGGGGCGTGACCCCACCCTGTCCGAGCTTTCCGCCCACACCGGTCTCACGCCGGAGGACATCGCCGCCGCCGAGACCGCCACCGAGCCGGTGGCCTCCCTGCAAATGGAGACCGGGGACGGGCTGACGCTGGAAAGCCTGTTGGGCACCGGGGGCATGGAGGAGCAGGTGGTGGAACAGGTGGTGCTGCGACAGGCGCTGGGGCAGCTGCCCGAGCAGGAGCGGCAGGTATTATTACTGCGCTACTTCCACACCATGACCCAGAGCCGGGTGGCCCGGATCATCGGGGTGTCGCAGGTGCAGGTATCCCGCATTGAGCGCAGAGCCATCACCCGCCTGCGGGAGCTGCTGAGCGATGAGTGAATACAACAAAAGGTTGACGGGTATTCCGTCAGCCTTTTCCTGTTTTATTCGCCTTTGTCCTTCTTCATCAGCAGGTACATGACCGCTTTCTGGGCGTGGAGACGGTTCTCCGCCTCGTCAAAGATCTCGGTGGCGTGGTCTTCGAACACGTCGGCGGTGATCTCCTCCCCCCGGTGGGCAGGCAGACAGTGCTGCACCATGCAGCCGGGGTTGGCCAGCTTCATCAGTTCGGCGTCGATGCAGTAAGTACCGGCAAAGGCCTTTTCCCGCTGGGCCTTCTCACCCTCCTGACCCATGGATGCCCACACATCGGTGAACACCACGTCGGCATTGGCGATGGCGTCCGCCGGCTTGCGGCAAAGCTGGAACTTAAAGGTGGGGTCGCTAGCGGCAAATTCCAGCACCTTGGGATCGGGGTCGTAACCCTCGGGGCAGGCCACGGCGACCTCCATGCCGCACTTCAGGCCGCCCACGATGAGGGAGTTTGCCATGTTGTTGCCGTCGCCGATGTAGCACATCTTCAACCCGGCCAGCTTGGCCTTGTGCTCACGCACGGTCATCAGGTCGGCCAGCACCTGACAAGGGTGGCTGAAATCGGTCAGGCCGTTGATGACAGGGATGTCGGCATACTCGGCCAGCTTCTCCACCGTCTCCTGAGCAAAGGTGCGGATCATGATGCCGTCGCAGTAGCGGGACAGCACCCGGGCGGTGTCCTCAATGGGCTCGCCACGGCCGATCTGACTCTCCTTGCCGGACAGGAACAGAGCGTGACCGCCCAGCTGGAACATACCGGTCTCAAAGGAAACGCGGGTACGGGTGGAATTCTTCTCAAAGATCATGGCAAGGGTCATGCCCTTGAGGTAGTCGTGCTGGATGCCGTGCTTCTGGTTGTACTTCAGCTGGTCGGCGGTGTCCAGAATGGTCATGATGTCCTCGCTGGACAGATCCAGCATGCTCAACAGGTCGTTTTTCATAGGGGATCTCCTCCTCAAATGGCAGACAGGGTCTGCTTCATGATGGCCACGCCCTTGTCCATCTCCTCTTTGGTGATGGTCAGCGGGGGCAGCAGGCGCAGGCCGGGTCCGGCGGTGAGGCACAAAAGGCCGTTTTCAATGAGCTTGGCGGCCAGCTGCTTGTTGGTCAGCTCGCCCTTGACCTCAATGCCGATCATCAGACCCATGCCACGGGTCTTGCCCAAACAGGGCAGTTCCAGCGCCTCGATCTGCTCACGCAGGTAGGCGCCCTTTCCCTTCACCTGAGCCAGCACGTCCTCGTCCATCCGGTCCAACACATGGCGGGCAGCGGCGGCGGCCACGGGATTGCCGCCAAAGGTGGTGGCGTGGGTGGCGGGAGTGAATACCCCGGCGCACTTGGCGTTTGCCATGATACCGCCGAAGGGCAGACCGCCGGCAATGCCCTTGGCAAAGGACACTACGTCGGGCTGAATGTCATACTGCTGGAAGGCAAACAGCGAGCCGGTACGGCCTACGCCGGTCTGCACCTCGTCAATGAGCAGCAGCCAGTCCCGCTCGGCGCACAGCTTGGCCACCTTCTGGACAAACTCCTTATCCAGAGGCAGCACACCGCCTTCGCCCTGTACCAGCTCCATCATCACGGCGCATACGTCGTGCCCGGCCACGCTTTCCAGGGAGTCCATGTCGTTGGCGTCGGCGTGGCGGAAGCCCTCGGTAAAGGGGAAGAAGTAGTTGTGGAACACGTCCTGTCCGGTGGCGGCCAGGGTGGTGATGGTACGGCCGTGGAAGGACTTGTTCAGGGTGATGACCGTCCCTCTCCCCTTGCCGTACTTGTCAAAGGAATACTTACGGGCCAGCTTGATCATGCCCTCGTTGCTCTCGGCGCCGGAGTTGGCAAAGAACACATTGCTCATGCCGGTGCGCTTGCACAGAGTCTCCGCCACGTCCACGTAGGGTCGGGAGTAAAACAGGTTGGAGATGTGACCCAGCGTTCTGGCCTGCTCGTAGATGGCGTTGGCCCAGCCCTCGTCCCCGTAGCCCAGACAGCACACGCCGATGCCGGAGGTGAAGTCGATGTACTCCTTGCCCTCCACGTCCCAGACGGTAGCGCCCTTGCCGTGGTCAATGGCCACGTCGAAGCGCCCGTAGGACTGCATGACATACTGATGGTCACGCTCTTTCAGTTGAGTGAAGCTCATGAGAAAACCTCCTTAATGAAGCATGGTGCCGATACCTTCATCGGACAGCAGCTCGATGAGGATGGAGTGTTCGATGCGGCCGTCGATGATGACCGCGCTCTTGACCCCCGAGCGCACCGCCTCCACGCAGCACTCCATCTTGGGGATCATACCGCCGGAGATGATGCCATCCTGCACCAGTTCGGGCACCTGAGAGATGGTCAGGCTGGGAATGAGGGTGGTCTCGTCCTTGGGGTCACGCAAAAGACCGCGCACGTCGGTGAGCAGGATGAGCCGCTCGGCGCCCAAAGCAGTGGCCAGCTTGGCGGCGGCGGTGTCCGCGTTGATGTTGTAGGCACACTCGGCATCCACCCCCTGTGCCACGGTGGACACCACGGGGATATAACCGTGTGCAAGGGCCGTCTCCACGCTGGCGGGATTGACATTGACGATCTCGCCCACCTGTCCGTACTTTCCGCCGTCCAGCACTTTGGCCTCAAACAGGCCACCATCCATGCCGCACAGTCCCACTGCCCTGCCGCCGGTGCGGTTGAGGGTGGCTACCAGATCCTTGTTCACCTTGCCGCACAGCACCTGCTGGACGATGTCCATGGTCTCCTCGTCGGTATAGCGCAGGCCGTCCACAAATTTGGACTCCTTGCCGATTTTCTTCAGCATGCCGCTGATCTCCGGGCCGCCGCCGTGGACGACCACCACACGGATGCCGACCAGAGACAGCAGAATGATGTCGGAAATGACTGCGTGACGCAGCCCCTCCGAGATCATGGCATTGCCGCCGTATTTGACCACGATGGTCTTGCCGGTATATTTCTGGATGTAGGGCAGAGCTTCGGCCAGCACATTGGCTCGGTCTACCTCGTGATTAAAAGACATTGGAGTTCCCTCCTAGCGTTAATTAAGTGCGATAATCTCCATTTATTTTCACGTAATCGTAGGTCAGGTCACAGCCCCAACACTCGGCGCTGTCCTCCCCCTCGTTGACGTTGATGTCAATGGTGATCTCGTTCTGGGTGAGGATTTTCTTGGCCACTTCCTCGTCAAAGGCCACTGCCGCGCCCTTCTCACAGACCAGAATCTCGCCGGCGGAGGAGGCGAAGCCGATGTCCACATACTCGGGACGGAAGGGGGCTTTGGAATAGCCCATGGCGCAGATGATACGACCCCAGTTGGCGTCCGCGCCGAACATGGCAGCCTTCACCAGCGAAGACCCCACCACCGCCTTGGCAAGGCGCTCGGCGCACTCCTCGCTGCGGGCATTTTTCACCACACAGGTCAAAAGGCGGCTGGCACCTTCGCCGTCGGCGGCGATCATCTTGGCCATGTCCTTGCACAGGGTGGACAGCATTTCGTAGAACTTGTCATAGTCCTCGTTCTTCCACTCAATGAGCTCGTTGCCCGCCATTCCGTTGGCCAGCACCACGCAGGTGTCGTTGGTGGAGGTGTCTCCGTCCACGGTGACACGGTTAAAGCTCTTGCACACGATGTCCCGCAGGGCATCTTCCAGCATCTCGTGGGTGATGGCACAGTCGGTGGTAATGAAGCACAGCATGGTGCCCATATTGGGGTGGATCATGCCGGAGCCCTTGGCGATACCGCCCACGGTGACGGTCTTGCCGCCGATCTGGCAGCTGTAGGCCACTTCCTTTTTGGTGGTATCAGTGGTCATGATGGCCCGTGCGGCACTATCGGAAGCCGCTTCGCTGCGTTCCAGCTTGGCCGTGGCAGCGGGCAGGGCGGCTTCGATGGCACCGATGTTGATGGTCTGGCCGATGACGCCGGTGGAGGAGACCGCAAAGTCCTCGGCGCTGTGGCCGGTCAGCTTGGCGGCGGCCTGTGCCATTGCAACGGCGTTCTCATGGCTCATGGGGCAGCAGGCGTTGGCGTTGCCGCTGTTGGCCACCACGCCCCAGGCCACACCGTTTTCCAGATGCTCCATGGTCACGTAGACGGGAGCGGCCTTCACCCGGTTGAGGGTGTAGGTGGCGGCGGCGGTGCATTCCTGCTCCGACAGGATCAGCGCCAGATCATTCTTGTCCGGTTTGCTGTTCTTTTTCACGCCCGCGTGGACGCCCGCGGCTTTGAATCCCTTTGCGGCACAAACGCCGCCCTTCACTTGGTTCAGCATAGTGATACTCCTTATTCCACACTCAGCCCGGTGGTCTCTCCGAAGCCGAGCATCAAATTCATGTTCTGTACCGCCGCACCGGACGCGCCCTTGCCCAGATTGTCAAACTGGGCGGTGATGAGGGTCTGCTCCGTGTGACCGGAGACGGTGATTTGCAGGTAGTCCTTGCCCGCCAGCTCATTGGTATACAGCCGGCTTTCCCCGCCAAAGGGGGCCATGCGCACCATGGTCTGCCCCTCGTAGTAGCCGCACAGCATCTCGTAGATGGTCTGAGCGTCTGGGGTTCCCTTGAGCAGACGGTTATGCAGCAGGATGCTGGTGGCCATGCCCTTATACACGTCACCCAGAATGGGGACAAAGACGGGGGGATGGGCAAGCCCGGCCAGCTTCTGCATCTCGGGCAGGTGCTTGTGGGTCAGACCCAGCGCGTAGGGGGCGGGGCCGTCCAGCCGCACGTCCCGGTCGGCCGCCTCGTACTCGGCGATGAGCTTTTTGCCGCCGCCGGAGTAGCCGGTGAGGGAATAGCAGGTCACAGGATAGTCGGCGGGCAAAATGCCCATGGCCGACAGGGGCGCCGCCCCGGAAAGGAAGCCGGTGGCGTGACAGCCGGGGTTCGCTACTCGCTTGGCGGTTTTGATGCGGGAACGCTGACCGGCCAGCAGTTCGGCAAAGCCGTACACCCAGCCATCCGCTGTGCGATGGGCGGTAGAGGCATCGATAACCCGGGTGTTGGGATTGTCGATGAGGGACACCGCTTCCACCGCCGCTGCGTCGGGCAGGCACAGGAACACAAGGTCGGCCGCGTTGAGGAACTTCTTGCGCTCGTCCAAATCCTTGCGCTTATCCTCGTCAATGAGCAGCAGCTCGATGTCGTCCCGGCCACCCAGCCGTTCGTAGATCTGCAGACCGGTGGTGCCTTCCTTCCCGTCTATGTATACCTTAGGCTTTGCCATGGTCAACCCTCTCTCTGTGCCACAAAGGCCTCGATATTGGCGATCTGCGTTTCCACCGACTGGCGGGCGGGGCCGCCGTAGACCTGGCGGCCGTTGACACAGGTGCTAAGGGCCAGAGCCTCGTACACATCCTCGTCAAACAGGCCGGAAATCGCGCGGAAGTCGCGCAGGGTCAGGGTGTCCAGCGTATCACCGGTCTTGATGCAGTGGTTGACCAGTCGGCCCACGATCATGTACGCCTCCCGGAAGGGCATACCCTTCTTGACCAGATAGTCGGCGCAGTCGGTGGCGTTGATGAAGCCGCCGGAGGCCGCCTTGCTCATGTTCTTGGGGCGGACGGTAAGGGTGTCCACCATGGCAGCAAAGACGGGCACACACATCTGCACGGTGTCAATGGCGTCGAACACCGGCTCCTTGTCCTCCTGCATGTCCTTGTTGTAGGCAAGGGGCAGTCCCTTCATCACGGTCAGCAGGGTGATCAGCGAGCCGTACACCCGCCCGGTCTTGCCCCGCACCAGTTCGGCCACGTCGGGGTTCTTCTTCTGGGGCATGATGGACGAGCCGGTGGAGTAGGCGTCATCCAGATCCACAAACTTGAACTCCCAGGAGCACCACAGAATGATCTCCTCCGAGAAGCGGGACAGGTGCATCATGAGAATGGACAGGTCGCTGAGCAGCTCCAGGGCAAAGTCACGGTCGCTGACACCGTCCATGGAGTTGTCCATGGGCTTGTCAAAGCCCAGTGCCCGGGCGGTATGGAACCGGTCAACGGGATAGGTGGTGGTGGCCAGCGCGCCGGAGCCCAGCGGGCACTCGTTCATGCGCTCCAGGCAGTCCTCCAGACGGGTGATGTCACGGCGCAGCATGTTGGCATAGGCCATCATGTAGTGGGCAAAGGTGGTGGGCTGGGCACGCTGCAGATGGGTATAACCGGGCATGACCGTGTCCAGATTGGCCTTGGCCTTGTTGACCAGCACCTTTTCCAGTTCCACCACCTGGTTGATGATCACCGGGATCTGCTCCCGCACGTACATGCGGAAGTCCACCGCCACCTGGTCGTTTCGGCTGCGGGCGGTGTGCAGGCGCTTGCCCGTGTCACCGATACGCTGGGTCAGCAGCGCCTCGATGTTCATGTGGATGTCTTCGTTATCCAGCGAGAACTCCACCTGACCGGCCTCAATGTCAGCCAGAATGGCTTTGAGCCCTTCGATGATCTTGTCCGCCTCAGACTGCTCAATGATCCCCTGCTTGCCCAGCATGCCCGCGTGGGCGATGGAGCCGGTGATATCCTGCTTATACAGCCGAGCATCAAAGCCGATGGAAGAGTTGAAATCGTTGACCAGTGTGTCCGTTTCCTTCTGGAACCGTCCTGCCCAGAGTTTCATAATGATCGCTCCCTAAATATGGATAGTAGGGCGGGGGGCAAAGCCCCCGCCCTATTTGAATTACAGCTTGCCCTGGTCGCGCAGACCCAGGATGGTGTCGGACAGACCCCAGAGGTTGATAAAGCCGGTGGCGTCCGCCTGGTTGTAGTCACTCTCACCAAAGGTAACAATGTCCTCGGAGTACAGGGTGCTGGGAGAGGTGACGGAGGAGGTGATCATGTTGCCCTTGTAGAGCTTGAGCTTCACCTGGCCGGTGACATACTTCTGGGTGTCCACGGCGAAGGCCTGCAGCGCCTCCCGCAGGGGGGTGAACCACTTGCCGTTGTAGATCAGGTCGGCAAAGTCCACCGCCAGCTTGCGCTTGGCATGCATGGTGTCCTTATCCAGGGTGATCTGCTCCAGCACCTCGTGGGCACGGTAGAGAATCGTGCCGCCGGGGGTCTCGTACACGCCGCGGTCCTTCATGCCGGTCATGCGGTTCTCCACGATGTCCAGCAGGCCGATGCCGTTGGCGCCGCCGATCTTGTTCAGCTGGGCGATGATCTGGCTGGCCTTCATCTTCTTGCCGTCCAAAGCCACAGGCCATCCCTTTTCAAAGTCCAGGGTGACCACGGTGGGCTGCTCGGGCGCCTGGAAGGGGGAAATGCCCATCTCCAGGAAGCCGGGCTTGTCGTACTGGGGCTCGTTGGCGGGATCCTCCAGATCCAGACCCTCGTGGGACAGGTGCCACAGGTTCTTGTCCTTGGAGTAGTTGGTCTCCCGGCTGATCTTCAGGGGGACGTTGTGGGCCTCGGCGTAGTCGATCTCTTCATCACGGCTCTTGATGTCCCACTCACGCCAGGGGGCGATGATGGTCATGTCGGGAGCAAAGCGCTTGATGGCCAGCTCGAAGCGGATCTGGTCGTTGCCCTTGCCGGTGCAGCCGTGG
>JAZUOI010000015.1:0-12142 GCA_045604585.1 Lawsonibacter sp. | reverse complement strand
GGCCGTTTCCATCGAGGTGGAGGGCATTTCCACGCCCGATTATCCTCTGCAGAAGAAGCGCCACAGCATCGAGTTCCTGCGCACCATCCAGCATCTGCGTCCCCGCACCAATCTGTTCTCTGCGGCTTTCCGCGTGAGAAGCGTGGCCGCTCACGCCATCCACTGCTTCTTCCAGGATCAGGGCTTCGTCTATATCAACACTCCCATCATCACCGGCAGCGACGCCGAGGGCGCCGGCGAGATGTTCCAGGTCACCACGCTGGATATGAACAATCCCCCCCGTCTGGAGGACGGCAGCATCGACTGGAGCCAGGACTTCTTCGGCAAGCAGACCAACCTGACCGTCTCCGGCCAGCTGAACTGCGAGAACTTCGCCATGGCATTCGGCAACGTCTACACCTTCCGCCCCACCTTCCGTGCTGAGAACTCCAACACCCAGCGCCATGCCGCTGAGTTCTGGATGATCGAGCCCGAGATGGCTTTCGCTGATCTGAATGACTACATGGATAACGCTGAGGCCATGATCAAGTACGTGATCAAGACCGTGCTGGACAAGTGCCCGGACGAGATCAACTTCTTCACCTCCTTCGTAGACAAGGGTCTGAAAGAGCGTCTGGAGCTGGTGGCCAACTCCGACTTCGGCCGCGTGACCTACACCGAGGCCGTGGAGATCCTGAAGAAAGTCAACGACCAGTTTGACTACAAGGTGGAGTGGGGCACCGACCTGCAGACCGAGCACGAGCGCTACCTCACCGAGCAGGTGTTCAAGCGTCCCGTCTTTGTCACCGACTACCCCAAGGAGATCAAGGCCTTCTACATGCGCCAGAACGACGACGGCAAGACCGTTGCCGCCGCCGACTGCCTGGTGCCCGGCGTGGGCGAACTGATCGGCGGCTCCCAGCGCGAGGAGCGCATCGACATTCTGGAAGCCCGCATTAAGGAGCTTGGCATGGATCCCCAGGACTACTGGTGGTACTGCGACCTGCGCCGCTACGGCTCCTGCCGTCACGCCGGCTACGGTATGGGCTTCGAGCGCATGGTGATGTATCTCACCGGCATCAGCAACATCCGCGATGTAGAGCTGCATCCCCGTACCGTGGGCAACGCCGAATTCTGATCTTCTCAACACAAAAGCACCGCATGATGACTATCATGCGGTGTTTTTTCTTATAAATTGCGGCCAGCACAGGCAGTCAATGCTGCGCCCCCGGTACAGCACCGCCGTTGTGTGCAGGCTATCCGCCGCCAGAAGCAGCACCATCAGCACCGTGAGCGGCACGGGAATGGCAGCTGCAAAGTGCTGCACAACGGGATGTACCCAACCCGTCAGCACCACCGCCAGCACGCCCCACACCACCGAAAATGCCGGGCATACCCGCCCGTGCAGGTTGCCCCGCAACCCGGCGTAGTTCCAGAATGAAACCCCGAAGCCCCGTTCGTACACCACCGCCATCAGGTATTCCACCCCGCTGGCTGCCACGGCGCATGCCGCCAACAACCACAGGCCGGACAACTCCGTCCACCGGGTAATGGCCAAAATCGCCAACGCGCCCAAGCCGTACACCGGACACAGGGGAAGCACCCGAAAGCAGCGGCGCCTGCGCTGCTTTGCCCGGGTCAGCCACGCGTAGAACCGCTCCAGAAAACACCCCGCAACGCTATACAGCACGAAGTACCACATCCGTTCCATCCAATCATCACCTCATGGCTGATAGGGTATCCAACTGTTGGGGAACGCATACAAGAACGAAGGGCGCGATAACGCGACCGTCGTTCTTGGTCTTATTTACTGATGGGACTGGCTGTCGAAGGTGCGGGTCAAACCATTCAACGCATCCTTTTTGCTCTCCACACTCTGGGTCACACGCTCCAGCCCCACGCGAACCCGATCCAGCTCCAGGGTGGCATGGGCCATGGTGGTGCTCACCTGAGAACATACCTCACCATACTCCACGCGCAGCCGCTCCAGCCACTGCTCCACGCTGCGGCGCTGCTGCTGCCCTTCCGCCCGCGCCTGATCCACAATGGCCTGCGCCCGACGGTGGGCGTCCAGCTCCATGCCGGCGGTGCGCTCTTTGAGGGTGATGTAGGCGGCGGCGTCCGGCTCCACTTGGGCAAGACGCTCTCGCAGCTGCTCATTCTCCTGCTCCAGCGCGGTCAGCCGCTGGGCCTGATCCTGGCTGGCGCTAAGCGCGCTCTGGCAGCCGGCGGTTGCCCGCTCCAGCTCCTCCCGGGCAGCGGCAAGCTGACTGCGCAGCTCGTCCCGTTCCCGCTCGGCGGTGTCCAGTCGGGCAAGCTGCTCGGCATGGGCTTTGGCCGTCTTTTCCAGATAATCTATCACATCCTGGCGGTTAAAGCCGCCAAAGGCCGCGTTTCTGAATTGGTTGTCCATGGGACACCTCTCTCCTGCCCGAAAAAGGGCATGTTCATCGCAATTTTGCTTATTTTACCACACTCTGTCGAAAAAAACAATAGAAAAACACGCCCTGCGCCATGGCGCAGGGTGTGTTGCTTCAATCGTTGGTTTGACAAGTGCACTTACCGGAGCAGCCGCCCTCCACCGGGCAGCCGATGCACTTGGCACCGCTTTTCTTCGCCTTGTAGACGTAGCGTCCGGCAGCGCCGATAACGATCGCCAGCACGGCCAGAAGGACAATATCGATCATGATACCATTCCCTTTCTTACTTGCCGCTGCGCGCGTACTGACTGCGGATATTCCGGTTGGCCTTACGGATCAGCGCGGTCACCACAGCGACCACGACCGCCGCCACCAGCAGACCGGCAACAAATCCATCGCCCACCGTACCCGTGGCAATAATCGTGCCGATCTGGTAGACCAGATAGGCCACCACGTAACCGGTGGCAAGCTGCAAAGCCACACCGCCCCAGAACCACTTGCGGTCACTGATCTCGGAGTTCATGGCGCCCAGCGCGGCAAAGCAGGGAGGCGTGAACAGGTTGAACATCAGGCAGGCCAGGGCGGCGGCCTTGGTCAGGTTGAACATGGCGGCAACCTCCTGCGCGCCACCCATCAGTTCCAGCGCCTCGGTGTCGATAAAGTTGGTCACGCCGTACACCACAGCCAGCGTACCCACCACGTTCTCCTTAGCGATAAAGCCGGTAACGGCGGCGGCGGCCATCTGCCACACGCCAAAGCCCAGGGGGATCAGCAGCACGGCGACGGGAGCGGCAATGGAAGCCAGAATGGAGGTGCTCTCCATCCCCTCCCCCACCGTCTGGAAGGACCAGTTGAAGGACTGCATGATCTGCACCACAGTGTTGCACAGCAGGATGATGGTGCCGGCCTTGACGATGTACGCCCAGCCCCGGGCGCACATGGACAGGAACGCCCGCTTGAGGGAGGGTACCTTATACTCCGGCAGTTCGATAATAAAGTAGGATTTGCGCACCTTGTGACCGGCGATCTTGTTCACCAGCAGCGCGCCGAAGAAAATCAGCAGGATGCCCACGAAGTACATCAGCGTGCCCACCCACTCGGCACCATCAAAGAACACGCCGGCAAACAGGGCGATAACGGGCAGCTTGGCTCCGCAGGGCATGAAGGGGGTCAGCATGGCGGTGGCGCGGCGCTCCCGCTCGTTACGGATGGTACGGCAGGCCATCACGCCGGGGATGGCACAGCCGGTGCCGATGACGAAGGGGATCACGGACTTGCCGGACAGACCCACCTTCTTGAAGATGGGGTCAAGCACCACAGACACGCGAGCCATGTAGCCGCAATCCTCCAACAGCGCGATGAGGAAGTACATCACCATCACCAGCGGCAGGAAACCCACTACGGCGCCTACGCCGCCGATGATGCCATCAGCCAGCAACGCCACAAGGAACGGGCTTGCTCCCGCCCCCTCCAGCAGGCCGGCAACCCAGCCCTGGAACATCTCAATATAGCCCACAAGGCCGGTAATGACGGTACCGTTTTCAAACTCGTAGCCCTCGGCGATCCACGGGCCGAGCCACGCCTGAGAGATTTGGAACACGAAGAACATGACCACGGCAAAGATGGGAATGCCCAGCCACTTGTTGGTCAGCACCCCATCAATGGTGTCCTGATAATTCTTCTGGTTGGTATGTACCTTGCGCTGCTCCACGGCCGCCACAATCTCGTTGACAAAGGCAAAGCGCTTGCGGTCGGCCTCCTCCACAGCGGCCTTGCTGGTCAGATCCACGTTGCCCTGGTTGTAGGGTGCCTTCTGGCCCTTGCCCCTCTGAGCCACGGCGGCGGCCACCACCTGTTTGAGCCCCTCGGCATTGGTGGACACCGTCTCCACCACCGGGCAGCCAAGCTTTTTGGCCAGAGCGGCGGTGTCGATGCGGGTATCCTTCTTCTCGTTGATGTCGCTCTTATTCAGCGCCACCACCACGGGAACACCCAGCTCCAGCAGCTGAGTGGTGAAGAACAGGCTGCGGCTGAGGTTGGTGGCATCCACGATATTGATGATCGCGTCGGGGTGCTCATTTTTCACATAGTCGCTGGTAATGCTCTCCTCCGAGGTAAAAGGAGACATGGAATAGGCGCCGGGCAGGTCGACCGCCACCAACTCCTCTCCCCCATCACAGAAGCTCTTTTTGATGGGGCTTTCCTTTTTCTCCACCGTCACACCTGCCCAGTTGCCCACCCGCTCGTTGCGGCCGGTCAGGGCGTTGTACATGGTGGTCTTGCCGCTGTTGGGATTCCCTGCCAGTGCAATTCTCATGGTTGTGTCCTCCTTATTTCAGCCTGTACAGGCACTGTTTACCATCCAGTTAGTATCCGCTAACTCAACTACGGAAAAACAGTGGCCAAACCATCGTCCGGCCACTTGGGTCGCGTCAGATCAGGATCGCCCGCGCCAGCTGGGTGTCGATGCTGTAGCGGCTTTCCTTAATGGAGACCACACAGCCGCCCTTCTTATGGGCAATGACGGTGATGGGTTCGCCGCTGTAGCACCCCAGGGAGAACAAAAACGCGTCCATCTCCTCATCTTCGGTAATGATGTCGCGGATAATATACTCTTTTCCTTCCTGCGCCTGCGTCAGATCCATATCACTCATCTTCCTCCGGAAATCCAGTTAGCTAAACCTAACTTCGCTTTACTATACCACCCTGTCCAAGATTTGTCAAACCTTTTTTGAGAAATTTTCTCCTCGTTCTTATCGTCCGTTTTATCGGACTTTTCATTTGCTATACTCAAAACACGATAAGAAAGCGAAAGGAGCGCAGTACTATGGATTACAACATGATTTGGGTCAGAGGTCACGTGGAGGTCTACGATCACGCCGGGCGCTTCTGCTTCTCTGCCGATAACGAGCGGGAGGCGCTGGAGGAGTTGGCACAGGCAGCATAAAACAAGCCACACCGCGTAGGCGGTGTGGCTTGTTCTGTTACAGACTGAGCAGATCCAGCTTTTCCTCGCCGCCCACCGCCTTGAGGTGGGTGACGGGGTTTTGATAGCTTTCGATCACCTTGAGGGCGATGGCATCCTCCAGCTCCTTCTGGATGAGCCGGCGCAGGTTGCGGGCTCCGTAGGCGGCGGAGTAGGACTTTTTCACCAGATAGTCCAGCAGGCTGTCCTCCCACTGGAAGGTGATCCCCTTGTCCGCCAGTGCGCCCTTGAGTTCGTCCAGCATCAGTCCGGCAATGCGCTTGAAGTTGTCCTCGGTGAGCTGGTTGAAATAGACGATCTCGTCCACGCGGTTGATAAACTCCGGGCGCAGGAAGTCCTGCAGAGCCTTCATGGCCCGTTCCTTCCCCTGCTCGTTGGCGGTGCGGCCAAAGCCCACGCTGCCCACCTTGGTGTTGCTGCCGGCGTTGGTGGTCATGACAATGACGGTGTTTTCAAAGTTTACCGTCCGCCCCTGAGCGTCGGTGATGCGGCCGTCATCCAAAATCTGCAGCAGCACGTTGAGCACGTCCGGGTGTGCCTTTTCGATCTCGTCGAACAGCACCACGCAGTAGGGCTTGCGGCGCACCTTTTCCGTCAGCTGCCCCGCCTCGTCATAGCCCACGTAGCCCGGGGGCGAACCGATGATGCGGGAGACGGCGTGCTTTTCCATGAACTCGGACATATCAAGGCGAATGAGGGACTCGGGCGTATTGAACAGGTCGGCGGCCAGCTGCTTGACCAGTTCCGTCTTGCCCACACCGGTAGAGCCCACAAAGATAAAAGACACAGGCTTGCGCTTGGGACTGATGCCCACCCGCCCCCGGCGGATGGCGGCGGAGACGGATGCCACCGCCTCGTCCTGTCCAATAATGTGCTGCTTCAGCCGCTGTTCCAGTTTGGCAAGGCGCTCGTACTCCTGCTCACAGATCTGGCTGGCGGGGATGCGCGTCCACAGCTCGATCACGTTGGCCAGATGCTCCGCGGTGAGCACGGGGCGTCCCTGCCCCTCCAGCTGCTGACGCTCATCCTGCAGGCGCAGTTCGGTACTCTTAATGGCGGCAAGGCGCTCGTAGGCCTGCTCGGAGGTGTTCTCCAGCAGCACCTCCCGCTCCTTGGCAAGGTCGGCCAGTTCCTTCTCCACCTCCGCCGTCCGCTCCAGAGCGGCGTTGTGCAGATTGACGTTGGAGCATGCCTCGTCGATGAGGTCGATGGCCTTGTCGGGCAGGTAGCGGTCGGTGATATACCGCTCGGACAGCACCACCGCCTGACGGCACATCTCCGGGGAGACCTCCACCTGATGGTAGTTGGCGTAATAGGGGGCAATGCCCTCCAGAATAGCCACGCTGTCCTCAATGGAGGGTTCCTCCACAATGACGGGCTGGAAGCGGCGCTCCAGGGCGGTATCCTTTTCAATGTGCTTGCGGTACTCGGTGAGGGTGGTGGCGCCGATGACCTGCAGCTCGCCCCGGCTCAGAGCGGGCTTGAGGATGTTGGCGGCGTTCATGGAGCCTTCGGCGTCTCCGGCACCCACGATGTTGTGCACTTCGTCAATGACAAGGATAATATTGCCCAGAGCGCGGATCTCCTCGATCAGCCCCTTCATGCGGCTTTCAAACTGACCGCGGAACTGGGTGCCCGCCACAAGAGCGGTCAGATCCAGCAGATAAACTTCCTTGTCCCGCAGCTTGTAGGGCACTTCCCCCCGGAAAATGCGCATGGCAAGCCCCTCGGCGATGGCGGTCTTGCCTACGCCCGGCTCACCGATGAGACAGGGGTTGTTTTTCTGGCGGCGGGTGAGGGTCTGCACGGTACGTTCCAGCTCCCGCTCCCGGCCGACCATCTTGTCCAGTTTCCCCTCGGCGGCACGACGGGACAGGGAGATGCAGTAGCTTTCCAGAAACTTGCGCTTGGGCGACTTGTCCCCTTTGCTCCCCTTGCTTTCCTGTCCCCGACCGGAGCGGGCATTCTCCCCGCTCGGCTCCTGCTGGGCAGAGTGACCGGCACCAAAGAGCTGGTTCAAAAAGGGGAAGGTAGCGGTACGGCCATCGTCCTGCTCGTCCTCCGACTGGGGCAGCAGCCCCTCCTGACCCTCCGCGCCGCCAAAGGCGGACATCATCTCGTTGGTCAGGTTGTCCATGTCCTCCTCGGTCAGTCCCATCTTCTGCATCATGTCGTCAATGGGCTTGATGCCAAGCTCCTTGGCACACTTCAGACACAGACCCTCGTTTTTGGCTGTCCCGTTTTCCAAACGGGTAATATAAACCACTGCCACATGCTTTTGGCAGCGGCTGCACATAGTAGGCTGCATAGTAATGCACTCCTTTCAGGAGAGAAAATCGGCCGCGTATTTTTGCGGTCAGTCAAAGGATACGATACAAATATGAACGTGTCGTGAATTTCGCCCTGTCAGATACCGGTAATCAAAGACAGGGGATTTGTGGTGCAGAAAAAGCGCAGCAGTACGGTCTGCTCCACCGTTTCCTGGGGGATCACGTTGCCCAGCAGGCGCACCACCCACGCCGCCAGAAACAGCACCAGCGCACCCTTCAGCAGACCAAACAGCCCGCCCAGCAGACGGTTGAGCCCATGGAGCACCGGCAGTTTGGCCGCCAGGTCCAGCACCCGGCTCAGCAGGAACCAGGCCACGGAGATGACCAAAAATGCCACCACGAATACCAGCACGCCGGCCACCACCTCGGCCACCGCGCCCGCTAAAGACAGCGCCACATCGGCCACCGTCTGTGCCGCTTCGCCGGTAACCGTGTCACGAATGGCGGCAGACACCTCATCATAAAAGCCCAAAGAGTTCAGCAGATCGATGATCGCATTCTCTTCCCCCTGATCGGGCTGAAGCAGTGCGTCCAGCTTTCCGTCCAGGTTGACCTCCAGCTGCTGCTCAATGGCCGACGCGAAATGGGGCTGCATCGCCTTGGCCACCTGGGGCGCCAGCGCGTCCGAGGCCATCTTCGCGCCCATCAGCGCCACAAATACGGCCAGCAGCCCGCACAGGGCTAAAATCAGTCCCTTGCTGCGTCCCCGCAGGAAAAAGACCAGCAGGATGGCCGCAATCACCGCGTCATAAATCCAGTATGTCATAACCGACCACTCCTTATGTCCCCAATCAGTCCGGGATATACAGCCATGCCTCCTGCCGGTTGGCCAGCAGAACACTGCC
Organism: Lawsonibacter sp.; assembly: GCA_045604585.1. Lineage (GTDB taxonomy): Bacteria > Bacillota > Clostridia > Oscillospirales > Oscillospiraceae > Lawsonibacter. Next base: position 3,582 of record JAZUOI010000015.1, on the reverse strand, counting down.
GTCATTGTGCAGGGCGGCGTAGCGTGCGCTCTGGGTATCGTCCAGCGTACTGTAAACGCTCAATTCATCGGTATAAATGGTCAGCTCCTGCCCGGTGAGCACAGCCAAGTAGCGCCCGGCGGCAGTCAGCGACAACACGGAGGCTGCCAACTCCTGCTGGGCCACAGGCTGGGCATCGTGGCCCACCACCACCAGCTGCTTGGCCGCTCCCGCCCGGTACTTGCCCAAAGTCAGCACGGCAAAGCCGTCTCCCTCCAGTGCGTAGCCCTTAAGATAGGCGGGGTCAAAGCGGTACTCCTGCTGTTGCTCTCCCTGCTTGTCCAGGGTGATGAGGCTGGTGTCACCCAGCAGCCACAGGCCGTGGCTGTCAAAATCCATATCCAGCACCGTAAATCCGTCCAGCACCACGGTCTTGAAGGGCTCCTCCCCGTCCGTGCGATACAGATGCAGGGTACTTTGGAACACGCCGCCCTCCTGACGGATGGTGACCACCGCCACCGTCTTGCCGTCGGGAGACAAAATCGCGTCCGTCACAAAGGCGCTGGAGAAATTCAGCGCAATAACAGGCTGGTTGGATGGGTTGTATACGGTCACGCCACCCCGGTAGTGATCGGGCAGGCCGGTCACCGTGAGCCAGCCGTTCTCATTCACCCGGGCAGACAGCACGTCACCGGCAGACCCGTCGTACACCACCGGCTCCTTATGCCCGCCGAAACGGAACAGTGACGAGCCGCCGGCATCGTAGACCACGCCGTACTGACCGTTGGCCGCAAGCACAGGCTGCTCCATGCGCACCACCTGGCTGCCCAGCTCCACGCCGCCGGAGGAGTAAAAGTGCGCCCCGGCGGTGGAGGAAAACAGATACCCGCTGTCCAGACAGGCCATTTCCAGCCGGTCGCCGCCTCCGTGGGTAAAGCGTTCGGACAGACCCAGCTGGCTGGTCTGCACGGAGCGGTAGCTCAGCCAGCGCCGCAACGCGTCGATGTTCAACTTGTCCCAGTTGACCACCAGCACCACCGCGCCAAGTACCAGCGCCACCGTCACCAAAAAGGCCAGCAGGCGCACAAAGAAATTCGGTTGTTTCGGCGGCTGCTGCGCCGGCTTGGTCTGCTTCATAGCTATGCACCTGCCCTGTTTGGTATTACAGCACGTCCTCGTCGTACCACAGTTTGGTCATGTAAAGTCCGCCCGGAGGCACGGTAGGCCCGGCCAGCGTGCGGTTGCCCGAGGCAAGGATATCCGGGATATCCTCCGGCGCCAGCTTCCCCTCGGCGGCGTAGACCACAGTTCCCACCATGGCACGCACCATGTTATACAAAAAGCCGTTGGCGCTGACCCGGCATTCGATCATCTGTCCGTCCCGGGTGATGTCGAAGTAGTAGACCGTACGTACGGTCGTCTTAGTCTCCGTACCCACCGAGCGCACCGCACGAAAATCATGGGTGCCCACGAACTGGCTGGCCGCCCGCTGCATCACCGTCTCATCCAGATGCTTTGGGTAGAACCACGCCCGATCCACTAAAAAGGCGTTGCCCAGACGGGAGTTGTAGATGCGGTAGGTATACTCCTTCTGCTTGCAGGAGCCGATGGCGTTGAAGCCGTCGGACACCTCGGTGGCCTTGACCACCACGATGTCGTCGGGCAGGCGGGTATTCACCGCCAGCGGGATACGGTCGCAGGGAATGGTGGAGGTGGTACGGAAGTTGGCAATATAGGTCTCGGCGTGCACACCCGCGTCGGTGCGACCCGCGCCCACACACTTTACCGGGTGGCACACCACCGTCTCCAGCGCTTTCTCCAGGGTTTCCGCCACGGAAATGGCGTTTTTCTGGATCTGCCAGCCGTGGTAGGCCGTGCCCACATACATCAGTTTTAAGGCGATATTCCGCATAAAACACCGCTTTCTCCTGTTATTAAAGGCCGAATTTCCCCAGCACAAAGACGATAACGCACATACCCACAGCCAATATCAGCGTGACCCAGTCCAGCGCGTGATACTTCAGCTGACGCAGGCGGGTACGTCCCTCACCCCCGTGGTAACAGCGGCACTCCATGGCCACCGCCAGCTCGTCCGCCCGACGGAAAGCCGAAATGAACAGGGGCACCAGCAGAGGGATGAGCGCCTTGGCCCGGCGAATGAGACTTCCCGTTTCAAAGTCCGCACCCCTCGCCCGCTGAGCGCACATGATCTTGTCCGTCTCCTCAATGAGGGTGGGGATAAAGCGCAGGGCGATGGACATCATCATGGCCAGCTCATGCACGGGCACGCGCACCAGTTTGAGGGGCGAGAGCAGACTCTCAATGCCGTCGGTGAGCAGAATGGGGGATGTGGTGTAGGTGAGCAGGAACGTGCCGGTAATGAGCATCATGATGCGAATGACCATGAAAAAGGCCGTTTGTATGCCTTCCAGCGTGACAGTGATGATCCAGACCTTGACCAACACATGCTCGCCGGGGGTGTACAGGACGTTGAGCACAGCGGTGAACACAAGAATGAACACCACCGGCTTCAGCCCGCGCACAATGGACTTCAGGGGCACGCGGGAAATGCGGATCATGACCGCCAGCACGCAGAACAAAAAGCCGTAAGATATAAAGCTCTTTGCCAGAAACAGCGCCACGATATACAGGCAAACGGCCAAAATCTTGGTGCGGGGATCCATGCGGTGCAGGGGGGAATGGCCGGGGAAATACTGTCCCAGCGTAATATCCTTCAGCGCCATGTTACCGCACCCCCTTTGCCTTGAGGATGGCATTCTTCGCCTGCTCAACGGTGTAAACCGGGTCGGTGATGTCCGCGCCCATGGCTCGCAGGCGGTTGAACACCCGGGTCATCATGGGCACGCCCAGCCCCATATCCTCCAGTTCCTGCCCGTGGCGGAACACTTCCTCGGGACTGCCGTGGAATGGGATGCCGCCGTCGTTGACCACCACAAGGCGGTCCACACTGCGCGCCACCTCCTCCATGGAGTGGGAGACAAGAATGATGGTGGCGTTATGCGCCTGATGGTAGTCCCGGATGTTGCCCAGAATGGACTCCACCCCCACCGGGTCAAGTCCGGCAGTGGGCTCGTCCAGAATGAGCACCTTGGGCTCCATGGCGATGACGCCGGCAATGGCCACCCGCCGCTTCTGCCCGCCGGACAGCTCGAAGGGGGACTGCTCCAGCTGTTCCTCCCGCAGACCCACAAAAGCGGCGGCGGTGCGCACTCTGCGGTCGATTTCCTTCTCGTCCAGACCCATGTTGCCCGGGCCGAAGGCGATGTCTTTATATACGGTCTCCTCAAACAGCTGGTATTCCGGGTACTGGAACACCAGCCCCACGTTAAAGCGGGTCTGCCGGGTCAGCTTGGGGTCTGCCCAGATGTCCTGCCCCTCATAGAGCACCTGACCGGAAGTGGGTTTCAGCAACCCGTTCAAATGCTGAATGAGCGTCGATTTGCCCGAGCCGGTGTGGCCGATGATGCCAAGGTACTCCCCGCGGTAGGCGGTGAAGTCTACATCATGCAAAGCCGCCCGTTCAAAGGGCGTTCCCGCGGAATACACGTGGGAAAGCTGTTTGGTTTGGATGATAGCTTCCAT
>JAZUOI010000014.1:0-7182 GCA_045604585.1 Lawsonibacter sp. | reverse complement strand
CCATTCGTTCTATTCACTCAAAGATTTTGAGACTCAACTCACTGTTCACAATCGCCGTTCCAACAACTTTCCCATGAGGCCGCTCGGTTGGTTATCTCCCGCCGAGTTCACTGTCCAATATGTTTGACAAACCTACATTTTATGCAGCGGCAGAAAGGAAAAGCCGCCCAACGGGCTGCTTTTGTGGGACTTGGCACCCCGGAGAGGATTCTAACCTCCGACCTTCCGCTTAGGAGGCGGACGCTCTATACAGCTGAGCTACCGGGGCATATTGAGTTGTCGCTCGCCTGAAGGGGCAGACGCTCCGCCGAACGCAGACGTTCGGCACTAACTCCCGCTATGCTCGCAGGCTCGCGAAGCGGGAGTAAGTATACAGCTGAGCTACCGGGGCATGTTGAAGTGTCGGCAGAACTATATTTTAGCGGCAGAAAGCGGCTATGTCAACTCCGAGAGGGAAAAGAAACGCCGCCCGGTCGGGCGGCGTTTTGATTTAATATGAATTTTTGTTTCGCAGGCGGATGTCCGGGCCGAAAAAGTGCAGGGGGTGATACTCTCCCTCCAGCCGGGAGGCGATTTGAGGGGAGTAGCGTCGGGAGACATCGTCCATGGTCAGGTTGGAGGAGATCACGGTGTGCCTGCCGGAGATCAGACGGGTGTTGATCAGCTCATACAGGGCGCTTTGGGTGAATTGAGTGGTCAGCTCACAGCCCAAATCGTCCATAATGAGCAGGTCGCAGTTGAGGTAACGCCGGGTCTCGTCCCGGGCGTCCGGGTCGTGGCTGAACTTCTGCGCCTCGAATTGGGCGAAGATGTTGCCCGCCGTGTCATACACCACGGAATGACCCTGCTCGGACACCACCCGGGCGATGCAGGCGGACAGGTAGGTCTTGCCCAGACCGGGTGCGCCGTACAAAAACAGGTTGCGCACGGCGTTTTTTCCGAACAGGCGGGCGTAGTTCAGGCACATGGGAAAAACAAAATCCTCCATGTTCTCCCGGGGGGACATGCCGGTGGTGGGGTCGGTCTGCTGTGGGTAGTAGTCCATGCGGAAGCTTTCGAAGGACTGTCCACCCAGATCCAGCATACTGGACAGGGCGCGGATCTGCTCCTGCTTGCACAGCTCCCGCAGGCAGGCGCACATGGAAGCGCCCTGCCAGCCCGTGTCCCCGCACAGGGGACAGGCGGGGGTGTCCTCCAGATCACTGGGTGCAAGACCCATGGCGCCCAGAAGCACATTGCGCTCGTCCTGCAGGTCCAGATTTTTTTCTTTCAGTACGGCCAGCGCCGGGGCGGGGTCCACCCCCTGCCGCAGGGCGGCGGTGGCGGCGGCGGCCACGGTGGCGCGCAGCTCCCGGTCAATTTGCGCCAGCCGGGGCTGCTTGGTGTAGGCAAGCTCCCGGCGCTGCTCCGCTTGGGCGGCGCGCTGGCGGCGCTGTTGCTCCAGCCGGGCGGTTGCCTGCCGGAGGACGTTGGGATCGTATGACATGGGATCAGCCTCCCTGTTCCTGTTTCATCTGCTCCAGCAGACGGCGGGTGCGTTCCCGTTCCTGTCTTGCCCGGTCGGCGGGCGCGGCAGTGGGGGGAGTGGCGCGGCGGGGGGCATGCTCCCCGTTTTGTATCTGGGCGGCGGTGTGCAGCCCCTTTTCGTGCCAGCGGCGGAGAATGCCGTTCATGTACCGCCAGTCCATGGTCTTGGAGGCGGTACCCATCACGGTCTTTTCATAGGCCAGACGCAGAGCGTCGTCGGAAAAGCCCTGTTCCAGCCACTGAGCAATGTACTTGCGCTCCCGCTCTACCAGCTCCCGTTCGGGCAGCTCCAAAAGGCGGGCGACCTCCCGCTCCCGACTGCGCAGGGACATCAGCCGGGACAGGTGGACTTCCGCCAGTTCCAGCGTGGCCACGCCGTTTCTGGCCCACGCAGCCGCTTCCCGACGGATGACGGAGAAAAAGGGCTTGCGACCCGGGCCGTACTTGCGCTCCTGCTCCTGAATACAGAACGTTACAATAAGCAGGATGACCTCCGGGGGCAGGGCGAGATAGTCGTACAGGGAAAACAGGGTCTTCAAGTCGGTGGTGGACAGCTTTTTGCCCAGCCGCCGCTCCACCTCGTCCGCCAGAGTGGAGAAGGGGGAGGAGGGCTCCAGTGCCTGGGTGATATCGGCGGTGGTATATTCGGGAGCGGCCTCCGGAAGGGGCTCGGGCTGGGGTGTGGTGAGCTGGGCGGCCTGTGCGCCGGCCAGAAGTTTTTGGCTCACCAGCCGGTCCCGGGCGGCGTGCAGCCGGTCCACGGGCCAGTTCAGACCCCGGGCATCCCCCCGGCGCAGCAGATGCAGATACAGCAGGGCGGCGTCCGGGTCGTTGAGGGACAAAAGACGGTCGGCGGCCTCGCCGCTCAGGGAGAGTATGCTGTTGGGGAGCAGGTCGATGGGCTGCACGATGCCGCCTCCTTTCCCGATGAAAATTCCGTATTTCTTATCATACTCTAAAAATCGCCGCTCGTAAACACAAAATCCGTTCCATTGACAAAATATCGTGAAATTTGCAAAATTCACGGATTGTTATTTTGCTGGGATACAAATTGTGATATAATAAACCGATAATGCTCCGGACAACCCCGGGGCGGAACAACGGACGATTTTGTAAGGAGGCTGTCATGCTGGAACTGCTTGCCCCCGCCGGCTCCATGCAGGCGCCCACCGCCGCCGTGTACGGCGGCGCCGATGCGGTCTATCTGGGCTTTGGCGACTTCAACGCCCGGCGCAACGCAAAAAACTTCACCCGGGAAGAGGTGGAGCAGGCGGTGACCTTCTGCCACCTGCACGGGGTCAAGGTCTACCTGACCATGAACACCCTGCTCACCGACCGGGAGCTGCCCGCCGCCGCCCAATGTGCCGTGCAGGCCAGTGAAATGGGCATGGACGCGGTGCTGGTGCAGGATCTGGGCGTGCTGCGGATGCTGAAGCAGACGGTGCCCGACCTGTCGGTACACGCCTCCACCCAAATGAGTGTACATACGCTGGACGGAGCCAAGCTGGCGGCCGATCTGGGCATGACCCGGGTGGTGCTGGCCCGGGAGCTGGACCGCTCCCAGATCGAGCATATCTGCGCCCACTCGCCCGTTGAGGTGGAGGTGTTTGTCCACGGGGCGCTGTGCATGTGCTATTCCGGCCAGTGCTTTTTCTCCAGTGTCATCGGCGGGCGCAGCGGCAACCGGGGTTTGTGCGCTCAGCCCTGCCGCATGATGTACGGCTGGAACGGCAAGGCGGACAGTTATCCCCTGTCCCTGAAGGACATGTCTCTGGCCGGTCATCTGAAGCAGCTGGACGAGATGGGCGTTGCCTGCGTCAAACTGGAGGGCCGCATGAAGCGGCCGGAATATGTGTCCATCGTCACCGGGGTGTATTCCCGTGCCATCCGGGAGGGGCGCGAGCCCACTGCCCGGGAGCTGGAGATGCTCCGTCAGGCCTTTTCCCGGGACGGCTTTACCGACGGGTATTTTCTGGACAAAAAAGGGCCGCATATGTTTGGTATCCGCCGGGAGGAGGAAGAGCCAAGGGAGCTGTTCACTCAGGCGCGCGCCTCCTACGAGGGCAAGCAGCCGGGTACCGTTCCGGTATACCTGAGCGCGGACATTCGCGCCGGGAAACCCGTCCGTGCCCAGGCGTGGGATGAAGATGGCAACCGGGTGCAGGCAGAGGGGCCGGTGCCCGAGCCGGCGCGCAGCGTGCCGCTGACGGAGGAGAAGGTGTCCGCCCAGCTGGAGCGCACCGGAGGGACGGCCTTTGTGTGCGGCGGCGTGGAGGTGCAGGTGGACGAGGGGTTGTCTTTGTCCCTGTCGGCGCTGAACGCCCTGCGTAGAGAGCTGCTGGACAAGCTGACCCAACAGCGTACCGCTCTGCCCCGGCGGCGGGTGAATGAATTTGCTCCCGCCCCGGCAAGAAACAATCGAACCGATGCGCCCCGGGTGACGGTGTCCGTACGGAATGCGCAGCAGATCACCCCGGAGCTGCTTGCCTGCAAGCCGGCCATGCTCTACATTCCCTGTGAGGAGGGGGCGGCCCACCCGGAGGCGGTGGAGCGGGCGATGCAGGCCGGCGTGCCGGTGGGCGCGATCCTGCCCCGGATCTTCTGGGATCGGGAGCGGGAGAGCGTGGTGCGCGATCTGGAAAAGATGCGTGCGCTGGCTGTCAAGGACGCGCTGGTGGCCACTCCCGGCGCCATTCGGCTGGCCAGGGAACTGGGCTTTGCCCTGCGGGCGGATTTCGGCCTTGGGGTGTTCAACAGCCTGACGCTGGAGCAGCTGGGTGAGCTGGGCTTTGTATCTGCCACCGCCTCCTTTGAACTGCGGCTGGCGCAGATCCGGGATCTTTGCAAGAATATGGATGTGGAGTTGATGGCCTATGGCCGTCTGCCCCTGATGATCACGGAAAACTGCATCGTACACAACCACACCGGTAAACACACCTGCCACCAGACCAGCCTGCTCACCGACCGGAAAGGGGAGCGATTCCCTGTGGTCAAGGCATACGGCTGCCGCAACGAGATCCTCAATGCCCGCACCCTGTATCTGGCCGACAAGAAGCCGGACTGGTCGGGGCTGGGGTTGTGGGCGGCTCGTCTCCACTTCACCACCGAGCGCCCGGAACAGTGCGCCCAGATCGCCCGGGACTATCTTGACCAACCCGTCCTTGCCCCCGAGGGGATCACCCGTGGACTTTACTACCGGGCGGTGGAATAAGGGCAACATCGTTCGCCTCCATTCGCATGGGGGATATGACACAATGAAGAAAGGCAGTTGACTGCGGTTATGGAATTGAAAATCAAGGCGCTCTCCGCCAAGATCGGGACGGAGATCCCCTATCCGTTTTATGCCTCCGCCGGGGCGGCGGCCATGGATCTGCACGCCTGCATAGATGAGGCGGTGACCATTCCCGCCGGCGGAAGAGCGGTGATCCCAACGGGGCTTGCCATTGCGCTGCCCTCGGCGGACTACGTGGCGTTGGTATACGCTCGCAGCGGGCTGGGCATCAAGCACGGCATCGCCCCCGCCAACTGCGTGGGCGTGATCGACAGCGACTACCGGGGCCAGATCATGGTGGGGCTGCAGAACTCCGGTGACAAAGACTACACTGTTCAGCCAGCAGACCGTATCGCTCAGCTGATGATCGCCCCCGTCCTCCGGCCTCAGCTCCGGATAGTGGAGGAACTGGACGACACCGACCGGGGCGCCGGCGGCTTTGGCTCTACGGGCAAATAGACAAAGACAAGGAGCGGTGACCATGTGGCTGTTTGGAAAAAAGAAAGAAAGCGAGCCTAAGCTCTCCCCGGAGCAGGAGCAGGTGCAGGCCTTTGCCCGGCGCTTTGACGCCCAAGAGATGACCCTTGTGGCGGTGACCGGGATGCAGGGTGTGTCCCACACCCGGGAGGGGGAGGATGAGCTGTGGACGGTGCGTGTGCCTCTGACAGCGTGGATGGACGAGTTTGACGCTGTGGTACATAACCAGCCGGCCTCCCTGGAAATTCTGGCCGACGACCGGCTGCTGGGCTATCTGATCCAGCGTCTGCCCCGCAATTTTATCCTCAAGGCCAAGGTGCGCCCGGCGCTGGAAGGGGACGTGTTCCAGCTGGTGGATATGCCCGAGCCGGGATTTGACCCGGAGCTGAAAGCGATCCTGGACGAGCAGGTCAAGCCCGTCACTCTGGATGGCGGGGCGCTGGGCATTTTTACCCTGAACCCCGGGGTGGATCAGTTCCAGGCCGAGGTGAAGTGGTTGGAACAGCCGGTGCTGCTGGCCTTTGACCGGGGACAGGAGGAGAAGGGCGCGCTGGACACCGCTGCCGCCCTGCTGGCCGATGCGGACAATTGGGATAAAAGGCTGCGCGCCTTTGCCGCGGAGCGGGTGGTTGAGCAGGTCAACGACATGAGCCAAGAGGACGAGGAAGGACAGCCCCTCACCGTTGACGAGCTGGCAGAGGCGCTGGAGCCGGAACAGGTGCAGGTGGACGGCGCCGGCAGCGTGACCCTTTGGCTGGGCGGCGATCTGCTTTACGGGCGCAGTATCCGGGTGGATGCCACCCTGGCCGCAGGGCCGGCGGAAGCCGCGCTGGAAGACTGAAACGGGAGAATTATGCCATGAAGATCATTCTTGCCTCCCAGTCCCCCCGGCGGCGGGAGCTGCTGGAGCGCATGGGAGTGGTGGATTTTGAAGTTCGTCCGGCACAGGGGGAGGAGCGGGTGGAGCCCGGTTTGACCCCCGCCCGGATGGTGGAGCAGCTGTCCGTGCAGAAGGCGCGGGAAATTGCCGCCCGGGAGCCGGATGCGCTGATCATTGCCGCGGACACGGTGGTGGCCGTGGACGGGAGGGTGCTGGGCAAGCCCGGCAGCCGGCAGGAGGCGGTGGAGATGCTCACCCTGCTGTCCGGACGCAGCCATACGGTGTATACCGGGCTGACCGTGTGCCGTGGAGCGGAGGAACTGATCGGTCATGAGGCGACCGAGGTGGTGTTCTGCCCCCTGACCCCGGAGCAGATCGAAGCCTATGTGGACACCTTTGAACCCATGGATAAAGCGGGTAGTTACGGAATCCAGGGTCGTGGCTGCGTGCTGGTAGAGGGAATTCAAGGCGATTATTACAATGTAGTCGGGCTGCCGGTGTGCCGGCTAGCCGGCATGCTGCGCAAGTTCGGCGTGGAGCCGCTGGCGCGGCACGGGGAGTGATGGTGTGAAAAAATTTTTACGGGATCACGGTGTGCTGCTGTTGGTGCTGGCCATCGCCGCCTCTCTGATCATCGGCATCTGCGGCATGGTGTTCGGTACCGACCCGGTCAGCACCATCGTCAATACGGTGGCCACTCCGGTGCGCGGCGGCATCAACGCCGTAGTTACCTGGGTGGACGGGGTATATGAATATGTATTCAACTATCAGGCGTCCGAGCAGGAGCGCTCTGACCTGCGCCGGCAGGTGGCCGAGCTGGAGGACAAGGTGCGCCAGGGCGAGGAGGCAAACCGGGAGAACGCCCAGCTGCGCCAGCTGCTGGGTCTGCAGCAAAAGCGCAGGGACTTTGTCTTTGAGGCCGCCCGGGTGACCGCCCGGGGGACACAGGGCTGGGACTCCACCCTGACGCTGGCCAAGGGCAGCTCTGCCGGGGTGGCGGTGGACGATTGCGTTATCACGGAGACCG
>JAZUOI010000013.1:0-2698 GCA_045604585.1 Lawsonibacter sp. | reverse complement strand
AAGTATGAGGAGCACATGGAAAAATACGCCTTCCAGAATGCTCTGGCCGAGGTGTTCAAGGTTATCCAGCGCGCCAACAAATATATCGACGAGACCGCTCCCTGGACTCTGGGCAAGGACGTGGAAGCCAACGGCGCCCGTCTGGCTCCCGTACTTTACAATCTGCTGGAGACCACCCGCATCTGCGGCGTGCTGCTGACCCCCTTCATGCCCGAGAGCATGGCAAAGCTGTTTGAGCAGCTGGGTGCCTGCGAGGGCTGCCGCACCTGGGAGTCCGCCGCTGTCTGGGGCAGCCTGAATCCCACCGTCACCGTCACCAAGGGCGAGAACCTGTTCCCCCGCATCGACATGGAGAAGGCTCTGGCCCAGCTGGAGGAGGCCCGTCAGGCCGCCCTGGCTCCCGCCAAGCCCGCCGTGGAGCTGGAGCCCTACACTGAGGAGGCCGTGGACTTTGAGACCTTCTGCAAGTCCGACTTCCGCGTGGTCAAGGTCAAGGATTGCCAGGCTGTCAAGAAGTCCAAAAAGCTGCTGCAGTTTACTCTGGACGACGGCTCCGGTGTGGACCGCCAGATCCTGTCCGGCATTGCCCTGTACTACAAGCCCGAAGATCTGGTGGGCAAGACGCTGGTTGCCATTGTCAACCTGCCTCCCCGCAAGATGATGGGTCTGGACTCCTGCGGTATGCTGATCTCCGCCGTGCATAAGGTGGACGGCGAGGAGCGTCTGAACCTGCTGATGCTGGACGACGCCATCCCCGCCGGCGCAAAACTGTGCTGATGCGCGCCAATAAAAAGCTGCGCTATCTGGTATGGTCCGCCCTGTTTGCGGCAGCTATTGCCGTAACCACCGCCTATGTTCTGCACATTCCTCTGCCCACCGGCGGATATGTCCACCTGGGCGATACCCTGATCTACCTTTGCGCCTGCCTGATGCCCACACCGTGGGCTGTGGCAGCCGGCGCAGTGGGTGCCGGACTGGCCGACCTGCTGACCGCGCCCATGTGGGTACTGCCAACCGTCATCATCAAGGCGCTGATCTGCCTGCCCTTCACCGGAAAACACGATAAAATGCTTTGTCGCCGGAATGTGGCCGCTCTTTTGATCGCCGGTCTGCTCTCTCCCACCCTGTACGGGGTCGCCGGCATGGTCTTTGCCGGCAGCGCCGCCGCCTTTGTCCCGCAGTTTCTGGGGACATTGGTGCAGGCCGCAGCCAGCAGCGTTGTTTTTATTGTCCTGGCTTTTGCATCGGATCGCATTGGTCTGAAACGGCAACTGCAGATTTTTTGAACAAAACAAAACCATGAGGTGACCGCCATGGGCCTTTTTGATACCCACGCTCATTATTACGACGACGCCTTTGACGCAGACCGGGATGCACTTCTTTCCGGTCTGCCCGCCAAGGGTGTGGAGTTGATCGTCTGCCCCGGCTGCGATGTGGAGTCCTCCCGGGCCTGCATCGATCTGGCCGCCAAATACGACTATATCTATGCTGCCGCAGGCTTTCACCCCGAAAACCTGCAGGGCGTGAAGCTGTCCGATGTGGACAAAATAAAGGCCCTCTGCGCCCAACCCAAGGTGGTGGCCGTGGGGGAGATCGGTCTGGACTACTACTGGGTCAAGGAGAAGGAAGAGCGCGCCTTTTCCCGGGAAATGTTTGACGCCCTGCTGTCTCTCAGCGAGGAGCTGGACCTGCCCGCCATCGTTCACGACCGGGACGCCCACAAGGACACTTTGGACATCGTGCGCGCCCACCCCAACGCCCGGGGCGTGTTCCACTGCTACGCCGGCAGTCTGGAGGACGCCAAGGTGTTGGTCAATCTGGGCTGGATGATCTCCTTCACCGGCAATATTACCTTTCACAATGCCCGTCGCGCCCCCGAGATTCTGAATTGGCTGCCGCTGGAGCATTTGATGTTGGAGACCGACGCCCCCTACATGGCCCCTGAGCCTTTCCGGGGCAAGCGATGCGATTCTTCCTTGATTCCCTATTCTGCCGCCAAGGTGGCTGAATGTAAGGGGAACATCACCGCCGAAGAGGTTCTTCGCATCACCTGTGAAAACGGCAAAAAATTCTTCCGCATTGGAGGATGACCCCATGCAGACCATTTCTTATGAATACGAAGGTTCCCTGTATGTGAACCTGACCAACCGCTGCGACTGCGCCTGCGTGTTCTGCCTGCGCCACAACGGCCATAAGGGCAGTATTTACGCCGACGACTTGTGGCTGGAGCATGAGCCCACCCGGGAAGAGGCACTGGATGACCTGCGGGGGCGCAATCTGGCAAGCTATCCCGAAATCGTGTTCTGCGGTTTCGGAGAGCCTACCTGCCGCATTGACGATATTCTTTGGCTGGTGGATGAGATGAAAAAGGCAGTCCCCAACCTGCCCCCCATCCGCATCAACACCAACGGCCACGCCAATCTGATTCATGGCCGGGACGTTACCCCCGAGCTGGCCGGCCGCATCGATGTGCTGTCCATCTCTCTGAACGGCTCCAACTGCGAGGAGTATGTGAAGGTCACCCGTCCCCGGGACGGCGACAAGGCATGGGACGCCATGCTGGACTTCACCCGCAGGGCGGCAAAGTATGTTCCCACCGTGAAAATGACCATCGTCAACAAGGACAAAACCCCCGAAGAGATCGAAGCCTGCCGGATTATGTGCGAAAGTCTGGGCGCCGTTCTCCGCGTGCGGGAAT
>JAZUOI010000012.1:0-15449 GCA_045604585.1 Lawsonibacter sp. | reverse complement strand
GTGCTTCTGGATGATGGCTTTCCCCACGAAGGGATCGTGCTCGTTGTATTCCACCATATTGGCCTGGGCGTAGGCCTCTTTGCTGGCGCAGACCTCCTCGAAGGAGGGGACTTCCACTCTGGGATAGGCACATACCGCGGGGAATTTGGCGGCCACAGCGGTACCGCGCACATCGGTGATCTCGCTGACGGGGGTGCCGGAGGCCAGACGGGCGGCAATTTCCAGCGTGGCGTACTCGCCCATGCCGTAGACCATGATATCGGCCTGAGCGTCAAAGAGGATGGAGCGGCGCACCTTGTCCTCCCAGTAGTCATAGTGGGCGAACCGGCGCAGACTGGCCTCCAGACCTCCGATGACGATGGGGATATTTCCAAAGGCCTGACGCACCCGGTTGGAGTAGACCACGGTGGCGTGGTCGGGGCGCAGACCGGGCATTCTTCCGGGGGAATAAGCATCGTCGTGGCGGCGCTTTTTGGCGGCGGTATAGTGTGCCACCATGGAGTCAATATTGCCGCCGGAGATCATCACACCCAGACGGGGGCGCCCCAATGCGGTAAATGCCTTGGGGTCTTTCCAATCAGGCTGCGCCATGATGGCCACCCGAAATCCCTCCGCCTCCAGCACTCTTGCGATGATGGTAGTTCCAAAGGATGGGTGGTCCACATAGGCATCGCCGGTGATGACCAGAAAATCGTAACCGTCCCAGCCCCGGCGGCGCATGTCTTCAGTTGTCACGGGGAGAAACAGATCACGATCAAAGCTCATAGCAATCATCCTTAACACGGTAGGGCGGGACTTGCCCCCGCCGCCTGATGCAAACCGGGTTTCGGCGGGGGCAAGCCCCCGCCCTACCCGATCATTTGTCGTAACCGATGTACTTTTCCAGAATGTCCAACGGCACGCGGCTGCCCTGTTCCTCGCCAATCTTCACGAAGCCGTGCTTGGCGTAGAAGTGCTGGGCGTGGTCGTTGTAGGGGGCGCAGCGCAGACGCAGCTTGTCCCGTCCCATGGGGCGGAAATAGGACACCGCCTGCCCGATGAGCTGGATGCCCAGATGCTGGTCACGGCGCTGATAGTCCACGTAGCAAAACGGAAGATAGCCCGCGTTGTCCTCACGGTACCGTTTGGCATCCATCTGTACGATGCCCACCCATTCATCCCGGTCAAAGGCCATGGTCACCCCCCAGGGGGACTGGGAAAGGTGCTCCTCGGCGTCCCGCAGGTATCCGTGGGGCTCAAAGGCCGGGCCGTTCACATGGGTGTTGTGCCAGGCGTCACTGCGGGCAGCGATGTACAGATCCCGCTCCGTCTTCCAATCAATGGGGCGGTACCACAGGTTGATGTCCCGCTCCGACTCCAGCCCCTTCCACCAGTTCTGGTGGGCGAGGGTGGAATTTTCCTCGTTCAGATGGGAGTTATCTCCCTCGTAGCACATGGTAAACTTCTCCCCATCAAAGGTGAAGCAGGACACGGAGGTATTGTCCGTGTGGGGAGATTCGTGCCAGCGCTCCGGGGGCAGCTGCTGTACCGTGACAGAAAACTGCTGAATGGCCGTGCCGTGGCTGACCACCGCCACCGTCTGGTCGGGGTGGGCGGCGGCGATGCGGCACATAGCGGCATACACCCGCTGTCCCAGCTCCACGCGACTCTCCCCGCCGGGTGCTTTCCAGTGGGGCACAAGGCGGTTGAACTGTCCCAGTTCATCGCCCATAAAATGCCCCTGATAGCCCCAGGTGGTGTCCTCCCAGTCGCCCATGCAGATCTCCCGCAGGTCGGGGTCGGTGTGCAGCTCCAAACCACGGGGCTTATAGATCGCCCCGGCGGTGGTCATGGTGCGAAACAGGTCGCTGGAATAGACCGCGTCAATATGAACACCCGCAAAGCGCTGTTCCAGGGCGGCGATCTGGCTGTATCCGTTGTCGGTGACCAGTGCGTTATAGTGTCCGTGGATGCGGCGGTAGAGGTTGCCCTCCGCCTCCGCATGGCGGATCAGATAAATCGTTGTCATAGCATCGTTCCTTTTTGCGAGGATTGCGGTTTTACCAAGGTTTTACGCCGCCCGTCAGCTCACTGACGGATGCAAGCCCCTGCTTGTCCGCGATGGCGGCAAGCTCGTCCCGCACCCGGATGGCGGCATAGGGATCGGCAAACAGGCTTGTACCAACTGCCACGGCGGCAGCACCGGCCAGCATCAACTGAGCCGCATCCTCGCCCTTGGCTACGCCGCCCATGCCCAGAACGGGAATGTTCACGGCGTTTGCCACCTCCCACACCATGCGCACAGCAACGGGCAGGACGGCTGGGCCGGACATGCCGCCGGTGTTCATCTTCAGCACCGGGCGGCGGGTGTTCACGTCGATGCGCATACCACGGATGGTATTGATCAGGGATACCGCGTCCGCTCCCGCTCCCTCCACCGCCTTGGCGATTTCGGTGATGTCGGTCACGTTGGGGGACAGTTTGACCATCACGGGCACGCTGCCTGCGTGCTTCTTGGCCATCTCGGTCACTTCCGCCGCCAGATCGGGTCGGGTGCCGTAGGCAAGTCCGCCCGCTTTCACATTGGGACAGGAGATATTCACCTCGATCATGTCCACACCCGCAGCGGACAGCTTGTCGCACATGATGCCGTACTCCTCCGGGGTGTTGCCGGAAATGTTGGCGATCACTTTGGTGTCAAACTGCCGCAGGAAGGGCAGTTCCTCTTTCACAAAGGCATCCACGCCGGGGTTCTGCAGACCCACGGAGTTGAGAATGCCCATGGGAGTCTCCGCAATACGGGGGGCGGGATTGCCCTCCCGAGGCAAAAGGGTCAGACCCTTGGCACAGATGCCGCCCAGCTCGGACAGATCAAAAAACTCGTTGTACTCCCGGCCGAAGCCGAAGGTGCCGGAGGCCACCACGATGGGGTTTTTCATGGTCATGCCCGCCAGATTAACGCTCATATCAGGCATTCCAGTCCACCTCCTTGGCATCGAACACCGGGCCATTCTTACACACGTGCTTGCGGCTGCCGTCTGCCATGTCACAGGCGCATACCAAACAGGCACCGATACCGCAGCCCATGCGCTCTTCCATAGACACAAGGCAGGAAACGCCGAATTCCTCGGCCACCTTTGCCACGTTGCGCAGCATGGGCTTGGGGCCACAAGCCAGAACGTAATCATACCCCTTGTCCTGCTCCAACTCCTGCCGCACCAGGGTGTCCACAAAGCCGTGGTGACCCACAGAACCGTCGTCGGTGGCGATCATCACCTTGTCACAGCACACCTCAAAGCGGTCGGTGAGGATGATCTTGTCCTTGGAGCGGCCACCCAGAACGGCGGTGGAACGGTCAAAGTAGGAGGCGCAGCCCAGCATGGGGGGGATACCGATGCCGCCGCCCACCAACAGGCAGCGCTTGTCCGCTCCCAACTGGAAACCGTTTCCGGCCAGACCCAGCACGTCCAGCGCCTCCCCCACTTCTCGCTGGGCAAGCCACGCCGTGCCCTCGCCCCGCACCTCAAAGACGATGCTCACAAGGTCGGCCGGCTCATCCTCACTGCACAGGCACACGGAGATGGGGCGGCGGAGCAGCTGGGCATCGCCGCACTTGATATGGACAAACTGGCCGGGGCCCTTGAAGCTGGTGCGCACCATGTCCCCCGCTTCCAGCGTTAGATAGATCGCGTCGCCCAGCAGGGTCTTTTCCACGATCTTACACTTGCGTTCTACTTTCACGATAACACGTCCTTACTCGATGGTGACGAAGCGGGCAATATCGTCCCGCATGGCGATGGCGGCATTGCGGGCGGCTTCCTTGAAGTCGTGGCCGTCGCCTCCCGTCTTCTGCCAGGCGCACATGATGCCCCGGGAGGAGTTGACGATGGCGCCGTGGCCGAACTTATCAAAGGCGTACTTCACATCCTCCGCCGTGCCGCCCTGGGCGCCGTAGCCGGGGACGAGGAAGAAGGTCTTGGAAAGTTGGGTGCGCAGCGCCTCGATCTGGGCGGGATAGGTGGCGCCGGTGACCGCGCCGGCCATGGTATAGCCGTACTTGCCCTCGGTACCGGCGGCGATGGACTCATTCAGCTCGCCCATCACACGGTAGATGGCCTTGTCCCCCACCACGAGATCCTGCAGCTCGCCCGAGCCGGGATTGGAGGTCTTGACCAGCACGAAGGCGCACTTATCCTCCCCCTTGGCGGCCTCCAGGAAGGGCTTGATGGAGTCCGAGCCCATGTAGCCGTTCAGGGTGACGCAGTCCGCGTCAAAGGACTTGAACATCTGTCCCTCGATCTTTGCTCCGGACAGCCAGCCCTCGGCATAGGCGCTGGCGGTGGAGCCGATGTCGCCCCGCTTGATATCGGCGATGACGAACAGACCCTTGCTCTTAGCATAGGCGATGGTGCGCTCCAGCATCTCCATGCCCTGCCAGCCCAAGTTTTCGTAATAGGCGGCCTGGGGCTTGACGGCGGGCACGATGTCACACAAGGCGTCGATCAGCCCCACGTTGAACTGCCAGATGGCCTCTGCCGCACCTTTCAGACCCACGCCGTATTCCTCAAAGGCGGCCTTGCGGATGTACTCGGGCACGTACTCGATGCGCGCGTCCAAACCCGCCACCGTGGGGTTTTTCATGGCGCGAATTTTATCCTGCAAAATATCAAACGACATATATCTCAATCCCTTTCGATTTGATTTTGTTTTTTCCACTCTTCACTTCGTTTGCGTTCCACGTACCAGAACCGCCCAACCAGAGCAACCAGGCCGGCGGGCAGGAATACCAGCGCACAATACACCCACACATTGGTTATCCAGCCAATGAAAACGGGAAAGAAGCACACGCCCATGACCGCAAAGGAAAGGCCGTATGCCTTCCGCTCCCAACGGTCCCATTTTCTCCATTCCGGATGCAGGTCTGCCATCAGCAAAATGCCGTTCCACAGCCAGTACACAGCCCACATCAGCGCCGTGAAGCCTCTGTGCACCGTGGGGGAACGAAATTCAGCAATGATTACGAGAGCCTCCAGCAGAATGAGCACGCCCAGCCAGAGCAAATACTGCATTTTTCTGTTGTTCATGATCCCACCCGCCTTAAGTGTCCTGATAGATGACCTTTCCGCCCACGATGGTGTACTTCACCCGGCCCCTAAGGGTATGGCCGGTAAAGGGGGTGTTTCGGCCTTTGGAGGCGAATTCTTCCGGGTCCACCACCCACTCCTCATTGGGGTCGAAGATGGTCACATCCGCGTCCGCGCCGATGGCCAGCCGCCCGGCGCTCAGGCGCAGGATGTTGGCGGGATTGACCGTCATCTTGCGGATGATGGCGTCCAGCTCCAGCTTGCCCGTGTGGTACAGGGCGGTCAGGGTAACTGCCAGGGAGGTTTCCAGACCCACCATGCCGCAGGGCGCTTTCTCCAGGGGGCGCGCCTTCTCCTCAGCGGAGTGGGGGGCGTGGTCGGTAACAATGGCGTCGATGGTGCCGTCCTGCAGACCGCGGATGATCTCCTCCACGTCCCGCTTGGTGCGCAGAGGGGGATTGACCCGGGCCTGAGAGCCGCAGCGCAGGATCTCGTCCTCGGTCAGGGTGAAGTACTGAGGGCAGGTCTCGCAGGTGATGGGCACGCCCTTTTTCTTCATTTTGCGGATGATGTCCACGCTCTTGCCGGTGGAAACGTGCTGAATGTGCACGTGGGCTCCCGTCTCCTCGGCCAGCATGGCATCCCGCATGACCATGAGTTCTTCGGCGATGGCGGGGCGCCCCTCCAACCAAAGCTGGCGGGACACACGCCCCTCATTCACAGCATAGTTTTTCACCATGTCCCCATACTCACAGTGAGACAGGACGGGCAGGTCGTACCGTTTGGCGCGGATGAGGGCATCTCGCATAACATTGGCGCTGTCGATAGGGAAGCCGTCGTCGGACAGGGCGGGGGCACCCGCCTTTTTCGCCTGCTCCACGTCGGTCAGCTCCTGCCCCTGCTGTCCCCGGGTCACCGCGCACACGGGATAGACCCGCACGCCGCAGGCCGTAGCCGCCTTTTCCTGCACGTAGCGGATCTGCTCCGGGCCGTCGGTAGCCGGCTTGGTGTTGGGCATACAGGCAACAGTGGTCACGCCGCCTCGGGCGGCGGCCAGCGTGCCGGTAAATATATCTTCCTTGTACTCAAAGCCGGGGTCACGCAGGTGCACGTGCATATCCACCAGACCCGCGCACACCACCAGACCATTCGCGTCTAAAATCTCGTCCGCCGTGTTTCCCAGATCACTGCCCAGACTGGCGATGCGTCCATCCTCGATCAGCAGATCCATCACACCGCCGATCCCGCCTACCGGATCGATCAGCCGTCCGCGCTTGATAAGCAATTTCATGGTCGTTCTCCTTACCTATGGAGTATGTCGCCGCCGATCTCGTACCAAACGGCGCATACGACTTCTAACTTATATTATAAAAGAACACGCATATTTTAGCAACGAATTTTTTGTTTTTTCGGGACAGAATAATGATAGAAAACGGAAAGGAGGCTTTTGGTTATGATGTGCGGTAAATTTACCTGCGGCATGGGCGTGGGTCTGGTGACCGGCGCGGTGGTCGGGATGATGGTGGCTGCGTCCCAGAAAGACGTGCGCCGGGCGGCCAACCGGGCGGTACGAAGTGTCAACCATGCGGTCAACGATGCCATGGACACCATTTCCGACGCGGTGGACGGCTTCACCCACATGATGGGAAAATAAAAAATACGGGTCTGTACCGATTTGTACAGACCCGTATCTCTTATTCCTCGCAGATGCGCAGGGGCGGACCATCCAGCCGCAGCACATGATCGGCCAGGGCAAGGATCTCCGGCTCGTGGCTGGCCAGCAGCACCGGAGCATCCAGCTGCCGCAGCGCCTGCATCAGACGCCTGCACCGGGGCAGGTCGATGCCGGTAAAGGGCTCGTCCAGCAGGTACAGTTCCCCGCCCAATGCCAGCGCCCGGACAAAGGCCAGACGGCGGCTCATGCCGCCGGACAGCTGCCGGGGCAGAAGCTCCTCCTCGCCGGTCAGCTCGGCCAGTTCCAACCACTGCCCGGCCTCGTTCTTTCTTTCGGGAGGAAGCACATCGGTCATCTGCTGGAGCACCGTGCGTCCGGGGATGAGCCGATCCTCCTGAAACAGCAGCACCGTCTTGCGGGGATTCACCCCCACCACACGCCCCTGCTCCGGCTGCTCCAGCCCGGCCAGCAAACGCAGCAGGGTGGTCTTTCCGCAGCCGGAGGGTCCGGACAGGACGGTAACGCCCCGCTCCGGAAGAGTAAGGGAACAATCCTCCAGCACCCGCTTATCCCCATAGGATAGGGAAACCCGTTCCAACACGATCACGGTTCTTCCCCTCCCCCCACACGGCGGATCAATCCGGTGACCAGCCGTTCCAGCACAAGGCTGAACAAGATAACCACCAGTGTCCAGGCAAACAGATCCGCCGTTTCCAGATAGAGCTTGGTGTTGTAAATCTGCGTGCCTACGGCGTACTTGGGCCATACCAACGCTTCCGCCGCTACCCCGGACTTCCACGCAAGACCCATGGAGGTGGTCAGGGCGCTCAAAAAGTAGGGGCGCACGGCAGGCAGGCGAATCAGCCGCACCGTTTTCCAGCGGGAAAAGCGGTACACCCGAGCCATCTCCAGCAGCTTGGGGTCACACTCCCGGATGCCCCGGGTCACGTTGCCCCACACCACGGGCAGCACCATCAGCGCCGCGATGATGACGGGCACCTGATCCCGATCCGTCCACAAAAAGACCAGCAGGATAAAGGAGGCCACCGGGGTGGCACGCACCACCCCTACCGCCGGAGACAGGATGGTGTCCAGCCACCGGCTGGAAGCGGTCAAGACAGCAAGGGCGCAGCCCAGCACCGTCCCCCACACCATGCCCAGAAGCACCCGGCCAAGGGTCAGACCGGCGGTCAGCCAGAACTCCCCCGTTGCGGACAGTTCCACCAGCCGGCGCAGCACCGTCAGCGGTGCGGGCAGGAACAGCTCCCGTCCCACCTGCCATGCCCCGAACTGCCACACCGCTAGCCAGAACACCACTGCCGCCGCTGTCCGGAGCAGTCGGTTAAGGGATGTAGTAGAACGCATCGTCGGGATTGCCGCCGCCGATGGCAGCGGGGTCGGCGGTGAACAGCACCTCGTAATAACCCTGAATGGCGGTGCGCATCTCATCTCCCGCCAGGTAGGTCAGATTGCACTGGGGGATGGCCTTGGCGGCGATGGCGGCGTTGGCGGTGATGCCGAACTGAGCCACATACTCCGCAGCGGAAGCGGAATTGGCCTCGTCCTTCATGTAGTTGATGGACTGCTCATACTCAGTCAGGAACTGCTCCACCAGCGCGGGATTTTCCTCAATAAAGGCGGTACGGGCAACCACACAGCCCATGACCAGCGGGTTCTCCGCCACCTGATCCCACTCGGCACTGACGTTGATGGCCTCACGCACGGTAGCGTCCTTGATCATCAGAGCGGTGGCAGCGGGCACGGGCAGTATGCACACACCGTCGGTGGACTGCACCATCTTGGCGGGGACCTCCTGAGGAGTCATCCACTGGATGTCCACTTCCCTGACCGGGTCTACCCCGTTCTGGGTCAGCACGTGGCTGAGAATGTACTCCGGGTTGGCCGCCTTGCCGGTGGCATAGATGGTCTTGCCCTTGAGGGAGGCAATGTCGGTGACGCTCTCCCCCTTTTCCAGAATGTACAGTACGCCCAGGGTATTCACCGCCAGCACCTGGATATCCGTCTGCTTGTTATACAGGTTGGCGGCCATGTTGGTGGCGATACAGGCGATGTCCACCTCCCCCTTGGCAAGGGCAGGCGCTACCTCGTCGTTGCCGGCCACCACAGTAAAGTTGTAAGCGGCGGCGTCTCCGGCCGCTTCGCAGTCGGCCATCATCTTGGCCGCGCCCACACCGGTGGGGCCGGACAGGACCATCACATCCACCGGGTCGCTCACGACAACCTCCGCCTGAGATTGGGAGACCTCGGGCGCGGGGTCGGAAGAGCTGCCGGTGACAGCAGGCTTGCCGCAGGCGGTGATGCCCAGCAGCAAAACAAGGCTCATCAGCAAAGCAAATGTACGTTTTTTCATGGGGATACTTCCTTTCTTGTTACTACTTAGACAGAAGCGGCGTCCAATGCGCCAAGGTCAGGGACGAGAATACTGCGCCCCTCCCGGCGGATCAGTCCCTGCTCCTCCAGCGTGTCAAAGGCACGGTAGAGGGAAGCACGGCTGATGCCAAGACGCTGGGCAAGCTCGGTGGCCGGACAGGTCAGCCGGGGTCGCGTGGGAGACAGGGTGGTGAGCAGGTGCTGTTTCAGCTTTCCCTCCGCTCCCTCTGCCGCCAGAGAACGGATGCGCCCGCTGAGAAAGCAAATGCGTCCGGACAGATAGCGAATGTAATTGTCCCGGATGCGTGGGCTTGCGTCCATCAGCCGGCTGACCAGCTGCTGGGAGAGCAGCATCACCCGGCATGAGGCGCAGGCGGTCAGGGTGGTGGCATAGTCCGTCCGGTCATTGAACAGGGCGGCCGCGCCAAACAGATCACCCGGGGACAGCACGCTGATGGCCAGGGAATCCCGGCTCACCCGGATCCCACCGGACAGCAGAACGCCCAGACACCGGGCAAACCGATCCGGCTGGTATACGGTCTGCCCGCTTTCATAGACCGAAAGGGTACATTCTGCATCTTCCAGCGCAGCCTGTATTTCCTCCCCCTCGCAGCCCCGGAACAGAGGGCATTCGGTCAGCAGCTGCCACTCTGATGGGGACAGAGCTCGCTCCATAGGTTCACCTTCTTCTGTCTCATTTGAGACAGTTTTATTGTATCCGCTCCCCTGCCCCGTGTCAATAAAATTTTACCAATTGGGCAAAAAAAGACCGCACTCTACCGAGTGCGGTCTTTGAAGCTACATTAGCCGTTGGGGCTGATGGTGTAGTTGGGGGCTTCCTTGGTGATATAGATGTCGTGGGGATGGGACTCACGCAAGCCGGCGGCCGTGATCTGGATGAACTGGGCATTCTCCCGCAGCTCGTCCACGGTGTGGCAGCCGGTGTAGCCCATGCCGGAGCGCAGGCCGCCCATAAGCTGATAGATGGTCTCGCCCACCGCTCCCTTGTAGGGGACACGGCCTTCCACGCCCTCGGGAACCAGCTTCTTGTTGTCCTGCTGGAAGTAGCGGTCCTTGGAGCCCTTGGCCATAGCAGCCAGAGAACCCATGCCGCGGTACACCTTGAACTGACGTCCCTGATAGATCTCGGTCTCGCCGGGAGACTCCTCGCAGCCGGCCAGCAGAGAGCCCAGCATGACCACGTTGGCGCCGGCGGCGATGGCCTTGGCAATGTCACCGGAGTACTTCACGCCGCCGTCGGCGATGATGGGCACACCGTACTCGGCCGCCACCTGAGCCGCGTCAAACACCGCGGTGATCTGGGGCACGCCAATGCCGGCCACCACGCGGGTGGTGCAGATGGAGCCGGGGCCGATACCGATCTTGACGCAGTCGGCGCCCGCCTCGATCAGGTCGCGGGTCGCGTCGGCAGTGGCCACGTTGCCGGCAATGAGCTGCACGTCGGGGTAGACGGCCTTCACCCGGCGGACGGTTTCAATGATATTCTTGCTGTGACCGTGGGCGGAGTCCAGCGCCAGCACGTCCACACCCGCCTCCACCAGCGCAGCCACACGGTCCAGAACGTCGGCGGTGGCGCCGATGGCCGCACCCACCAGCAGCCGGCCACGCTCGTCACGGGCGGAGTTGGGATACACCTCGGCCTTCTCAATGTCCTTGATGGTGATCAGGCCCTTCAGGTGGAAGTTCTTGTCCACGATGGGCAGCTTCTCGATCTTGTGGCGGCGCAGGATCTCCTTGGCCTCGGCCAGGGTTGTGCCCTCGGGGGCGGTGACCAGGTTTTCCTTGGTCATCACGTTGTCGATCAGCTGGGTCATGTCCGTCTCGAACTTCATGTCGCGGTTGGTGATGATACCCACCAGCTTGCCGTTGTCACAGATGGGCACACCGGAGATCTTGAACTTGGCGCACAGCTCGTCCGCCTCGGCCAGGGTATGGCCGGGAGCCAGCCAGAAAGGGTTGGTGATCACGCCGTTCTCGCTGCGCTTGACCATGTCCACCTGCTCGGCCTGCTGGCTGATGGACATATTCTTGTGGATGATGCCGATGCCGCCCTCACGGGCGATGGCGATGGCCATGCGGTATTCGGTAACCGTGTCCATGGCGGCGCTGATCAGGGGAATGTTCAGCCGGATCTTGCGGGTCAGCTGGGTGTGCAGGTCGATGTCGGCAGGCAGCACATCACTGGCCGCGGGCACCAGCAGCACGTCGTCAAAGGTCAAACCCTTTTTGAGAAACTTCTGAGAGGCGTCCATGTTTCAACAACTCCTTTTCGCTGTTCCAACTTCGAAGGATCGAAGTAACTATACAAAATGCCATTTTAGATATTTTACCGCCCGCGGCGGGGCTTGTCAAGGAATGTCTTGCCCAAGAATGAGCCGCACATCAAAGCGGCTTTTGCCGCTTTCGTCTATACCGTGGACAAAATACGCATCCCCCTCCCGGGCACAGAGCAGGTCGATGACCTCCCCCGGGCGGCACTCGGCGTGATAGCCCAGCTGCATTTCCCGAATAAACTGCCCCTCCCCCAGCCCCTCGGCGTGGATGGCGTCGCAGGCAAAGTCGGCATAGCGGGTATTGTTTACGTGGGCGTTGATATCCGTGTCGCTGTAATGCATCAGCCGGCGTTCGGTCAGTTGCATGTTCTCCGGCATGCGCAACTTATTGAGCTGAATGTTTTTATTCCGTTCGCCGCCCTCAGTCCCTTCCAATTCCGGGACTTGGGACAGGCGCAGCATCTTTCGGTCGGCCAACTGCACCAGCACCCAGACGGACACTGCCTCCCCCACGCGTTCCCCCTGCACATACAGGTCGAAATCACGGTACATGGATGCACCCTTGCCGCCCCGGTGCCAGGTATGTATGGTCAATTCCTCACCCCAGCGTATCGGCCGCTCCACCCGGTACCACAGCCGGGCCAGCATCCAGAACGCGCCGTAGCGCGCCATCAGCATGTCCCGGCCAAAGCCCCGTCCCTCGGCGGCCAGAGTAGCCGCCTCCTGCAGGTGACCCAGCAGCGCGGAGGGGCGGCAGTGGCCCCGCCCGTCCACGTCCCGGGTGTCAATGAGCGTCTTATGCTCGTACCAAACGCTCATGTCCTCATTCCTTTCTTCCGCCGATGCGCAGGGTGTGCTTGCAGCAGATGCTGTCAATGTCGTCCGCTGTGGCCGCGCCCAAACGCATCTGAGCGCCGCAGCCGGTGCAAATCAGGTCTACGGTACTGTAATTGACCCGGAAGGTCCAGCCCTTGCTTCCGCAGGCGCAGGATATGCCGTCCCGCTGGGCGATGTCCTTCAGCTCGGAAAGCACCTCCTGCATGACCACTTCGTTCAAAAAGGCCTGTTCCTCGCCGCCCGCCTGCTCCAGACGGTCCACCGTCTGCTCCAGCCGGGCGGTGGCAGCGTACACTGCTGCCTCCTGTCCCACGTAGCAGCAGTCCATTCCCGAGGTGGCGCAGGAGAACACCAGCGCCTCCTGCCCCACAAAAGCAGAGGCGGCGCAGGAGACCGCATGCTCCTTGCCGCAGTACAGGCAGGGCACGCGCAGACGCGCCTTGTCCGGCAGCAGCTCCACCTCCAGCGCCGAACCCCCGCAGGGGCAAGGCACCTTTACCGGCGCGGCGGCCAGGGCAAACAGACTTTTCTCCACGATGACCGACTGGCGGCAGCGGGGGCAAATATAGGAAATGGTACGTGTTGGCTCCTGATTGGGCATGGCATAGCCTTCTTTCCCGAACAAGTCGAATTGGTATGCCTCTATTATACCAGTTTTCCCGCCTTTTTCAAGCCAAAAGCCAACCGCCTCAAGGCCGGGCGGCCTGCCAAATTTTGAATCGTTCAGCCGTCTCCCCGGGTCAGGTTTTCCGCATAGTCCTTCAAGCTCTCAAAGGAATTGACTCCGCCGGGGCGGGCGCTGATCTGTTGGCGAACGTAGTCTGGCAGGGAACGGAAATAGGCCTTTGCTTCCGGCTGGGCATCCAGCAAAGCGTTCAAGTCAGGATACTTCATCATAATTACCTCATTTCATTAACGTTTGGGCTTGGCCTTAAACAGCAGCGCCACCACAAAGGCAAAGAACACCGCCGCCGTCACGCCGCCCGCCGCAGAGGTGAGCCCGCCGGTGAGCGCCCCGGCCAAGCCCTTTTCTGCCACCGCCTCCCGCACCCCCTCGGACAACAGGTAGCCAAACCCGGTCAGGGGCACGGTCGCGCCCGCCCCCGCCCAGTCCACCAGCGGCTTGTAAAGTTCCAAGCCTCCCAGTACCACACCGGCCACCACGTAGCTGACCAGAATGCGCGCCGGGGTGAGCTTGGTGCGGTCAATGAGCACCTGTCCGATGATGCACAGGATGCCGCCGCATAAAAATGCGTTGAAATACTCCATGTTCCTTCCTCACTTTCCGCCCGTCAGCGCCACCGCGTGGCAGATGCCGGGAATGGACTCCCCCTGCATGGCAGAGGTGGGCGAGTGGAGCGCCCCGGTGGGACAGAACAGAATGTTCTTCCACACGCCCTGCTTCAGCTGCTCCAACAGGTGTCCGGTGAGCACACTGGCGCAGCAGCCGCAGCCCGAGCCGCCGCAGTGGACGTCCTGGTTCTGCAGGTCGAAGATGAGCACGCCGCAGTCGGCGTGGTTGTCCCGCAGGTCGTACCCCTCTCTCCGCAGCAGTTCCAGCAGTAGTTCGCTGCCCAGCGTGCCCAGATCGCCGGTGATGATGCGGTCATAGAAATCCGGGCCGCGCCCCGTGTCCCGCAGGTGGGTGCAGATAGTCTGCGCCGCCGCGGGAGCCATGGCCGCGCCCATGTTGTTGGCATCACATACGCCCTTGTCCACGATGCGGCCGATGGTGCAGTGGGTGACCCGGGGGCCATTCCCCTCCCTGCCCAGCACCACCGCCCCTGCGCCCGTCACCGTCCACTGGGCGGTGGGGGTGCGCTGACTGCCGTATTCCAGAGGATTTCGGTACTGCCGCTCCGCCGAACAGAAGTGAGAGGAGGCCACCGCCGCTGCGTATTTTCCAAAGCCGCCGTCCAGGGTCATGGAGGCCAGGGCGATGCTCTCCCCCATGGTGGAGCAGGCACCGTACAGCCCAAAAAAGGGCACGTTCTGTTCCCGGGCGGCATAGGAGGAGCTGATGCACTGGTTGAGCAGGTCACCGGCAAACAGATAGTCCAGCTCCACGGCGCTCACTGCCGCTTTCTCCATGGCCATGGTCAGCGCCTGCTTCTGCATCTGGCTCTCCGACTTTTCCCAACTGGGCTGACCGAAGGTGTCGTCGGCGTCGATATAGTCGAAGGTATCCTTCAGCGGGCCCTCGCCCTCTTTTTTGCCCACCACGTTGGCATGACCCAGAATGACGGGCGGATGGGACAACTCCACCGTCTGTCCACCCAGTTTTTTTCGTTCCATGCGGCATACCCCACTTTCTGGGGTTACTGTTTCCCTTTTTGCCGCAAATATACAAGTAGACAAATTGTGATTTGTCTTCCTCTTTTGCCCTGCGGGGCAACCTACTTTGCCCGCGGCGGCAAAGTAGGCAAAACGCCACCGGGGTTCGAGTGGGATGAGATTGGGCCCTTCGTGCCTGCATCTCATACACTCCGCACCCCGGACCCCGGAGAAAACAGCTCGTTTGCGTGAGATTTTCCTCGCGTTCGGCGCTATCGTAACAGGACTGTGCAAGCGTCGATTCGGCTGCCGCCCCGCTCAATACAATTGGCTTGCCGTCCTTCGGGAAAAAGCGCCTGCTGCGACGCAGTTTTCGTTTCTGCTCAATAGCCGGCGGGGTGCGGTAGACCCATATGCTTGCGGATAGTAGGCAATGCGGCAGCACAAATCGGTGCTGAATGGGTCAGATGGCTCCGCCGGCCGACTGGTAGGATAGCCACGGATACAGCCAAAAGGAAGTTCTAAGAAACCATGGGTTTCTTAGCGCCCTTTTCGTGTCTTTTGTGGCGCTGCAAAAGACACCCGCCCGCAGGCGGAACATCCCCTTATCCGTCATTCCCACTAGAGAAACCTATTCGACAAATCCCAATCTGTCATGTCTATCCCACTCCGCCGGCTTTTGAGCAAGAATAAAGTTTCCAGCAGGCGGCCAAAGGCCGCCTCTACGCACCGATTGGTGCGCCGCAGCCCGGCACGGTTGATGGGCCGTAACAACCGGCGGGTTTGTGCAGACAGCGGCAGCAAGCGGGTGGGGAAGGTGCCGCCACCCGGTGCGGGGTCAGTGGCAACCAACTTCTTGTCCTGCACCCAAGGAAGGCCTTGGAAACCTTGGTTTCCAAGCTGACTTTTGGTTTC
>JAZUOI010000011.1:0-4175 GCA_045604585.1 Lawsonibacter sp. | reverse complement strand
GCATAAAAGCAGTTGCATTTCCCCAAACGATTTAGTATACTGTAAGTGATTTTTGCTTCCGGCAAAAAGAGAAGAACTCATTGAGGAGGAACATCATGAAAATCCTGAAAAGTCTCCCCGCCAAGCTGCTCATCGGCCTGCTTCTGGGCATGGTCGTGGGTCTGTTTGCCCCGGAGGGTCTGATGACCGTCATCGTCACCGCCAAGTACATTATGGGTCAGGTCATCACCTTCTGCGTGCCCCTGATCATCATTGGCTTTATCGCCCCCTCCATCACCAAGCTGGGCGCTTCCGCCAGCCGGATGCTCACCGTGGCTCTGATTTTGGCCTACGTATCCTCCATTCTGGCCGCCTTCCTGTCCATGGGCGCGGGCTATGCCATCATCCCCGGCCTGAACATCGCCAGCAACGTGGACGGACTGAAGGATCTGCCCGCCGTGGCCTTCCAGCTGGACATTCCCCAGATCATGCCCGTGATGAGCGCGCTGGTGTTCTCCGTGCTGATCGGTCTGGCCGCCGTGTGGACCAAGGCCAATACCATCATCCGCGTTCTGGCTGAGTTCCAGCAGATCGTGCTGAAGATCGTGTCCAAGATCGTCATCCCCGTGCTGCCCTTCTTCATCGGCTGCACCTTTGCCGGTCTTTCCTATGACGGCACCATCACCGGCCAGCTGCCCGTGTTCCTCATCGTCATTGTCATTGTCATGATCGGTCACTACATCTGGATGGGTGTGCTGTACGGCGTGGCCGGCATCTACACCGGCACCAACCCCATCGAGGTAGTCAAGCACTACGGCCCGGCCTACATCACCGCCGTGGGCACCATGAGCTCCGCCGCCACCCTGTCCGTGGCTCTCACCTGCGCTCACAAGTCCAAAGTCCTGCGTAAGGATATGGTGGACTTCGGCATCCCCCTGTTTGCCAACATCCACCTGTGCGGCAGCGTGCTCACCGAGGTGTTCTTCGTGATGGTGGTGTCCAAGATCCTGTACGGCCAGCTGCCCTCCCTGAGCTCCATGATCCTGTTCTGCCTGCTGCTGGGCGTGTTCGCCATCGGCGCCCCCGGCGTGCCCGGCGGCACGGTGATGGCCTCCCTGGGTCTGATCATGTCCGTGCTGGGCTTCGACCAGGCGGGCACCGGTCTGATGCTGACCATCTTCGCCCTGCAGGACTCCTTCGGCACCGCCTGCAACGTCACCGGCGACGGCGCTCTGACCCTGATGCTCACCGGCTATGCCAAGAAGCACAACATCAAGGAAGAGACCATCGAGATGGTGGAGCTGTAATCCTTCCCCACAACGCCAACAGCGGCGGAGCATTCGCTCCGCCGCTGTTTTTATTTGACCACCCACCAGTCCTCCGCCTGTCCGCCCAGCCTGTCCAATTGACGCAGATAGTTGTAAACGATCATGCGGATATAACTGGGGACGGTGCGGTAGGTGTCGTCGGCCAAGGTCTTGATTTTGTCATAATATTCCTCCGGCAGACCGAGGGAAACGGTTTTCTTCGGACCTTTGAACATATGGATCACCTCAGCCCAACATTACAACAAATTGTTGTGAAAGTCAATACAACAATTTGTTGTTGGTTATATTGGGTTTGAGGTGAAGAAAATGTATCAGCGAATTAAAGATTTGCGGGAAGATGCCGATTTGTCACAGCGACAGATAGCCGAAAAAATAAATTGCTCCCAGCAGACATACAGCAACTATGAAACGGGAGCCCGTACCATCCCGCCAGAAATCCTGATTAAATTGGCGCAGCTCCATCATACCAGTGTGGATTATTTGCTGGGTCTAACGAACAAGAGAGAGGCAGAGTGAAGTGTTCGCCCTGCGGGGCGAGGAGGGATTGTTCCGCCCCCGGGCGGGTGTTCTTTGTAGCGCCACAAAAGACAAGAAAAAGGCGTGAAGAAACCCCTGGTTTCTTAGAACATCCTTTTGGCAATCTCCGGGGCTATCCTGCCAATCGGCCGGCGGACACATCTGACCAATACAGCGCCGATTTGTGCTGCCGCATTGCCTACTATCTGCAAGCATTCCTGCCTACCGTTCCCCCGCCGACTTGCGTTGCCCTCCGCAGCCCGGCACAGTTGGTCGGCCGCCGAAGCTATCAAGTCAGCACAGACAGCGACAGCAAGCGGGTGCGGGACGTGTCGTAACCCGGTGCCGGGTCAGTGGCAATCAACTCCTTGTCCTGCACCGAAGGAAGGCCTTGGAAACCTTGGTTTCCAAGCTGACTTTTGGTTTCTTTTGTTCAGCGACAAAAGAAACCCGCCGCCGGAGCGGCGGAATAATCTCTTCCCGCCCGGGTGCGGAACAACCCCCATCCTGCCTCGCAAGGCGAAATACCCCAGAAACCCGCCGCCGGAGAGCGGAACCATTCCTAACTCCTAACTCAAAAACAGCTCCACGTCCTCCACGCTCAGCCCGTCCTGCAAAGCAAGATTGATGCCAAAGCCGATGACCTTGGCAAGCTCGGCCACCTGGGCGTCAATGTCCCGTGGAGTCACCATCAGGTTTTCCACCCCCCGGGCCAGCTCGGGGGGCTCGCTGTGTCCCAGCAAGTCCATAGCCAGTGTTGCCCCATCCACCACCGTGGGCACACCCACGGCGATGACCGGCACACCCAGCGTCTTCCGGTCAATGGCCTGCCGGTGGTTGCCCACCCCGGAGCCGGGGGTAATGCCCGTATCGGCCAGCTGCACCGTCCGGCACACCCGGTGCAGGGACCGGGATGCCAGTGCATCCACCGCGATGACGCAAGCCGGACGAATGGCCCGGCACACCGCCTGGATCAGCGTGCCGCTCTCCACCCCGGTGGTGCCCAACACCCCCGCGGACAGGGAGGCCACCGGCCGCAGGGCGCCAAAATGCTCAGGCACCTGCTCCACCAGATGGCGGGTGACCATGGTGTGCCGGTGGACCAGCGGCCCGATGGCGTCCGGGGTAATGGCTCGGTTTCCCAGTCCCGCCACCAGCACCGTCCCCCGCTCGTCCACCCCGGCCAGCAGCTTCTTCAGTTCCCCGGCAATGGCTCGGGCGGCACGGCCGAAGGCGTCCTCCTCCCGGCGGCGCAGTCCGTCCAGGGTGAGGGTAACATAGCTTCCTACCGGCTTGTCCAGCGCCCGGGCACCCCGCTCATCCAGCACCCGCACCGTATCCACCTCGAAGCCCTCCCGTCGGTCAGAGTGGGCCTCCACCCCCTCCAGCCGGGTCTGTTCCTGTGCGCTCTCCTGCCACAGCTCTCTGGCCTCCAAGGCAAGATCCGTTCGTTTTTTCCACATGCCCTTCACTCCTCAAACCCAAGATATGGTAGGCTTTTGCGCCCTTTGCCCCTATTTTTTGCGGCTGGGGAAAAACTATCCGAAAACTTTGAAAAAAGCAAAAAAAACTGTTGCTTTTTTGGGGTCGGGGTGTTAAAATACATATCTGCACAGGATTTGTGCGCAATTTTCAAATTATTCGGAGGAGGTGTTTGGTTTGCCGAATATTAAGTCTGCCAAGAAGCGTGTGCTGGTCAACCAGACCAAGGCCGCGCAGAACAAGGCCGCGAAGTCCGCGCTGAAGACCGAGATCAAGAAGTTTGACGCCGCGGTGGCGGAAGGCAACCGCAGCGAGGCCGATGTCGCTTACAAGGTGGCTGTCAAGGCGGTGGATCAGGCTGCGGCCAAGGGTCTGCTGCACAAGAACAATGCCGCGAACAAGAAGAGCGCGATGACCGTTAAGCTGAACAAGCTGGGCTGAGCGAACTGACAGAAAAGCAAACCCGTCTGCAAAAGCAGACGGGTTTTTCTGTTTTTTCCACCGCTGATATGGTATACTGAGAAAACCAAGGAGGTGACCCCATGTCCGTCCATCCCCTGCGCGCCTGCGTCCGCTTCGTGGCGGATCTGGTGCGCCTATCCGGCCGGCACAACATTCCCCGGGCGGCCGCCGCCCTGTCCTATTACTTCGTGCTGTCCGTCTTTCCCCTGGTCATCTGCGTCAATGCCTTTCTGGGTCTTGCCCACGGCGACCTGCAGCCCTTTCTCCTCTCCCTGGAGCGGGTGCTCCCCCGCCAGGCGTTGGAGCTGGTGCGGGACTACGTGGACTACGCCGGTACCCACACCTCCCCCCCCCCCCTGGCCGCCGCCGCCCCCCCCCCCCCCCCGTCCCCCTCCGCCCCCCCCCGGG
>JAZUOI010000010.1:0-10151 GCA_045604585.1 Lawsonibacter sp. | reverse complement strand
GGCGGCAACACTCAGTATGCCAACGTGCCCATTGAGACGCTGCTGAGCGACTGTCTGCTGCCCTACCATTCCGACACCTACTACTACGGCTCTCTGGCCGAGCCTCTGAGCTGCGTGATCGGCACCTTCCACGCCATGTACCACACCAAGGCCGGCTCCTATGTCCACGAGATGGGCATTAAGGAGGGGGGCAAGATGGCGCTGTTGGCCTCCGTTGGCCCCATGGGTCTGGCCGCCATTGACTACGCCATCCACTGCGACCGCCGTCCCAGCCTGCTGGTGGTGACGGACATTGACGAGGCTCGTCTGGCTCGTGCGGCTTCCATCTACACGGTGGAAGAGGCTGCCAAGTTCGGCATCGAGCTGCACTACGTGAACACCCGTATGGAAAATGCCACCGAGTACCTGCGCAGCCTGACGGGCGGCACGGGCTATGACGATGTGGTGTGCTTTGCTCCCGTTCCTCCTGTCATCGAGCAGGCGGACGACATTCTGGGTCACGACGGCTGTCTGAACTTCTTCGCCGGTCCTACCGACTCCAAGTTCAAAGCGCCCTTCAACTGGTATAACGTGCACTATCAGTACACCCACGTGGTGGGCACCTCCGGCGGCAACACCGACGATATGCGTGAGGCTATCGAGATGATGAACGCCGGCCGACTGAACCCCTCCGCTCTGGTCACCCACATCGGCGGCCTGAACGCGGCCATTGACACCACCCTGAACCTGCCCAAGATCCCCGGCGGCAAGAAGCTGATCTACACCCAGATCGACCTGCCTCTGACCGCCATCAGCGAGTTTGAGGAGAAGGGCAAGACCGATCCCATGTTTGCGGAGCTGGATCGTATGTGCAAGGCCAACAACGGCCTGTGGAACCCCGAGGCAGAGGCCTATCTGCTGGCCAACGCCAAGAGCATCTGACCGGGCGCTATTTGATGATCGACCGCTTGTACTCGCTGGGGCTCATGTGAACGAAGGAACGGAAGCATTTGGAAAAGTACTGGGGCGTGTCAAAACCAAGGTAGTCGGAGATCTGTGAGATGGTATAGCTGCCTTCCCGGAGCAGACGCTTGGCCTCTTTGATTTTCATGGTATTGAAGTACCGGATGATCCCATCCCGGCGATAGGAGGCAAACAGCTGCTTGACGGCGCTTTCGCTCTTTCCCACCTGCTGGGCGATGTCCCGGATGGTCAGTTTTCGACACAGATTTTCCTGCAATACGTCCAGAAGCTCTTTGACCTGGTAGGGGGCATCCACCCCGTCGATGAGAAAGCTGCGGCGCATCTGCTTGGTGGTCACGTCGGTGTGGCGGCACAGCTTGATAAGAAAGGCCTCCAGCAGGTTTTTGGTCATTTGGCTGCTGCCGAAGGGAGCGTCCGCCCGCTTTCGGAGGTTTTGGGAGAGCGGGTTGCCGGGCTCGATGAGCTCGTAACAGGACAGCCCCTCCTCAAACAAGCTGGACAGCAGTGCCTTTTCCTCTGCGTTGAGACGGAAGATCTTTCCCTCGAACAACTTCATCGTCCGGCTGCTGCACTCAAAGGTGATGATGCTGGCGTTGGGGGCGCTGCTCTGGTTGCCGGTCAGGCTGTGGAACTCTCCGGGCTTGTGAAAGGTCATTTCTCCGCTTTTGAGGACAAACCGACTCTGGTCGGCGCAGCAGAGCATCTCACCCTTGTCGATGTATACCATCTCCCAGAAGTCATGCCGTTCCCCGTCGTAGGAAAAATCCTTGGGAAATTCCAGGTAGAACAGCGTGATGATCCGATCGATGTTGATCACCTTTTCCAGCGCGATACGTGTAAAATTGTCTGCCATACAATCACCTCGTTGCCTAAGTTTATAACCAATGTAGCAAAAATTTTCCCTCTTGACAAGAGCGAGAGGGGTAAGTTTATAAAACAATTTTTTAAGGAGGAACTGTAAATGAACATGCTGGACACCCTGAAAGGCTCTTACTTTTCTGAGATTATCCCCAATGGCTGGGACATGGAGAAGATCGCCGCCTGTGTAAGCAACGACCCCGCTTCCGTCTATGAGCGTCAGAGCTTCTGGAACGAGGGCTTCAAGCCCGTTAAGTGCACCAGTCTGGACGAGTTCGGCGCCTACATGGGTCACGAGATCGCCATGCAGATCAAGCTGACCAAGGAGGAGGGCCGCAAGCTGATCCTCATCCTGCCCGTTGGCCCCATGGGCATGTACAAGTGGGCGGTCTACTTCCTGAAGGAGTGGAACGTGGACTGCAAGCACGTGTACGGTTTCAACATGGACGAGTGGGCGGACGCGGAGGGCAATACCCTGCCTGCCTCCGATCCCGCTTCCTTCCGCAACGCCATGGAGGAGGCCTTCTACGGCCCTCTGGGCGAGCTGACCGTGCCCGTGGAGCAGCGCAACTTCGCCACCAAGGAGAACCTGCCCACCTACATGGACAAGATCACCGCGCTGAAAGCCGAGGGTGCCAAGCAGGTGATGGTGTACGGCATCGGCCGTATGTGCCACATCGCCTTCTGGGAGCCCCACTTCGCCGACGAGTATGACACCGTGGAGCAGTGGATGGCGGAGCCTTGCCGCACCGGTGCCCGTCTGCACCCTCTGACCATTGAGCAGAACGCCATCACTTCCTTCCGCTCCTCCTGGCCCCTGATCCCCTGCTTTGCCAACACCATCGGCCCCAAGATCATCTTCGGTTCCGATTATGCCATCGGCGGCGCGGACGGCGTGCTGTCCCGCGGCATGCAGTGGCAGGGTCTGAGCTTCTGGACGACTCTGCGTCACGGCCCCTGCAAGGCCATCACCTCCAGCTTCATTCCCACCATGCCCGGTAAGCTGTTCTTCATGGAAGAGCTGGCCGGCCCCCTGTGCCCCGATACCAACTGATTGGGCGGTAACGCACAGTAGAGGAGGAACATGGTATGATCGTTTTGGCTGTGGGATGTCATCCCGACGATTTGGAGATTTCGTGCGGCGGTACCCTGCGTAAGTATGTGGAGCAGGGCGCGGACGTGTACATGTGCCATGTGGCCAACGGCTGCCACGGACACGTGGTCATCGAGCCGGAAGAGCTGCGCCGCATTCGCACCCTGGAGGCCGAGCGCTCCGGTGCGCTCATCGGTGCCAAGGAAGTGTTCAACCTGGACGTGAACGATATGGAGGTCAACTGCCACGATCTGGCGGTGATGGACGCCATGGCGGACATCGTGCGTAAGGTGAATCCGGACGTAATCTTCGCTCACAATAATGAGGACTATATGCTGGACCACGAGCAGGCCAGCATTATCGCCACCAACGGTGCCTTCTGCGCCGGTCTGAACCATCGCCCCAGAATGTATGAGGCGGTGGGCAGCTTCGCCCCGGTGTTCTATATGGACACCGCCAACGGCGTGAATTTCAATCCCACCCATTATGTGGACATCACCGGACAGATGGATGTGAAGCTCAAAGCCATGGAGTGCCATGAGTCTCAGGTGAAGTGGCTGCAGGATCACGATAATATGGACATTCTGGAAAAGATCCGGGTGCACGCCATGTTCCGTGGGTTCCAGTGCGGGGTGCAGTATGCGGAGGGCTTCCGCCCCTATAACGTGAGCGGCCGCGTTCCTGTTGGTAACCTGCTGCCCTATTGATCGAGGTGACGGAAATGAAACGGAAAAAAGGTATTTGCTGCGCCGGCAACATGATTGTGGACATCACCTATCCCATTGAGACCTGGCCCAATCAGAACGAGCTGACCCACATTACCGAGGGCATTCAGACCTCCACCGGCGGCTCGGTGTGCAACACCATCACCGATCTGGCCCGTCTGGATCCCAATATGCGTCTGGTGGCGGCCGGCTTTGCCGGTCACGACAGCGAGGGTGAGTATATGTTGGAGGAGTTGGGCAAGTACCCCAACATCGACCTGTCCATGGTTCGCCGGGACGGACGCACCTCCTTCACCATGGTCATGAGCAACAACCAGACCAAGGAACGCACCTTCTTCCAGCACGCGGGCGCCAATGAGCATTACGGCGAGGAGCACATCGATTGGGACAATCTGGACGTGGACATCTTCCACATCGGCTATATTCTGCTTCTGCCCGCGCTGGATGCGCCCGACGCGGAGTACGGCACCAAGATGGCTCGTCTGCTCCACCGTGCCCAGAAGGCCGGTATGAAGACTTCCATCGACGTGGTGTCCGAGACCGGAGATCGGTTTGCCCGTCTGGTCACCCCCGCGTTGAAGTACTCGGATTACTGCGTGATCAACGAGCTGGAGGCCCAGCAGACCACCGGCGTTGTGCTGCGTGACGAGGACGGCAAGCTCCATATGGAGAATATGCCTGCCGCGCTGGCTCGCCTGAAGGAACTGGGTGTCGCCCGCTGGGCGGTGATCCACTGTCCCGAGGTGGGCTGCGGCATGGATGAAAACGGAGACTACTACGAGGTGCCCAGCCTGCACCTGCCCAAGGGCTGGATCAAGGGCACCGTGGGCGCGGGCGATGCCTTCTGCGCCGGTGTGCTCTATGCGGCGGAAACCGACCTGTCCATGGAAGAAGCGCTGAAGCTGGGCGCATGCTCCGCTGCCGCCTCTCTGAGCGAAGTCAACGCA
Source organism: Lawsonibacter sp. (assembly GCA_045604585.1). Taxonomy (GTDB): domain Bacteria; phylum Bacillota; class Clostridia; order Oscillospirales; family Oscillospiraceae; genus Lawsonibacter. The sequence goes on along the minus strand of JAZUOI010000010.1, from coordinate 5,565 downwards.
TCCGACGGTGTCAAGACCGCGGAGGAAGTCCGGGCGCTGTATGACCGGTACGCCTAAAGAAAGGTTCGATCAATTATGAAAGCTGTTATGTATGGCGGCGGCAACATCGGCCGCGGCTTTATCGGAGCCCTGCTCAGCCAGGCGGGATATGAAGTGACCTTCATCGACGTGGCTGAACCGGTGGTCAAGGCCTTGCAGGAGCGGGGCACGTACCCCCTGCGCTATGTCTCTTCCGAGGGACATGAGGATGTGTGGGTGGAGCATGTTACCGCAGTCAACGGCAACGACATGGAGGCTGCGGCCGACGTGATCGCCAACTGCGACATCATGGCCACCGCGGTGGGCGCGCGCATCCTGCCTTATATCGTGCCCAACATCGTTGCCGGCCTGCGTAAGCGCTGGGAACTGGGCGGCGGTGCGCTGAACATCATCATCTGTGAGAACCTCATGGACGCCAACAAGGTTCTGGAGGAGCTTCTTAAAAAGCAGCTCACCCCGGACGAGCAGGTGCGCTTTGACCAGACGGTGGGTCTGGTGGAGGCCTCCATCGGCCGTATGGTGCCCGTGCAGACTGAGGAGATGAAGGACGGCGACCCCCTGCGTGTGTGTGTGGAGCGTTACGGCTTCCTGCCCGTGGATAAGGACGCGTTTAAGGGTGAGGTGCCTGCCATCGACAAGCTGGTTCCTGCCGCACCCTTTGATTTTTACATCAAGCGCAAGCTGTACGTGCACAACATGGGACATGCTCTGTGCGCCTATCTGGGCGGCTTCAACGGCAGAAAGTACATCTGGCAGGCCATTGACGACCCCGATGTGCTTTACATCGTTCAGAACGCCATGCTGGACAGTGCCACCGCCCTGTCCAAGAAGTACGGTGTTTCGCTGGATACCATCCTGCCCCACATTGCCGACCTGCTGGGTCGCTTCCGCAATCAGGCGCTGGGTGACACCTGCGCCCGTGTGGGCGGCGACCCCGCCCGCAAGCTGGGTGCGGATGACCGTCTGATCGGCTCCTCTGTGCTTATGAGCCAGCAGGGTCTTTCCCCGGTGTATACCGCGCTGGGTGCGGCAGGCGCTGTCTACCGCTACCTGTCCGAGAACGGCAAGGAGCAGACCGTGGACAATGCCCGGGCTGTGCTGGCTGAAATCTCTGGTCTGCAGGCAGAGGACAAGCTGACCGAAATGATCGTGGAGATGTACGGTTGGTATCAGAATGGCGATACCCCCGCTGCCATGCGCCGCGCGGTGCAGAAGATGAAGACCCAGACCCTGGAGCCTGTGGTGTAACACCAAAAAGCAAACAAACCCGACCGCTGCCCTTGGCAACGGTCGGGTTTTTGTTTCGAGAATGGTTAACTGAGGGTGGCCAGATATTCCTCCGCCATGTGTACCGCCGTGGCACCGTCAGCTACCGCCGTCACCACCTGCCGCAGAGGTTTGGCGCGCACATCGCCTACGGCATACACGCCGGGAAAGTTTGTCTGGGTGGTTTCGTTGGCCAGTACGTAGCCGTTGTCGTCCAGCTGGAGCTGGTCGGCAACCAGCTGGGTTGCCGGGGTGCGCCCCACGCTGATGAATATACCGTCACAGGAGACGGTGCTCTGCTCACCCGTGTGCACATCCTTGAGACGAAGGCCGGTGAGCCGGTCGGAGTGGAGCAGTTCTTCCACGGTGCTGTTCCAGCGAAATTCCACGTTGGCCGCCTCCAGTAGGGGAGCGTGATAGACTTTGGTGGCCCGCAGGGTGTCTCTGCGATGGATCAGGATCACCCGCTGGGCGATGCGGCTGAGCAGCAGCGCGTCGGCAGCGGCGGAGTTGCCACCGCCCACTACCGCCACGGTTTTGCCTTTGTAGCGCATGCCGTCACAGGCGGCGCAGTAGGCGACCCCCCGACCCACCAGTTCCTTTTCCCCGGCCACCCCCAGTTCTTTGGGGTTGGCTCCGGTGGCCAGGATTACAGTCTTGCCATAGAACGTACCTTCGCTGGTCTCGATCCGCTTGGGCTGGGCGGCCAGATCCATGGCGCGGACCTGAGCGTATTCGGTGGCTGCACCGAAGCGCTCGGCCTGCGCCTGCATCTTTTCGGCCAGAGCGAAGCCGTCGATGCCCTCTTCAAAGCCGGGATAGTTGTCGATCTGCTGGGTCAGGGCCATCTGTCCGCCGGCGGAAAGCTGCTCCAGAACCAGCGTGTCCAGCCCGGCTCTGGCCGCGTACAGGGCCGCCGTATAGCCACCCGGACCGCCGCCTACGATGATCATATCGTAGATGTGCTGCTGGTTCATGTGCGTACCCTCCTTATTTTTCAAGCGCGTCGTGAATGAACTGATCGATCATTGCCTTGGATTCGGGAGCGACGATAGAGTGGACCGCCTTGCCGTCCCGATAGAGGACGAGGGTGGGGATCACTTCGATCTGCTCGGTTTCGGCCAGCTGAGGTTCTTCGTCAATGTTGACCTTGGCTACCACCAGGGTATCTTGATATTGCTCGGCGATCTTCTCATAGGCGGGACCGATTCGGCGGCAGTAGCCGCACCAGGGAGCCCAGAAATCTACCAGAACGGGTTTCTCCCCGTGGATGAGCTGCTGGAATTGTTCCTTGTTAATGTTAATAGCTGACATAGTGTCAACCCCTTTCTTTCTGGTTGTACTCAGTATACCCAATCGGCACAGATTGTTCTGTGATAAAGTTACGCAACAGGGTGTCTGGGGAAAATTATCAACAATTTAATTGACATGGGGACGGGGTTACCATATACTCGAAAGCAGAATAGGAGGATGACCATGGACTTTCCGCAGTATTTCCCCGTGTGGAACAAGCTGACCAAAGAGCAGCAGGATCATATCTCTGCCGGGCTGGTGGAACGAAAGGTGACCAAGGGGACCGTGATCCACAACGGCGGGCTGGAGTGTACCGGTTTGGTGGTGGTGAGAAGCGGTCAGCTTCGGGCCCATATTCTCTCGGATGAGGGACGGGAGATTACCTTGTACCGCCTGTTTGACATGGATATGTGCGTGCTGGCGGCCTCCTGTATCCTCCGCTCCATTCAGTTTGAGATAATCATCACAGCGGAAAAGGACACCAGTCTGTGGATCGTCCCGCCCTACATCTATCAGCACGTGCTGGAGCAATCCGCACCTCTGGCCAACTACACCAATGAGCTTATGGCCACCCGGCTGTCTGATGTGATGTGGCTGATGGAACAGATCATGTGGAAAAGCATGGACAAGCGGGTGGCGGGTTTTCTGCTGGAGGAGGCATCCATCGAGGGGACGGATGAGCTGAAAATCACCCATGAGGAGATTGCGAACCATCTGGGTACCCATCGGGAAGTGGTTACCCGCATGCTGCGCTATTTCCGCGGCGAGGGGATGGTCGCCCTGTCCCGGGGAACGATTGAAATTACAGACCGAAAAAAGCTGGAACAGCTATGTGAAAAATGAAAGATCCGCCGTGCAGTGAATGCACGGCGGATTGTTTTTTAGCTTCTGGCCATGCCGTCCACACTGAGGACGACACCGGTAATATAGGACGCCTCGTCAGAGGCCAGAAACGCGAATGCGTTGGCGATGTCCTCCGGCCGACCCAGTCGGCGCAGGGGGATGCGGGCGATCATGGGCTCGATCACCTCTTTGGGGACAGCCTTCATCATATCGGTTTCGGTGATGCCGGGGGCTACGGCGTTGACACGAATGCCCTTGGGACCCAGTTCACGGGCGAGGGATACGGTCAGCCCGTTGACAGCAAATTTCGAAGCCGGGTAGGCAAAACCGCTGGGCTGGCCGGAAATGCTGACCATGGAAGAGGTGGACAGGATCACGCCGGAACCGCGGGCCACCATACATTCGGCGGCGGCGCGGGTGGCGTTGAACACACCCTTTACATTCAGATCCATCACCTTATCGAAGGTTTCTTCCGTGTAGTCCATAAAGGGCGTGCTTTCGGAGACACCGGCGTTGTTGACCAGAATGTCCACGCAGCCATAGCGCGCGGTGGCCTCTTTGAACGCGGCTCTTACCGACTCCAGACTGGACAGAACCGGACAGATCCCAGCCACGGTGGCATTGGGATGCTTTTCCTTCAGTTGGGCAACTGCCTTGTCAGCCGAGGATTGGGAACTCGCCGTAAGAATAACGGTGGCACCCTCGGAAAGAAAGCGGTCTGCGGTGGCAAAGCCGATGCCGCGGCTCCCGCCGGTGATAATGGCAACTTTGTTTTTCAGCTTCATGGGAGTACCTCCTTGTTTTAGTCTGGAATCAGTATATGCGATTGTTTGCGCATTTTCTGTAACAAAGTCACATTGGAAATAAAAAAGGACACCACCCGATGGGTGGTGTCCTTGTAAGTGCGGAAGAACCAATCAGCGTTTGCTGAACTGAGGAGCACGACGGGCGGCCTTGCGTCGTCGCGGGCTGTATATCCCTCGCTTCCGCCGGGGCGAAAGCTCGCTCATGTCGCCGCTCCTCCTTTCCACACCGAACCCACTTCGTTGGGCTTCGGTGTGGCTGCCGGGGTGTAAGTACGGTCTGAAGGCCTGCGAAGTGCAAAAAAAGGACACCACCCAATGGGTGGTGTCCTTGAAAGATTGTTCCGTAAGCTTAGCGCTTGGAGAACTGAGGAGCACGACGGGCGGCCTTCAGACCGTACTTCTTACGCTCCTTCATACGAGGATCGCGGGTCAGGAAACCGGCGGCCTTCAGCGCGGGACGGTTGTTCTCGTCCAGCAGCAGCAGGGCGCGGGAGATGCCGTGACGGATGGCGCCGGCCTGGCCGGGCACACCGCCGCCGGTCACGGTGGCGACAACGTCCACCTTGCCCAGGGTGTTGGTGGTGTTCAGGGGCTGACGCACGATCAGCTTCAGGGTCTCCAGACCGAAGTAGTCGTCGATATCACGGCCGTTGATGGTGATCGCGCCGGTACCGTTGGGGAACAGGTGAACGCGAGCCACGGAGGACTTGCGGCGGCCGGTGCCGTAGAAATAAGGCTTCTTGCTCTTGTACATTGTCATTTACCTCCTTAGCCGTTCCAGATCTCGGGCTTCTGGGCAGCATGCTCGTGCTCAGCGCCGCGGTAGATCTTCAGGCGGGTCATGGAGCCCTTGCTCAGGGTGTTGTGGGGCATCATGCCGCGCACAGCCACCTTCATGGCCAGCTCGGGCTTCTCCTGCATGAGGGTGCGGTACTGAACTTCCTTCAGGCCGCCCACCCAGCCGGAGTGGGTGCGGTAGTACTTCTGCTCCAGCTTCTTGCCGGTCAGCACAGCCTTCTCCGCGTTGATGATGATGACGAAGTCGCCGCAGTCGGCGTGGGGGGTGAATTCGGGCTTCAGCTTACCGCGCAGCAGGTCGGCAGCGGCGGCAGCGGTCTTACCCAGGGGCTTGCCAGCGGCGTCAATGACGTACCACTTGCGAGTGATGTTCCCCTTGTTTGCCATAAAAGTGGACATAGGTGAAACCTCCAATTTGCTTTCTATCTTGAATTTATTGCATACACAACAGATGCCTCACAGTTCCTGAGAGGCAAGTTGCATTATAGTACCCCGGAAAGGAACTGTCAACCACTTTTTT
>JAZUOI010000009.1:0-7348 GCA_045604585.1 Lawsonibacter sp. | reverse complement strand
GTCCCTGGCCTTTATGCCTGAAACACAAATTTCTCGATGGCGTGGGCGACCCCATCCTCGTCACAGGACAGGGTGATGAAGTCGGCAGCGTCTTTTAGACCCTGGTATGCGTTGCCCATGGCCACGCCGATGCCGGCGGTCTGGATCATGGTGAAATCGTTGCTGCCGTCTCCAAAGGCCATGGAGTCCTTTACGTCCACGCCCAGAACCGCGCACAGATTTTCCAGCGCGCCCCCTTTGTTGGCCTTGGCGGCGTTGACCTCAATGTTGTTGAGGATGGAGCTGCTCACCGCCGTGTTGGGGAACAGCCCGGGCATCCGCTCCAGCTCCCGCGCCCGCACGTCCATGTCCTTGAAAAAGGCCATGACCTTCTGTACCGTCCGTCCGGACAAGAGTGCCTTCATGTCGTCCACCGGGGTGCGCAGCTCCTTGAGCATGGTGCGCACGTAGGGGACGGGGGTATAGTCGTCAATGCGCTGATAGTGGGTGCGATCCATGTAGCCCCAGCCCTCCACATAAGCGTCGCAGATGGTGGGAAGGCGCTCCAGATACTCGTAGATGCGGATGGCCTGCTCCGGTTCCAGTTCCTCCCGGTGGAGCACCGTTTTCGTCTGAGCGTCGTAAATTTCCGCGCCGTTTACCGTGACCACGTAGCGCACGAAGGGCAGTTCCCGCACCACCGCAGGCATGGCCTCGTAAAACCGACCGGTGGCCGGCACGATATGTACTCCCATGTTCGCCGCCCGCTCCAGAGCAGCGTAGTTGGCGGGGGAGATGGTTTTGTCGGTGGACAGCAGGGTGCCGTCCAGATCCAGCAGGATGACTTTTACCCCCATCGTTCAGCCCTCCAGCATCTTGTCCAGCAAATTCCGCAGGGACAGGGCGCTGGAGCGGTTCATTACGATGCTGACCACCTGATCGGCGGCGGGGGTGGACACCGCCTCCACGCCGTTGGCGGTGACGGTCATGGTGGTCTCCATATACTTATAGGTGGCGTCCAGGGTGATCTCCATGATCTCCCCGTCGGGACTGCACACCTTGCGCAGACCAAAGGTGTTGGCGTAAACAGGCTTCATTGTTTGTTCCTCGTTTCTTTTATGGTTTGTCCGTTCAGGGCGGCGGATACAAGAGTATCCCCCTCGTAACACAGCTTCAGGGAGAAGAAGGGGGCATCCTGCTCCAAAAGGCGCAAAAACAGCGCATCCCCCTCCCAGTGGGGGATTTGGGTCAGCTGCGCCCAGTCCAGCCATTCCAGCTCCCCCTCGTCACACTCCTTCACTGTGCCGGTGAAGCCGTCGGCGGTGAACAGGTGCATGTACTCCGTGGGCCAGCGGTCGGACACGAAGGTGACGATGCCCCGGTAGCGGTAGGAGGTGAGCTCCAGCCCCGTCTCCTCCCGCACTTCCCGCAGCAGGCAGTCCTCCGGGCTCTCTTTATCCTCGAACTTGCCGCCGATGCCGATCCACTTGTCCCGGTTCAGGTCGTTTTCTTTTTTTACCCGGTGGAGCATCAGGCACTTGCCGTCTTGGACAATGTAGCACAGGGTGGTGTTTATCATGGCGCGGCACTCCCTTTCGTTCCCCTATTATAGCACAATTCGCAGCCAGCGGAAAAGATTTTTCGCTAATGTGGACGCATTCGTCCACATTTCCTCCTGTTTCTCACAGGGGTAGAGGGACATTTTTTTAAACGCCAATTAAGGAGGAACAATTTATGGCAAGTGGACACACCGAACATTTTCAGCTCAACCAGTGGTCGCTGGACGACCCGGTGCAGATGGAGGAGTTCAACGAGGACAACCGAAAGTTGGAGCAGGCGCTGACCGAGTTGGACAGCAGTTGCCTGCGCATGGCCTTGGGCAGCTACACAGGAACGGGGGAATACGGGCAAGCCAATGCGAACACCCTCACCTTTCCCTTCCGACCCCGGCTGTTCTATTGCTATCGGGGAGGGCTGAGCGATGCATTTACGCTGGTTCATTCGGGGATGACGGGATACGTGGCGCCCGATCTGGGCACGGGCGACCTTGGCATAAGCCTTACCTGGACGGACAACAGCGTGTCCTGGTACAACAGTCGCGGCGCGTTTTCCCAGTTGAACGAGAAAGATAAGGTTTATCACTATATGGTCATCGGCGAAAAAGCATAAAAACACGGGCCGTCCGGCATTGCCGGACGGCCCGTATGTTATTTACAGCAGTTTCAAATCCGAAAAAGGGAACAGGATGCACACGGCGCGGCCCAGAATATAGTCCTTGTGGACGGGACCCAGCAGCTCCTGCCGGCTGTCGGTGGATTCGTTGCGGTTGTCACCCAGCACGAACACGCTGTCCTCCGGCACTACGAAGGGGGTCTGACCGGAGTAGGGACCGGCGCGCAGGTGCATAAATTCCCGCACATAGGGCTCGCTTACCGGCTGGCCGTCCACGTAGAGGGTGCTGGTGCTGTAATCGATCTGCACCGTCTGGCCGCCCAGAGCCACCACCCGCTTGACGATGGCATCGCCGCCCAGCAGGGAGGTTGTTTCGTTCGTGGTCTTGTTCAGCACCACGATATCACCCGCTTTGGGCTCATAACCGATAGACTGCAACAGCAGCATGTCCCCGTCGTGCAGGGTGTTGAGCATGGAACTGCCCTCCACCCGGGTCAGCCGGCCCACAAAGGTGAACAGGAGTACGATGGCAACCACCGCATACACCAACGTCTGCACCCAGTAGAATAAATTGTTGATCAGCCCGCTCTCCTTAGGGGAGGGAGCGCTGTGCTGTTCCAGTTCCATAAAACCACCTCCGAGAGGATACGACAACTATTATACCCAGTTTCCCTCACAATTGCAAGGGGCGGACATGTCCTTTGCCCATTTGGGCTTCCCGTTCCTGACAGGAGAACAGCACCACCTGACGACCCAGCCCGGCCAGACAGTCCAGCGCCAGCGCCAGCCGCTCCTCGTCAAAGGTGAGCAGTGCGTCGTCCAGTACCAGGGGGGAGGGGTCGTGTTCCGGCAGGCAAAGCTGACATACCGCCAACCGAACAGCCAGATAGACCTGATCCGCGGTCCCTCGGGAGAGGGTGAGGGTGCCTCGGGGCAACACGTCCTCTGCGCTGCGCACGCAGGCATCCATCTCCCGGCTCAGAGCAATCTGTCCGTACCGCCCACCGGTCAGCCGGCTGAGCAGCTCGCCAGCCCGGCGGTTCAATTCCGGGGCAAACCGTTCCTGCAGCTGGGTGTTGGCCTGCCGCAGGCAATCCAGCGCAAGCTCCAGCGCCTGGTATTCTTGACGGCGGCGCCCCAGTTGACGTTCCAGTTCATCTGCCCGTGCTTCCAGCTGCGCCCGGTCGCCCAGGGAGAACAATTCGCCCTGGGCCGTGGCGATCTGCTGATGAGTTAGGGTCAGGTGCTCCCGTGTCAGCTCCAACGCCTGACCGGTCTGTTCCGGCGTGCGCAGGGGCTCTTGCAGCAGCTCCAGCGTATCCGTGATTTGAGCGCCCTGCTCCTCCAATGTGCGGCAGTGGCTGCGCGTCATGTCCAGACGAACGCGGCACTGCTCCAGGTCTTCCTGCAGGGTCAGTGCCCGGCTAATCGCTGTTTCACAGTCGAACAGGCTGCTGGTGTCCGGGGCGAAGCTGCGCACAAAGGAAAGCACGGATGCTTGTTCTGTTTCTAATGCTCTCCGGCGCGCGGCACAGTCCTCCTGCTGTCGCAGACGCTCGGCCTGGCGGCGCAGCGATTCCTCGTGTTGGCGCAGGTATTCCTGCTCCTGCTGACGGTAGGTCTCTGCCATGGGGATCAGGTCTTCGGGACGGCTTGTCCCGTAGGGGCGCATCAACTGCGCAAGCTCGTCTTGCTTGCGGCGGAGCTGCCCTCGGTTTGCTACCCAAAGTCCGCCGCTGATCAGTACCGCGGCGAGCAACCCCGCCAGCAGAAGCCACGGCCGAGCCGTGCTCAGCAGTGCGCCGGCCAGAGCCAGTGCGCCGCCGAAAAGAAAACCGGGCAGAAGGCAGAGCCAGCGCCGTCGAATGTGAAGGGCCATCTGCTCCTGGAGCTGTTGGGCGTGGGCGCAGTGGTTGTGTGCCTGAACCAGCGCCTGGGCACCGTCCAACCCGGCGAAGCAGGCGGGCGCGATGTATTGCTGGGGGACGTGCTCTGGTTGCGGAGGCTGGGCGATCTGCGCCCGCTCCTGCTCCAATTGCTCTGCTTGTAGGGACAGACGGGTCAGTTGCCTGCGGGTGTCCAGCAGCAGTTCCCGGTGGGGCAGGGCGCCAAAGCCGGCCTGCAGTTGTTCCAGCTGTGCCAGCTCCTGCTCGGCCTGCTCCCGTTCGGAACAGGCCTGGGCGTAGCGCTGATTGCGGCGGCGCTGTGCCAGGCGCTGGTGGATGTGCTGTTCGGCAGACAATAGGGACCGTTCTTCCTCCAGTGCGGCCAGCTCCTGCTCGGCCTGGGTCATTCGCTGTTCGGCAGATAACACACGCGATAGGGTGTCCTGCGTTTGAGCCAGCTCCTCCTCCAGCTTGGGGATCAGACCGGAACGGTTATGACGGCGGCGGCGCAGCCACTCTCGAAGCAGCTGTTCCGTCTGAGAGAAAGAGACCTCCTCCTCGCCGGAGGTGACCAGGGCGGCAATGCGCCGCTCCAGCTCCGGGGTGCCGTCAATGGCCAGGGTGGGAGCATGTCCGATAAAAGCCGATCGCTCCCACACCTCACGTCCCACACCCAACAGAGTGGTTCCGCAATTTTCCCCGGTCAGCCCGGGAACCGGCTCCTGGGTGCCGGTATACACGGCGGAGAAGCCGCCGAAGGGTACGCTGCCCCGGCTGAAGCGGCGCAGAGTGATGTCTCTGCCCTGCCACACAAGGCGCAGTTCCCCTTCCATAGGGGCGCCCGACCAGGGCTGCCAGCGGTTTTTCTCTGCCAGCACCCCTTTTTTGTCCCGCTCCCGGGTGGAGATACCGTAGAACATGGCGCGCAGAAAGGCACACCAGGTGGATTTTCCTCCCTCGTTGGGCGCGTGGATCACATTCAGCCCATCTTCCAGGGTCAGCCGAGCCCGTTCCAGCTTGCCGAAGGTGGCCGTCATCTCTAAAAGTTTCATGGCGACACATCCTCCCCCTGTTCCAATGCGGACAGACCGAAACGCACGGCCAGCTCCCGCAGTTCGCCCTCTGGCTGGCGGGACATGGCGGCAAGGAACAGTCCGGTCAGGCTGTCCTCTCCTGCCCGCTCCCACACCCGTTGGGGTGCACGGGTATGATCCTGCAGTTCCAAGGCGTAAAATCGGTGGGACAGGGTTTCTGCCAAGCGTGCCAGCCGCGGCGGGGCAAGCTCTGCCTCTCCGGTCAGCCGGATACGGAAGATATGCTCCTGAGTCTGGGTGGGAAGCGCCTGCTCCACACAGGCCGGAAGGTCGTCTGCGTTTGTCACATCCACGTCCAGGATCTCGTAGCGGCGGCGGCACAGGGAAAGAAACTGGACCTGCACCCGCTGGCCGTCCAGTGTGACGTGCAGCATGCCCTTGTCGCCTGTCTCGTCAAAACCGCGCCCCTCGGGACAGCCGGGGTATGCCCAGAAGGTGTCCCCCGCCTGCTGCAGGCCACTGGACTGGTGAATGTGTCCCAGAGCCAGATAAGAAAGCCCGCTGGCTCGGATCTGAGCAGGGGTTATCCCGCCGTAGTCTTCTCCCAAGGTGTTGCCGTGGGCAACCATCAGGCTGAGGGGCTCGTCCCCATCGGCGCAAAAACCATCCAGAACCCCCTGTTCCGGGTGCTCCTGGGTAAAAGCTGCCCCATATACCGTACAGCCCAGCTCCTTCAGCGTCACCTTCTGGGGAATGGGGGAGGTGAAGATATGTACGTTGTCCGGCCAAATGGGCTGGGCATACGGGGAATTGGGCGTGTAGGGGTCGTGGTTGCCCGGGGCGATGAACACCGGGGCGTGAACACGGGACAAAGCCCGGGCAAGCCGCTGCACGGTCTCCCGGGTGCAGCGGGCTCCGTCAAACAGGTCGCCGGCCAGCAGGACAAGGTCAGCCTGTTTTTCGTTGGCCAGCTCAGCCAGCCGGTCGGGCAGCTGCCGCCGCTCCTCTCTTCGCTGCGCCGCCTGTTCGGGCGGCAGGCCGGAGAAGGGACTGTCCAGATGCAGATCGGCGGCATGGATCACATTCAGCACGGGGCATATCCCCCTTTCTCTTTACTCGAATACATCTACCCGACGCACCTTCACACAGCGCTTGGTGTCGGTGTCGATGGTGAACAGGCAAGCATCCAGCCGGCAGGAGCCGGCCGCAGGCTCAAACCGCCGGGGCAAGCCGCCCAAAAACAGGTTGATGGAGTCCTGGGGGCGGATGCCGAGCACGGACTGGACAACGCCGGTCATACCCAGGTCGGACACAAAGCCCGTACCTTTGGGCAGAATCTGGGTGTCAGCGGTGGGGACGTGGGTGTGGGTGCCCCACAGAGCCTGCACCCGCCCGTCCAGATACCAGGCCATGGCCCCTTTTTCGCTGGTGATCTCGGCGTGGAAGTCACACACCACAATGTCCGCATCGTGGGCGGCCAGCAGAGCGTCTGCCGTGGTAAAGGGGTTGTCCAGATTGGAGTTGAGGTGCAGCCGCCCCATCAAATTCATCACGCCGATGCGCACGCCGTTTGGCCCGTCGTACACCCCGAAACCCCGGCCGGGCAGGTGCTTGGCGAAGTTGGCCGGACGCAGGATACAAGGGTCGCTGTCCAGCCGGTCGGCGATCTGCATCTTGTTCCAGGTGTGGTTGCCCAGGGTGATCACGTCCGCACCGGCGTCGAAAATATCCAGCGCCTGCCGGGGCAGGATGCCCACCATGGAGGCGTTTTCGCCGTTTACTACGGTAAAATGTACGTTATGTTCCCTTTTCAACAAACGCAGGGAGCGACCTAAAAAATCCAGTCCCGCGTCCCCGACCACATCGCCCACGGCGAGTAAATTCAACTGCATGGCGCACGTCCCCCTTTGTGGAAGTCTTCTATTCTATTATACGGCATTGCCAAGCAAAAAACAATGCGGTGGTGAGACAGGAAGATGAATTGTGATTTGTCTTTCTGTTTCGCCCTGCGGGGCGGGGAGGGTTGTTCCGCCGCTCCGGCGGCGGGTTTCTTTTGTCGCTGAACAAAAGAAACCAAAAGTCAGCTTGGAAACCAAGGTTTCCAAGGCCTTCCTTGGGTGCAGGACAAGAAGTTGATTGCCACTGACCCGGCACCGGGTGACGACACCTTCCGCACCCGCTTGCTGCCGCTGTCTGCACAAACCCGCCGGTTGTTACGGCCCATCAACCGTGCCGGGCTGCGGCGCACCAATCGGTGCGTAGAGGCGGCCTTTGGCC
>JAZUOI010000008.1:0-8228 GCA_045604585.1 Lawsonibacter sp. | reverse complement strand
GATGACGGCCAGAGGTTAGGTGGATCTGCCCCCCCCCCGGGGCGGGGGGGGTCTGATCCGTGCCGGCGTGGACAACGCCCCCGCCCCCGTCATCGAAACGGGTACGGGCATCTGCCACATCTATGTGGACGCCGCCGCCGATACGGACATGGCGCTGGACATCGTGACCAATGCCAAGTGCAGCCGCCCCAGCGTGTGCAACGCCGCTGAGGTGTGTCTGGTGCATCAGGACATCGCTCCCCATTTCCTGCCCAAACTCCGTCAGCGGTTGGTGGACCAGCGGGCGGATGCGGGGCAAAGTCCCGTCCAGCTGCGGCTGGACGAGCGCGCGGCCGCCGTCATTGACGGCACCTCTGCCGGGGCGGCCGATTTTGACACGGAATTTCTGGACTATATCCTTGCAGTCAAGGTGGTGGACAGCGTGGAGGCCGCCATGGCTCATATCGCTGCCCACTCCACCGGCCACTCGGAATGTATCGTTACCGATCACGAGGACACCGCCCGGAAGTTCCTGTATGGTGTGGATGCCGCCGCGGTCTACCACAACGCTTCCACCCGGTTTACCGACGGCGGCGAGTTTGGTTTGGGCTGCGAGATGGGTATTTCCACCCAAAAACTCCACGCCCGGGGACCCATGGGGCTGGAAGAGCTGTGCTGTTACAAATATGTGGTGCACGGAACGGGTCAGATTCGTTAAAATTTTTTCGGAAAAGGATAAACATCCGGGGAAATATATGATATAATAAGAAAGAAGCAAACCGCAGTTGGGTCGCCGCCCCGTTCCAGGGGCAGAAAAGGAGGGCACAGAATGAAAGATGCACTCAAAGCCAAGCGCCAGGCGCTGCTTTCTCAGGGAGTGACCATGCTGGACGAATCCGCCGTCTGGGTGGAAGAAACGGTCACCGTGGGCAAGGGTACGCTGCTGCTGCCCGGCACCATTCTGCGGGGCAAGACCGTGGTGGGTGAACACTGTACCATCGGGCCCAACGTGATGCTCACCGATGCCACGGTGGAAGATGAGGTGACCATCAACTCCGCCCAGGTGGAGGACAGCATTATCCGCAAGGGCAGTGAGATCGGCCCCTACACCCATATCCGACCCCATTGCGATGTGGGAGAGGGGTGCAAGGTGGGCGCTTTTGTTCAGCTGAAAAACTGCAATCTGGGCAAAGGCACCAAGATGGCGCACCTGACCTATGTGGGAGATGCCGACGTAGGGGAGCGGGTCAACTTCGGCTGCGGCACCGTCACCTGCAACTATGACGGGGTGGCCAAGCACCGCACCGTCATCGGCAACGACTGCTTTGTTGGGTGCAATACCAATCTGGTGGCTCCCGTCACGCTGGCGGACGGGGTGTATACCGCCGCCGGCTCCACCGTCACCCAGGACGTGGAGGCAGACGCGCTGGTCATTGCCCGTGCCCGGCAGAGTGTAAAACCCGGCTGGGCAGCCGAGCACCGGAAGAAAAAGAAAAAATAAACCGGATGCGGTGCGCCGCATGGAACGAAAAGAGAAAAAACTGGAAGGAAGTTGAACTATGATCGCACACGGCAAGGATATCAAGATCTTCACCGGAAACTCCAACCCCGAGCTGGCCAAGGAAATCTGCAAGGAACTGGGCATCTCTCTTGGCAATTCCGAGGTGGGCCGTTTCTCCGACGGCGAGAACTTTGCCTCCATCTACGAGACCGTCCGCGGCAGCGACGTGTTCGTGGTGCAGTCCACCTGCTCCTTTGAGAAGGACGGCAAGCAGTATTCCGTCAACGACGCGCTGATGGAGCTGCTCATTATGATCGACGCCCTCAAGCGTGCCAGCGCCGGCCGCATCACTGCCGTGATTCCCTACTTTGGCTATGCCCGTCAGGATCGCAAAACCAAGCCCCGCGATCCCATCTCCGCCAAGCTGGTGGCCAACCTGATCACCCGCGCCGGCGCGGACCGGGTGCTGACCATGGACCTGCACGCCAACCAGATCCAGGGCTTCTTTGACATTCCCGTGGACAACCTGCTGGGCTCTCCCATCTTTGTGGAGCACTTCCTGAAGAAGTATGCCGCCGTCCATGAGGACACCATGGTGGTCTCTCCCGACGTGGGCAGCGTGGCTCGTGCCCGTGCCTTCGCCCAGAAGCTGGAGATGCCCATGGCCATCGTGGACAAGCGCCGTCAGAAGGCCAACTCCTCCGAGGTCATGAATATCATCGGCGACGTGAAGGATAAGCACGTCATCCTGCTGGATGACATGGTGGACACCGGCGGCTCCCTGTGCCACGCCGCGGACGCTCTGGTCAAGATCGGCGGCGCCAAGGATGTGACCGCCTGCGCCACCCACGGCGTGCTGTCCGGCAAGGCCATCCAGAACATCTGCGACAGCGCCCTGGACGAGGTCATCTTCCTCAACACCGTCCCCGGCCGACCCAACGTCAACTGCGACAAGATCAAGTACATCTCTGTGGCCCACATGTTTGCCGAGGCCATCAGCCATATCTTCATGGAGACTTCCGTTTCCACCCTGTTCAACTAAACCATCCTTCACAGGGGCGGGCGCTGCCCGCCCCTGTGTTTCTATTTGAGGTGGCATATGTTCTTCAAAAAATCCGGCGGCGTGGACTGGCTGCTGGTCTGTCTGGGCAACCCCGCCGACCAGTATGAGAACACCCGGCACAACGTAGGCTTTATGGTGGCCGACGAGCTGGGGGAGCGGTTGCGCGTGCCCATCCAGAAGCTGAAATACAAGGCGCTGACCAACACCGTTACCCTGGGCGGGCAGAAGGTGCTGGTCATGAAGCCGGTGACCTATATGAACCTGTCCGGGGAAGCGGTGCGGCAGGCGGCGGACTTTTACAAGGTCGCACCCGACCACGTGCTGGTGGTGTCCGACGATACTTCGCTGGCTGTGGGCAAGCTGCGCATCCGCAAGGGGGGCTCCGCCGGCGGACATAACGGGCTGAAAAACATCATCCAGCATCTGGGTACCGACCAGTTCCCCCGCCTGCGCCTTGGGGTGGGGGAGAAGCCCCACCCGGACTACGACCTGGCGGACTGGGTGCTGGGCAAGTTCCAGGGGGAGGACAAAAAACAGGTGGACGCAGCGGTGAAAAAGGCCGTCGACGCCATCGAGTGCATCCTTTCCCAGGGTCTGGACAAGGGCATGAATAAGTTTAATGGATAAAGAAAGACCGTGTGGCTTTGCCACACGGTCTTGTTTGTTGTGGGAGAGCAATCAGCTGTCGTATTCGACACAACACAGAAGCCCGGTGTCCAAATCAAATATTGCCGCAAAGCAATCGGAAAACGGCTCGTCAATAAAAATAACGGATTCGTCCCGATAGGTCCAAAGGATATTTTCGGAGGTGAGGGTGTCGTTGATCCCATCAATGGAGCTCAGCAGTTCACAGGCGACATACGAGAGGGGGGCGGAGGAAAACTCTTCTTCTCGCAATTCATCAGCGAACCGTTCGATGTGCGCTTCCGGGATTTGAGCCACCACAATGGCGATACCCTCTGTGCGGAAAAAGCCCCGGTGGGTATCTGTTTGCTCAATGATCTGTGTGCCGCTGGGGAAAACGACATTTACATGGGATGGCAAATTTGTCGACCATATTCCCAACAGAAGAAAAGCAGCAATAAAAAGCAAGAAAAGAAAAGCCAAGGTTAAGAACACACACAGTGCAGAACATATCACTTTTTTCACAGAAGTCGACCTCACAATTCGATTATTTTTTCGAAGGACACAAACAAATAGTATGTAGAAATGACGCCGTCTGCTTGAGAAAAAAGACCAGCATCGTTTGCTAAATTTCCTGGGCTGAAGTGAAATGCAACAATCCAATTCACATCGCCGCTGATGGATCGAATATGGTCGAAATCATATTCATCTTCCATGGTAAACATTATTCGAACGGCGGAAAGGAGTTTTGTGCAGGTATACTTGAACGAGCATCTTCCGATCCCGTAGTAAAGGTCTGTGTCCCCGGTGGCTTGAAAATCTGCGTCGATTTTTCCCGTCGTAGCAAATGTATCAGGACTTTCCTTTATGAGATTTTCCAGTTTACACAATATGTTCTGGAATGTTCGGCTTTGTATTATTTTCTGTGTTACCCAATGTGACTGCGAAAAATAAAGGTTGCTGGGAGACGGTTCCAGAGAATGCTCCAACAGCAAAGCGGCGACATTGTAGCCCTTAGGGCGTAAATAATATTCGGCACCTAATTTCCAAATAGTGCGTTGGAGATCACGGCGACCTTTCTCAAGCGCGTTATGTATTCCCTGTATTTGACCGCGGGCTCCGAGCACACAATCCAACGCGGAAACAGCTATGTCAATGGTCTGGTCTAACTGGCGCAGTTTGTCTGCGTCCGTTAAAAAAGCTGAGAACCGATCAATCATACGATCAACGGCCTCTTTGGTTTCTTTGCCAAAGACGCCATTCTCTTCCAAGTGCTGCCCGACACCCAAATCGTTGAGCGCCCGTTGCAGCTGCTTTATCTCGGACGGATCTCCCCCGACGAACCACGCCAGCTTGTCGATCTTACTACTCAAAGAGCCGGTGCTGACTCCGCAGTGGTCCAATTCGCTTACCACGGCCTTTAATTTGTCTGCCGTCTCGTCGGTAATATAGTCGTTTTCCCGGATGGCGTTGTCCAGATCCCGCTCCAATTGGTGGGCAATGGAACGCAGGTTTTCCAGAATCAGCCGTTCGTAGTCCGCGTTTCCCGAGGCGGCGTTGTTCAAAAAGGGGAGGGAGCGGTCAAAGACCTGTTTCTCCATATAGGACAGATAAGAACCGCTGCCGATGGGGTAGCCGCAGTCGCCCTCATAGCGCGGGCTGCTGTTCTGGTGCTGATACTCCTCGGCCACGTCCTGTAAAAAGCGGCTGTCGTTGCCCTGGGCCACGGCCTCCAGAAATTCCTGCTTTTGCGTGTCCCGACCCGCCGCGGAGGAAATGCTCCACTTGATCGCTTCCCGCAGCAGATCCAAGGCTTCCCGGGCGGAATAGGGAGAGTGATTAATAAACGAAATGGCCTTTTCGATGCCCCGCTCGTCCCGAAAACTTCGGTTCCAGGGGGACATGATGCTCAAATTCAAGCCCTGGACACATTCGCTGCTGTGCCCTGCGGACACGCCGCCTAACCTACAAACATCATACAGCCCCTCCACTTGTTTTGCAAGTGCGTTTCAGTCAGAGGAGGGGAGATAGCGGATCTTGCTGCCCAGCTCCGACAGATCGTCATAGATGTCCTCAATGGTGTCCCGGGCTCGTGCGCCCAGCTTGCCCAGGGCGGATCGGTAGTCCGTTCCGGAACCCAGCAGGTCGCCCAAAATGGTGTCACGGTTTATTCTGCTCCAATACTCGCTGCTGCCCAGCTTCACGCCAAGCTGGGCGGTTGCCTCTTTGCTCATGATTTGTTTCCTCCCTTGTGTTGTAAAGAACCTCTCTACACATACGGGAGAAAACAGGCAAACGTGTACGTTTGCGTCCACATAGCCGGAAAAACGCAAAAAAATTGCCCCGCCACCTATTCAAGCGGCGGGGCGTTGTGATGGTTGATTAGAAATACTTTGTGGGGTCGGCCTCGTACTTGTCCATGAGGATGCGGATAAAATCGATCAGAGCCAGGATCCAGCCGATGCCGCAGCACAGGGAGGCCACGATTCGGGTGATGCCCCTCTTGGTCTCGCCCATCAGGAAGTTGTGGATGCCCAGACCACCCAGGAAGAAGCTGACCAGCGCCATGACGATTTTGTCCTGGCCGTTCAGGTTCAGGCTGGCGGGCTTTTTCAGCTCCACGCCGCAATTCAGACAAAACTGGGCGCCGGGGTCGGTGGTCTGACCGCAGTTGGAGCAGAAGGTGGTTCCCTCTCCGGCCTTGACCCCGCACTTGACACAGATGGCCTGATTGTCCGCCATCTCCACGCCGCAATTTCTACAATACATAATTCATTCCTCCCGTTTCAGTGTATGCATACGGTGATGCTGATTTCATTCTAACGGAGGGAACGGGTGCTGTCAATTAAAAATCGACGCAAATCGACAGCCGCACCAGCCAGTTGACCAAAAATCCTCCGGCTATGAGCCAAAGGAGCGCCCGGTCCAGCCATTTGATGCCCAGCAGTCGCCCGTCAAACAGGAAGTAGAGGTAGCCCACGGGCACCGACCAGAACATCCAGTGATAGTGGAAGGCGGCGGCAAAGTTCAGCCGAAGGGCGGCCATCACTGCCCGGGTCATGCCGCAGCCGGGGCAGGGCAGGCCAAACAGAAATCGGTAGACACAGGGCAGCTGAAACCGCCACACGACCAGCATAACACCTGCCGCCACAGCGGTGAGCAGCAGTTTTTGCCGCAGCTGCGTGATATGCCTCATTCGTCCGCCCCCTTTCTTCTCGTTATTCTATTATACCACGGGTGGCCGGGAACGGAAGCGGCAAATTAAAAAGCAAGGCAGGAACTGGCTTGGTTCCTGCCTTGCTTGTGGTTACCAGCATTTTTTGCAAGGGGTGTATCCCATCGATTCTGCCTGTGCTTCTGTGACCTGCGAGGGGTTTTTCATGCCGCTGCACCCGGAATAGCTGTGATACTTGGTTCCAGACTGGGGGATCCAGACCATCGACCCCACCGACGGGACAATTTCCTCCGGCTGGGTGGAGGGGGCGGTGGAGCTGCCGCCGCTTGCAGGAGCCAACGTGTCTGCATTGGCGTTTCGGGACACCGAGAAAGAAACCGTTTTTCCGTCACTGGTGCAGTGGATGTCGCCTTGCAGGTCGGTGCGCAGCACAGTCACATCCGCGTCCCGCAGGCGGCTCAGCGTGTCCTCGGTGGGATGACCGTAGGTGTTGCCCGTGCCCACGGAGATCACGGCGTATTCCGGCATGATCTCCCGCAGGAAGGGATAGGTGGTGGAGGTGTCGCTTCCGTGGTGTCCCACTTTCAGCACCGTGGCCGACAGATCCGCGCCGGAAGCGAGGATGACCTGCTCCGCCTCCCGCTCCGCGTCGCCGGTGAACAGGAACTTGGTCTGCCCGTAGGTGATCATCAGCACAATGGACGTGTCGTTGGTATCCTCCCCGCCATTCACGCCAAGAATCTCCACCTTGGCGCTGCCCAGCGTATAGGTGTCTCCCACATCGGGAACTACGATCCCGCCGCCCCGCAGATGCGCGTAATACGCGAAATCTTCAAAGGCGTCGCTGTTGTAGTCCGTGGTGGCACACAGGGTAAGGTCGGCGGTGGCATAGTTGAACGCGCCGGGCAGACCGCCGATATGATCCTCGTGGGCGTGGGTGCCCACCACCATCTTCAGATGGGAAATTCCCGCCTGCTTCAACACAGAGTAGATCGTGTTGGAGTCCGCCTTGTTTCCGCCGTCAATGAGCATGGCCTCCCCGTCGCACCGAATCAGTGCCGCATCCGCCTGGCCCACGTCAATGAAATGGATGGAGAAGCTGGAGGGCTCTTTCTTCTGGTTGCCAAACACCACCTCGCTCAGGGGAGTGGAGGTGCCTTTCATCTTGGCAGACAGCGCCCGATGGGAGATGATGGCCATGTCACCCCGGGTAAAGGAGGTCTGGGCGTTATACTCTCCCTTGGAAATGCCCACCTGCTCCGCCAGCGGCCAGGCGTTGTCCCAACTGAAGTCCGAAGTGGCATCGTAGCCCAGCGCCTTGAGAATAAAGGTCAAATATTGTGCCGCCGTGGTCTTGTCGTTTGCGCCAAAGGTGGTGGCGGAGGTTCCTGCCGTCAACCCCTTGGCATAGGCATAGCCCACCCAGTTTTTCGCCCAGTCGTCCACGTCGGTAAAGGGGGTCACCCAGCCGCCCTTGGACGACTCCTCCGCACCGCCCACCAGCTTGACCAGCATGGTAATCGCTTCCTGCCGGGTAGGTTGGCGCTCCAGTTCGTAAATCGGCTTGCCCTGCTTATCCGTTCCCGTTCCGCTGAACAAACCAATGGCATTCATCGCATCCGCCGCCGCTTGCGCCTCCACCGCATCCGCCGCCAGGCAGTTGACCGGCAGCAGCGTCAGCGCAAGCACCATGGCCATAAGTACAGAAAGAATTCGTTTCATGTTGACCTCCTTGTTTGGGTTGTTGCTTGTAATTGTATTATAACGCATGTCCCATAAAACGGCATGCGGTTTTTGTCGAATTGGCTGGTATCAAATCATATTATAGTCTTTTTAACGACCATCGTCAAGAGCGTGACTATTGGATAACATAAAGTCATCCGATA
>JAZUOI010000007.1:0-15492 GCA_045604585.1 Lawsonibacter sp. | reverse complement strand
TCCGCCGCTACATACTTTGCGTTGGCGGTCTCATCCGCCACCACCAGCACCTCAGAAGGGCCTGCCACCATATCGATATCCAGGGTGCCGTAGGCCATGCGCTTGGCCGCCGCCACATAGGCGTTGCCCGGGCCCACCAGCTTGTCCACCCGGGGGATAAAGCCCGCACCGTAGGTCAGCGCGGCCACCGCCTGCGCTCCCCCTACTGCAATCACCCGATCCACCCCGGCAATTTTTGCCGCGGCAAGCACCGCGTTGTTCAGGTTTTCCGTGGGCGGGGTGACCATGACGATTTCTTTCACCCCGGCCACTTTGGCGGGGATGGCATTCATAAGCACAGAGCTGGGATAGGCCGCCGTACCCCCGGGGACGTAAATTCCCACACGGGACAGTCCGCGCACGATGCGCCCCACCCGTCCGCCGTCGGGCGAGTCCCACTCCACCGTCTTGGCCAGCAGCTTTTCGTTGTAATCCCGGATGTTGGCCGCCGCGTGCTCCAGCGCGTCAATAAGTTCGCCGGTACAGGAAGCGTACGCCTGCTCCAGCACCTCCGCCCCGATCTCATAGGGGGCGGTGTGATCAAACTGCAGAGAATACTTCTCCACCGCCGCAAAGCCGTTCTCCTTCACGTCCTGCATCAAGGCAGATACCGCCCGCTCAATATCCGCGTTCTTCTGTGCCGCTCTGGCCCGCATGGCGGCCAGCTGCTCGGCAGCCCCGTCGGCTGTGATGATTCGAATCATGCTCGTCTCTCCAATTCCCGCTCACAGGCTTCGATAAATTCAAGAATACGGGTCTTATGCAGCTTCATGCTGGCCGTATTCACGATCAAGCGTGCGGAAACCTCCGCCACCGTCTCGATGGGAACCAGACCATTGGCTTTCAGGGTCGCCCCTGTCTCCACAATGTCAACGATACCGTCGGTCAGTTCCAGAATAGGAGCCAGCTCCACGCTGCCCTCGATTTTGATCACGTCCACGTCCATGCCCTTTTTCTCAAAAAAGGCACGGGTTACTTCCGGATACTTAGAGGCTATGCGACGGGTCTTGTACGTGCCGTAAAAATCGCTGTTCTCTTTTACTGCAAGGGCAAAGCGGCACTTGCCGAAGTTCAGATCCAGCACCTCGTAGAACGCGCCGCCCTTTTCCATGATGGTATCCTTTCCCACCACGCCCAAATCACAGACACCATGCTCCACATAGGTGATCACGTCGGGAGCTTTGGCCAGCACCGCGTCCATGGGGTAGTTGGGAATGGAGTGGATCAGACGCCGTCCGGGATCCTTGACGGGAGAACAGTCCAGCCCCATGGACTCAAACAGCTCCACCGATTTATCCTGCAGCCGCCCTTTGGTCAGGGCAATGCGCAACCGTTCGCTGCTCATACCGACACCTGCCTTTCTCCGTCCTTGTCGAAGACGCGCACGGTCTGTACGCCCTTTTCCGCCGCCAGCGCCATGGTCTGCTCCAACGCGGAACAGGGTGACAGCTCGCAGGTGCCTGCGGTGCTTGCATCCACCGCTTCCAGCGCCTGAGCCAGATAACCCGGCTCGTAGTGCACCAGCGTGCGAAGCTGGGCAACGGGCGTTTCGGGCAGAGTACGGGCCACCGCATCCACGTCCACGGCAAAGCCGGTGGCCTGCGCCTTGCGGCCAAAGACCTCCACCAGATTGTCGTAGCGGCCGCCGGACAGAACGGCCTCTCCCGCACCTTCTACATAGCCGCGGAAAACAACACCGGTGTAGTAATCGATCTGATGCACCATGCCCAGATCAAAGCGCACGTATTGTCCATAGCCGGCGACGGACAGCTCATCATACAGGGTACGCAAATAGTCCACCGCTTCCGTTTTGCCTGCCAGCTTTTCCGCCTGAGCAAGCACCTCTTCCCCGCCGAACAGACGGGACAGACGCTTCAGGGCAACGCAAGCACTGTCTTCACCATAGGGGGCGAGCAGCTGGTTCAGGGCAGCGAAATTTTTCCCTTCGATGAGGGCACGCATCCGCTCCAGCGTATCCTCGTCCGGCCCCAACCGAGCGGCCAGATCCCGGAAAAATCCCGCATGACCCAGCTCCACGTGGAAGCGGGACGCCCCGCAGGAGCGCAGGGCATCCACCGCAGTAACAATGATCTCAAGGTCGGCCTTCACACCGTCCGCACCAATCAATTCCACGCCGCACTGAGGAATCTCCCGATTGGCGCCATTGTTGGCGGGGTTGGAACGATAGACTTTCTGGTCATAATACAGCCGCTGAGGCAGCGGCAGGGCACGCAGCTTGGTGGCCGCCACACGGGCAATGGGTGTGGTGGAGTCCGGACGCATGACACAGATTTTTCCGCTCAGATCCCCCACTTGCAGCATCCGCTCCTGAGGGATAGCACTGCCCGACAGGGCAAACAAATCGTAAAACTCTGTGTCCGGCGTGGACACCTCCAGATAACCCCGCCGACGGAACAGGCGGATCAGGCGGTTTTGTACCTCCCGCCGCTCCTGACACTCGGCAAACAGCCGATCCCGGGTACCCTCCGGGGTGTTAACGGTCATTCTCACTGGTATTGGTCTCCTTACAGATATAAATGGGGCGATTTTTGACTTCCAGATAGGTCTTGGCCAGATACTCGCCCAGAATACCGATGCAAAGCAGCTGCAAGCCACCGATCAGCAGGATAATACACACCAGCGACGGCCAACCAGCCACCGGATCACCGAACATCAGCGTGCGAACAACGATAAACAGGATAAACAGCAGTGCCAGCACAAAGCAGGCCAGTCCAGTGACCACCGCAATGGCCAGAGGCGCCGCGGAAAAGGCAACAATTCCTTCAATACTGTACAGCAGCAGCTTCCAAAACGACCACTTGGTCGCCCCCGCTGCCCGCTCTACGTTCTCAAATTCCAGCCACTTGGTACGGAAACCGACCCATCCGTACAACCCTTTGGAAAAGCGGTTATACTCCCCAAGCTCCAGCAGGGCGTTGACAAAGGCACGGGTCATCAGTCGGTAGTCCCGGGCGCCGTCTACCATCTCTGTTTTGGAGATGCGGCGCATCAGCTTATAGAAACAACGGGCAAAAAAGGAGCGGATGGGAGGCTCACCTTTCCGGGAAACCCGGCGGGTGGCCACCGAGTCATAACCCTCGTTTTGGATGGCACGCATCATTTCCGGCAGCAGCGCGGGAGGATCCTGCAGGTCGGCATCCATCACAACCACATAGTCCCCTGCCGCACGGTCAAATCCGGCGTACATAGCCGCCTCCTTGCCGAAATTGCGGGAAAAGGACACGTACTTCACCCGGTCATCCCGCTGGGCAAAGGCTTTGATCACCGCCAGCGTACCGTCCCGGGAGCCGTCATCCACAAACAGAAATTCAAAAGAAAACGCTCCCATTTCTGCGGCCACACGGGTGACCTCCTCATAGAACAGAGGAAGCACTTCTTCTTCGTTGTAGCAGGGTACGATCACCGAAATTGTTTCCATACCGTCACCTCCGGGGCAACATTTTTCTTTAGCGCTTTACCACGCTAATATACTACATTATCTCTTGGATGTCAATAGGCAGCCGCTACCTTTAGAACATAGAAAACAGATCCATCTGACTGGAGTCCGGCATGGAGCCAAAGGCACCCGCCGCTTTCAGCAGGTCAATATGGGTTTTGGACACCTTGGGACAGGCGGCAGACACCTCCTCAATGGAGATAAACTGCTTGCCCCGACACTGCTCCTGCAGCGACCAGGCCGCCGTTTCACCCAGACCGGCCACAGATACAAAGGGCGGGGTCAGTGTCCCCTGCTCCTCGTCCATGAGGAAATTGACGGCATGGGATTGATACACGTCCATATGTTCGAAGCGAAAACCGCGCAGATAGAACTCATAGCACACCTCCAGCGTGGTGAGCATGTCCTGCTCCACTGCGGAGGGGTTTTCCTTTAGAGTGATCTCCCGCATTTTGCGCTTGACCACGTCCATTCCCCGGCACATAAAGGCCTCGTCAAAGGCTTTGGCCCGGATGGAGAAGTAGGCTGCGTAGAACGCCAGCGGACGGTGCACCTTGAACCAGGCGATGCGGAAAGCCATCATCACGTAGGCCACGGCATGGGCCTTGGGGAACAGGTAGGCAATCTTTTTGCAGGAACCAATGTACCACTCAGGCACATCCAGCGCCTTCATTTCATCCTCCGCGCCCTCGGGCAGTCCTCTGCCCTTTCGCACGGCCTCCATGATCTTGAACGCCCGCTTGGGCTGCATGCCCTTGGAAATGAGAAACAGCATGATGTCGTCACGGCAGCCGATGGCCTGGCTGACCTTGGCCGTTCCGGAGGTGATCAGATCCTTGGCGTTGCCCAGCCACACGTCCGTACCGTGAGAGAAACCGGACAGCCGCACCAGAATATCAAACTGGTCGGGCTGGGTATCCTCCAGCATACCACGTACAAAGGTGGTGCCAAACTCCGGAATGGCAGTGCCGCCGGTGGGACCCAGCACAGGATCATCCTCATACCCCAGCGCCTTGGACGACTTGAAAATGGACATGGTGTCCCGGTCGTCCAGAGGGATCTTCTGGGGGTCTACCCCCGTCAGATCCTGCAGCATACGGATCATGGACGGGTCGTCGTGCCCCAGCATGTCCAGCTTGAGCAGATTGGACTCCATAGAGTGATATTCAAAGTGGGTGGTGATAATGTCGCTGTCCGGGTCGTCCGCCGGATGCTGGACAGGACAGAAATCATAGATCTCCTTATCCTGCGGAATGACCACCATGCCGCCCGGATGCTGACCGGTGGTGCGCTTAACGCCGGTGCAGCCAACGGCCAACCGGTACATCTCCGCCTTGTTGGCGGTGCGCAGCCGCTCCTCCAGATACTTCTTCACGTAGCCAAAAGCGGTCTTTTCCGCCACCGTGCCCACCGTACCCGCGCGGAACACGTGGGTCTGACCGAACAGCTCAAAGGTGTAGCGGTGGGCGCTGGCCTGGTATTCGCCAGAGAAGTTCAAGTCGATATCGGGCACCTTGTCGCCCCCAAAGCCAAGAAAGGTCTCAAAGGGAATGTTAAAGCCATCCTTTTCGTAGGGCGTACCACACTTGGGGCACACCGCATCGGGCATGTCCGCTCCGCAGCCGTAGGGATGCTCGGGATCCTGGGCATAATCGAAATCCGAGTGCTTGCAGTTGGGGCAGCGGTAGTGGGCTGGCAGGGAGTTGACCTCCGTAATGCCCGACATAAAGGCCACCAGCGACGAGCCAACCGAACCACGGGAGCCCACCAGATAGCCGTGCTCCAGGGAGTTTTGCACCAGCTTCTGAGCCGACATATAGATCACGTCGTACTTACAGCGGATAATATCGTCCAGCTCCGCGTTGATGCGATCCACAACCAGCTGGGGCGGTTCTTCTCCGTACAGGTCGTGAGCTTTGCCCCACACCAACCGTTTCAGTTCCCCATCCGAGTCCTCCAGCTTGGGGGCAAACAGACCCTTGGGCAGGGGCTCGATGTGGTCGCACCAGTCGGCAATGAGATTGGTGTTGGTCACCACCACTTCACGGGCGGTCTCCTCACCCAGATAGGCAAACTCCTCCAGCATCTCACCGGTGGTCTTGAAGTAGATGGGAAGCTCACTGTCCGCATCCTCAAAGCCCTTGGATGCCAGCAGGATGTGCCGGTAGATCTCGTCCTCCGGGTCAAGGAAGTGCACGTCACCCGTGGCGCACACGGGCTTGTCCAGTTCCTTACCCAGCTGCACAATGACCCGGTTGAAGTCCCGCAGTTCCTCCTCGCTGTCCACGATGCCCTTGCGCAGCATAAACATGTTGTTGCAGATGGGCTGGATCTCCAGATAGTCATACCACTCGGCAATGCGCTTGAGTTCACCGTATTCCTTGCCGTCCACCAGCGCGCCGAACAGCTCACCCGCCTCACAGGCCGAGCCGATGATCAGCCCCTCCCGGTTGGCGTCAATGAGACTCTTGGGCATGATGGGATAGCGCTTGAAGTGCTCCAGATGGGACAGGGAGATCAGCTTATAGAGATTGCGCAATCCCATCTGGTTCTTGGCTAAAATGATCAGATGCTTGGGGTGACGCTTGCCCCGGTTGGCCGTTGCCTGACGCAGAGGAAGCATGGCCGGGTTGATTTGCTGCAGGCTCTGCACCCCCATGCCCTTCAACTGCTCATTCAGTTTGGCCAGAATCAGCGCCGCCGTAGCCGCGTCGTCGCTGGCCCGGTGGTGGTTGAAGGCAGGCAGCTGCAGATGGTCGGCCACCATGTCCAGCTTGTACTTACCCAGTTCGGGCAGCAGGTTCTGGGCCAGAACGAGGGTATCCACATAGGTTGGGACAAATTCGATCCCATACCGAGCACAACCCGCCGCCACAAATCCCACGTCAAAGTCGGCGTTGTGAGCAACCAGCGGACGGTCACCGGCAAATTTAAGAAACGCGCGCAGCGCCTCCTCCTGGGATGGCGCACCCTTGAGCATGGCGTCGTTGATACCGGTCAGCTGAGTGATCTCCGGGGTGAGATAGCGCCCGGGAGAGACAAAGGTATTAAAGGTTTCTGTCACCTGTCCGTCACGCAGAACCACTGCGCCGATCTCAATGATGACATCCTTTTTCCTGCTCAGACCGGTTGTTTCCAGATCAAAGCAAACGACCTCGCCATCCAGGGTCTGATCCATATCTCCGTGAACCGCAACCCGGTCGTGCACATCGTTGATGTAGTAGGCCTCTACACCGTAAAGGATCTTAATATTTTTGGCGGAGTCGTTGGCATGGGGAAAGGACTGAGCCACACCGTGGTCCGTGATGGCAATGGCCTTATGTCCCCAGCTTTCCGCCCGGCGGACCACATTGATGTCCGGCCCCTTCTTGGGGCTGACGTTGGTCAGCGCGTCCATGGCGGACATATCCGTATGCAGGTGCAGTTCCACCCGCTTTTCCTCACAGTCGTCCGTACGAGCCTGCTTGGTTCCAAGCATGATGGAAGTGGGCTCCAGCACCAGATCGCCGTAGAAGTTATCCGGGCGCAGTCTGCCCTGAATGATGAGCCGCTGTCCCTTTTTCACGCCGTTGACAATGGGCGTGGGATCATCCCCGCCCCGGGAAAACCGCCCCCCGGACGCTTCGCCCTGAGCCATAAATTTAGAGATGTGGATGGAGCCGGTGTAGTCGGTCACATCAAAGCCGATCACCCAGGCGTTGCGTTTTTTCAGCTCCTTGTGCTCCACGGCAAACACATCGCCCTCAATGACCACCTGTCCGGAATCCGGGTCCAGAGAGCCAATGGGCATGGGCTTGTTTCGAATGACCTTTCCGTAGATCACATCGGGCTTTTTTTCCTTTGGCTTATCCGCAGCGGAGGACACTTTGGGAATGCTCTGCATAGCGGCTGCCCGCATGGCCTCCGTTCGGGCGAACACATCCTCAGCAGCCGGCTCCTCCTGTATCCGGTCGGGAGTGGGCGCACACTTGTCGTCCACAGCGATCTTTACGCTGCTGAGCATATAGCTGCGGCAAATGGCCTGTTGCAGTTCTTCGATCAGATTGGCGCCCGCTCCCCGGGCGCCCTCCACCGTGATCTCAGCACTGCGCTGTGCCTTACTGATGGTGGCGGAGGATATGTACCACCCCTCCACCGCCACGGCAAGTTCCGTATAGCGGCGCAGAGCGGAAAACATTTCTAACAGGGGTATCTTTTCCGACATGGTTGTTTCTCCTTCGTCTGTGGAAACAGGATCACAGCGTGTCGATCAGTGCAAACAACTCATCCACAAGCTGCTCCTGTGGTACTTTCTTAATAATCTCACCTTTGCGGAACAGCAGGCCCTCGCCCTGCCCGCCGGCAATGCCGCAGTCCGCGGCGGAAGCCTCACCCGGACCGTTGACCACGCAGCCCATAACGGCCACGGTAATGGGCTTGTCTACCTCTTTGAGCCGCCGCTCCACCTGTCCGGCCAGCCCGATCAAGTCGATGCGGGTGCGTCCACAGGTGGGACAGGACACCAGTTCGGGGCCGTCTTTGCGCACGCCCGCCGCCTTAAGGATATCCCGGGCGGCGTACACCTCTTCGATAGGGTCGGCGGACAGGGACACCCGCATGGTGTCTCCCACCCCAAGGGCCAGCAGGCCGCCAATGCCAACGGCAGATTTCAGCGTTCCCATGCGTACCGTTCCCGCCTCAGTCACGCCAATGTGCAGGGGGTAATCGCTGCGTTGGCGCATCAACTGATAGGCCTGCATGGTCATGGGAACGCTGGAGGACTTGAGGGACACGCAGATATCGTCAAAATCATATTTGTTCAAAAGCCGAACGTGACCAAAGGCGGACTCCACCATAGCCTCGGGGCACACACCGCCGTATTTGGCCAGCAGCCCCTTTTCCAGCGAACCGCCGTTGACCCCGATGCGAATGGGAATACCACGCTGACGGCAGGCATCCGCCACCGCCTTGACCCGATCTTCCCCGCCGATGTTTCCGGGGTTGATGCGCACCTTGTCCGCGCCGGCGGCGATGGCTTCCAGCGCCAGTTTATAGTCAAAATGAATGTCCACCACCAGAGGAATGTCAATGCGCTCCTTAATGGCGCCCACCGCCCGGGCGGCGTCCATGTCGGGCACCGCCACACGAATAATTTCACAGCCGGCGGCGGTCAGTCGGCGGATTTGTTCCACCGTAGCATTCACATCGTCCGTTCGGGTATTGCACATGGACTGGATGGACACAGGAGCTCCCCCACCAACCGGGACCGAGCCTACCATGATCTGTTTTGTCATCAGAACCACCTTCCAAAGATGCGGGAAATGTCGTTAAAGGCCACCACCGCAGTCAAACCCAACAGCAGCACAAGTCCAACCAGATGAATATAGCCCTCGTATTTCGGGTCGATGCGCCGGCGGGTCACCAGTGTCCACACAGAGCCAACCAGCAAGAAAAACACACGCCCACCGTCCAGCGCAGGCAAGGGC
The DNA here is from genome assembly GCA_045604585.1 of Lawsonibacter sp. GTDB lineage: Bacteria > Bacillota > Clostridia > Oscillospirales > Oscillospiraceae > Lawsonibacter. The sequence goes on along the minus strand of JAZUOI010000007.1, from coordinate 6,531 downwards.
AGCAAATTCATCACCGCCAGATTGACCGCAATCAGCGCCCCAATATACAGAATGTTCTCCAGCGCAATGCTCACGGTCTGCGCTTGCTCACCTACTTGGGTTATGGTATCCACGATACCGATGGGACCAGCCAGATCTTTAATGCCGACACCTCCGGTGAACAGGTCGGTCAGGCTGACCCGCACAAGGCGCACAAAATCGATGGCATTGTACCAGCTATACGTCAGTCGGTTCCACACCGTAGCTTCCTCATATCCGAAGTTCAGTCCAAACCGCAGGGCAGTCTGCCCGTTTTCCAACGGATACTCCCGGGGCTCCAAGGGCAGGTCGTTCAGTTCCAGCCGTCGACCATCCCGCTCCACCACAAAGTCATAGGGCTGTCCGTAGCCCCGGTTGAGGAACATGGTGATGTCATTGTAGAGGTAGATGCGTTCTCCATTGATCTTCACGATCCGGTCGCCCACCATCAGCTGCTCTTCCCCCTGCCAAGGAAAGCCTTCAGCAAAGCTGACCACCGTCGTCCCCACAAAGGCCTTTGCGCCGGAATAGAGCACCAGCACCAGAAGCAAACCGGCAAGAAAGTTCATGGCAGCCCCGGCACACAGAATGATGATCTTTTTCCACGCACGCTGCCGGGAAAAGGCGCGGGGGTCGTCCGACTCCTCGTCCTCGCCCTCCATGGCGCAGTACCCCCCCACCGGGAACAGGCGCAGGGCGTACAGCGTCTCCCCTTTCTGCCGGGAAATCAGCGCCGGACCCATACCGATGGCAAATTCATTCACCCGCACGCCAAAGAGTTTCGCCGTAAAAAAGTGACCAAATTCGTGCACAGCGATAAGGACACCGAACAAAAGAACGGCAATTAGAATATAGAGCATACGACCTCCAAAAAACAGGGATTACTTCACCCGGGCCAGCACCGTCTGTCGCGCCTGCGCGTCCGCCTGCAGCACATCCTCCAGACAAACAGAGGGAGAGACCGGGATCTCGTCCATAGCGGCGGCCACCAGCCGGGCAATGTCCGCAAAGCGAATGCGCTCGGACAGGAACAGCGCCACCGCAGCCTCGTTGGCACCGTTGAGAATGGCGCCCGCCGTTCCGCCCAGCTTTGCCGCACGCAGGGCAAGACCCAGGCAGGCAAAGGTGTCCGGGTCAGGCCTTGCAAAGGTCAGATTCGGGCAGGAGAGCATATCCAGGGGCGTGGCCGGACCGGGTACGCGGTCTGGATAAGTGAGTGCGTACTGGATGGGCAGGCGCATATCGGCCGAGCCAAGCTGGGCCAGAATGGCATTATCACAGTATTCCACCAGAGAGTGAATGATACTCTCCCGATGCACCACAATGGAGATTTTTTCCGGAGACATTTGATACAGGTGCATGGCCTCGATAAATTCAAGCCCCTTATTCATCAGCGTGGCCGAATCGATGGTGATCTTCGCGCCCATGGACCAGTTGGGGTGCTTCAGCGCCTGAGCTAGGGTCACCTGCTCCAACTGCTCCTTGCTGTATCCGAAGAACGGTCCGCCGGAGGCGGTAAGGATCAGCCGCTTGACCTCTCCCCTGTCCCGATTGCACTGCAGGCATTGGAACAGCGCGGAATGTTCCGAGTCCACAGGGATGATCTCCGCACCGTACTTGGCCGCCTCGGCCATGACAATATCACCACCGCACACCAGCGTCTCCTTGTTGGCAAGGGCGATACGCTTGCCCTGCCGGATGGCGGCCAGGGTGGGACGCAGCCCCACCATGCCCATCACGGCGGTGATCACCGTATCCGCCTGCTCCAGCTGAGCGGCCTCCAACAGGCCGTCCATACCCGCAGCCACACGCACATCGGTGTCAGCAAGGCGCACTTTCAGGTCTGCCGCCGCCTGTTCGTCCATCATAACGGCCATCATGGGCTTAAATTGCCGCGCCTGCTGCTCCATCAATTCCACGTTGTTGTTGGCCGTCAGGGCCGCTACATTCATGCCACAGGCGGCAATCACATCCAGTGACTGCCGCCCAATAGAGCCGGTGGAGCCCATAAGAACAATGGTTCGTTGGTTCATAATAACACCTCTTACAACGCCGGCAGCAGCGTAACCAGCAGGTACATGGTGGGGGCGGCAAAGCTCATACTGTCAAAGCGATCCAGCATTCCACCGTGTCCGGGCAGCAGCGATCCGTAGTCCTTGATGCCGTACTGCCGTTTGATGAGAGAAAAGGACAGGTCGCCCAGCATGGTCACAATTGCTCCTACTAAGCCGTAAAAGGCCATAAGGAGCAGATTGGCATCAAGGGCAAAGAAATGGTTCAAAACGAATCCATACAGCGTCATGAAGACAACACCGGACAAAAGCCCGCCGATAAAACCCTCCACAGATTTTTTTGGGCTGACCGGAAGGATACCCCGGTGCTTTCCAAGAAACATACCAAAGAAATAGGCTCCGGTATCGGTCAAAAAGGCGGCCACAATGGGCATCAGCACGAAAAACGCTCCGTAAGGCTCTCGTCCACCGCTTCTCAGCATACGAAGCTGCACCAGTGAGGACATGAGCACAGGGTACAAAACACCACCGAACAGGCCAAACAGAATATGCTCCACCCGAACGGCTTTTTCGGTTCCATAGGTGCGTATCGCGTCAAGGAACAGCGCGAACAGCAAACACAGCAAAACCAATTTCACTGCCCAGGCGTCCACCTGCAGCCAATAGCACTGGGGGATCAGGGCGGCTGCCACCAAAACTGCACCCCGGACAAATTGATTTTTCTCCGCCCCCACCGCACGCAACAGCTCAAAGGCCGCAATAGTCACGATACCGCTCACCATGAGAGTCACAACACCTACAGGGGCAAAGAGCAGCACCGCCAGAAACAGGGGTGCAAGAACAAGAGAAACCACAATACGCGTCAGCATATCCTTACACACCTCCGTACCGGCGGGAGCGGCTCTGGAACGCTGCGATGGCGCGGTGCAGCTCGTTCTTGTCAAAGTCGGGCCAGAGCACATCGGTAAAAAAGAACTCCGCATAAGCCGACTGCCACAGCAGGAAGTTGGACAGGCGCAGTTCGCCGCTGGGTCGGATGACCAGATCCGGGTCGGGCACGCCCTTGGAGAACAGATAGCCACCAAACGATTCATCGCTCAAATGGTTTGGATCAGCCTTTCCTTCCAGGCAGTCCCGGGCATAGGCGCGGGCTGCCCGTAGCAGTTCATCCCGTCCGCCGTAGTTGAGGCAGATGTTTACCTGACAACCGTCGTAGCGTTTGGAAATTTCACGGGTCTGCTCGCACAACTCACGCAGCTCCGGAGTCAGGGCGGACAGGTCGCCGAAAAACTCCATCTTGACCTTGTCCCGCTCCATCTGTTCAATGGCTTCGAGCAGATATTTCTTCAAAAGCCCCATGATGGCGCCTACTTCCTCCTGGGGACGCTTCCAGTTTTCGGTGGAGAAGGCATAGACCGTCAGATAGTCCAGTCCGATATTCTTGCAATAGGTGGCGATGGTGCGAAAGGTTTCTGCCCCGGCGGCGTGACCGGCGGTACGGGGCAGGCCGCGCTTTTTTGCCCAGCGGCCATTACCATCCATAATAATCGCAATGTGACGGGGCAGATTTTGAAAATCTACCTGGGGTTCGTTCTCCTTCTTTTTAAAAAACGCCATATGCATCGTTCCTTTGCCTAAATGGTAGCACTGTCTTAAACAGCAAAGCAGGGTGCAGGATGCAGTTTAGCTTGCACCCTGCACCCAAACAAACGGGTTACACCGCCATGAGCTCCTGCTCCTTCTTGGCGCACAGTTCGTCGATGTCCTTGCAGCGCTTATCGGTCAGATCCTGCAGTTCCTTTTCCAGATTCTTCTGGTCATCCTCGGTGATCTCGGAGTTCTTCTTTGCCGCCTTGATGTCATCCATAGCATCCCGGCGGATGTTGCGCACAGCCACCTTGCCGTCTTCGGCGTACTTCTTCACCTGCTTGGTCAGCTCCTTGCGGCGCTCCTCGGTCAACTGAGGGAAGGACAAACGGATCACACGGCCGTCATTCTGGGGATTGATACCCAGATCAGAGGTCTGGATCGCCTTTTCAATGGCTTTGAGCAAAGTGGCGTCCCAGGGCTGGATCATCAAGGTGCGGGGGTCGGGCGCCGACACCGAAGCCACCTGGTTCAGAGGGGTAGGCGTACCGTAATACTCCACCATGATCCGATCCAGCACACCGGCGTTGGCACGGCCGGCACGAACAGAGGCAAAGTTGGCCTTGACCACATCAATGGTCTTCAGCATTCTTACGTCATAATCCTTAACTTCAATACTCATTAAAACTACTCCCTTTCCTGTTTTGTTCAGCCTTCCACCACGGTGCCGATTTTCTCGCCCATGACCACCCGCAGGATGTTCTCAGGGTCCTTCAGGGCAAAGAGCAGCACGGGGATCTTGTTATCCATAGACAGGGACGTGGCGGTGGAGTCCATCACTTGCAGGTGCTGGGCCAGCACGTCGTCATAGCTGATGGAGTCATACTTGACCGCGTTGGGATCCTTCTTGGGATCGGCGGAGTAGACACCGTCGATGTTCTTGGCCAGCAGAATGGCATCCGCTTCGATCTCCGCGGCGCGCAGCACGGCAGCCGTGTCGGTGGAGAAGAAAGGATTGCCGGTGCCGCAGCCGAAGATAACCACGCGGCCTTTTTCCAGGTGGCGGATGGCACGCTGACGGATATAGGGTTCAGCCACCGACTTCATCTCGATGGCAGTCTGGACACGGACCTCCACACCCTTCTGCTCCAGAACGTCAGCCACGGCAAGGGCGTTGATGGCGGTGGCCAGCATGCCCATATGGTCGGCACGTACGCGCACCATGCGGTCGCCGCCGTCCTTCAAACCACGCCAGAAGTTACCGCCGCCCACGACGATACCCACCTGCACGCCCATCTCCACACATTTTTTGATGACGTCGCACACGTCGCCAATCACGTTGAAATCAAGACCGCGGGTGGCATCCCCCGCAAGGGCCTCGCCGCTGATCTTCAGCAGAACACGCTTGTAACGCGGTTGCTCCATAGTTGATCCATTCCTTTCTTCGCCGTAAACCTACGGCATCGTCTTTCATTCATTTTAATATAAAAATTGCCGTTTGCATAGGGGGAAATGTGAAAACTTTCTATTATTTTTTCCACACAAAAAACACCCGGACATTCCGTTTGGAATGTCCGGGTAGATGGTGTAAGCGGTATTTTACTTGATCATGGAAGCGACCTCGGCAGCGAAGTCGTCAACCTTCTTCTCAATGCCCTCGCCCTTCTCGAAACGAACAGCGTTCACGAAGGTGACGGCGCCGCCCAGAGCCTTGGCAGCGGAAGCGATATACTTCTCAACGGTGAACTCGCCATCCTTGACGAAATCCTGCTGCAGCAGGCAGTTCTCAGCGTAGAACTTGTTCAGCTTGCCCTCCACGATCTTGACCTTGACCTGCTCGGGCTTGCTGGCCATCTTGGGATCGTTGTCCATCTGGACCAGCATGATCTTCTTCTCCTCGTCCAGCACGTCCTGAGTGACCTGGCTCTTGTCCCAGAAGCGGGGATTCAGAGCAGCGATCTGCATGGCCACGTCCTTGCCGATCTCGGTGGCGTCAATGCCGCCCTCGACCTTCAGGTTGACCAGCACGCCGATCTTGCCGCCGGCATGGATATAGGGAACGGACACGTTCTCAGCAAAGAAGAAGAAACGGCGAACCTTGATGTTCTCGCCGATAACCAGCACCATCTCCTGCTGCTGCTCGGTCACGGTCTTGTCGGTGCCGGCGTACTTGCACGCCATCAGAGCGTCCAGGTCGGCGGGCTTGTTGGCGGCCACAGTAGCGGCAACGCCCTTAACAAAGTCAACGAACTTCTCGTTCTTGGCCACGAAGTCGGTCTCGGCGTTGACCTCGACCACCAGGCCCATGCCGCCCACAACGGCGGCGTAAGCCATACCCTCGGCGGCGATGCGGCCGGCCTTCTTGGCAGAAGCGGCCAGACCCTTCTCGCGCAGGATCTCGATTGCCTTGTCGATGTTGCCCTCAGCCTCGGTCAGAGCCTTCTTGCAGTCCATCATGCCAACGCCGGTCATCTCGCGCAGATTCTGTACGTCCTTAGCAGTAATAGCCATAATAGTTACCTCCAATTAATCAGTTGTATCAAATAAGGGAACGAGCGCCCGCCCAAACCGGCGGGCGCTCAAACGAGTCCAATATAAACTTACTCAGCAGCGGCCTCAGCAGCAGGAGCGTTGTCCTGACCCTGCTTGCCCTCCTGGATGGCGTTGGCCATCACGCCGGCGATCAGCTTGATGGCGCGGATGGCGTCATCGTTGCCGGGGATGACGTAGTCGATCTCGTCGGGGTCGCAGTTGGTGTCGACGATCGCCACGATGGGAATGTTCAGCTTGCGAGCCTCGTTGATGGCGTTGCGCTCCTTGCGGGGGTCAACCACGAACAGGGCACCGGGCAGCTTGCGCATCTCGGTCACGCCGCCCAGATACTTCTCCAGCTTGGCGATCTCGCCCATGTGCT
>JAZUOI010000006.1:0-7893 GCA_045604585.1 Lawsonibacter sp. | reverse complement strand
CCGGGCTTGGGGTACTCGTCGACCTTGAACTCCACCAGTTCCTTTTTCTTTTTGATCATCACGGGGACGATTTCCGCCTCAAACTTGCCCGCGGCCATGGCGGCCTCGGTCTTTTGCTGGGAGGCGGCGGCAAACGCGTCCAGCTCCTGCCGGGTGATGCCCCACACGTCGCAGATATTCTCGGCGGTGGTGCCCATGTGATAGTTGTTGTAGGCATCCCACAGGCCATCCCGGATCATGGTGTCCACCACTTTTTTGTCGCCCATGCGTCCGCCCCAGCGCTCGTCGGGCAGGGCATAGGGGGCGGAGGACATGTTCTCCGTGCCGCCGGCCACGATCACGTCGGCATCGCCGCACAGGATGGCGCGGGCGCCCTCGATGACCGACTTCATACCCGAGCCGCACACCATGCCCACGGTGTAGGCGGGGACGGAGTAGGGAAGACCGGCCTTTACCCCCACCTGACGGGCCACGTTCTGACCCTGGGCGGCGGTGAGGATGCAGCCGAACATCAGCTCATCTACCTGCTCCCCGGACAAACCGGCACGGCTCAGAGCCTCCTTGACCACAACGGCGCCCAGCTCGGCGGCGGGAGTGTCCTTGAGACTGCCTCCAAAGGCACCCACGGCGGTGCGGCAGCAGCTGACAACATAGACTTCTTTCATAATATAAACCTCCTGTCAAATGATTGAGAAAGGGGCTGGTTTTTCTTTCACGTCTATTATATCGGAGAACATATGGCAAGTGCAACGGGATTTTCTGCGGAAATTGACCCAATTATCGGCATATATTGACGGGTTTTTGGTCGCGAAGGATCGTTCCGCCGCTCCGGCGGCGGGTTTCTTTTGTCGCTGAACAAAAGAAACCAAAAGTCAGCTTGGAAACCAAGGTTTCCAAGGCCTTCCTCGGGTGCGGGACAAGGAGTTGATTGCCACTGACCTGGCACCGGGTGACGACACGCTCCGCACCCGCTTGCTGCCGCTGTGTGTGCAAACCTTCCGGGCGTTACGGCCAACCAACTGTGCCGGGCTGCGATGAGCCAATCGGCGCGTAGCGGCCTTTGGCCGCCCGCCGGCTATTGAGCAGAAACGAAAACCGCAGGGCAGCAGGCGCTTTGTACGGTAGACAGGTAATCCGATTGTATCTGGGCAGGCGGCAGCCTAAAGAAGCACACGGTGTCGTCACAGAAGCGCCGGACGCAGGTATCATCTTACTTAAAGCAGCCGTTTTTTCCGGGGTCCGGGGTGCAGAGTGTATGAGATGCAGGCACGCAGTGCCCAATCTCATCCCACTCAAACCCCGGCGGCGTTTTGGGTACTTTGCCGCCGCGGGCAAAGTACCTCGCCCGCAGGCGAAATGCCTCGAATCCCCGCCGCCGGAGCGGCGGAACAAGCGCTCTGCTCCGGAGAGGGAATATCTCTGCAAGCAAACACCCCCGGGTCGTTTGACCCGGGGGCGTTGAACGGTTAATTTGCTTCTGCCACCACAATGCTTGTGGGGCCGTCCGCGCCGCCGATGATGGCGATGTCCGCGGAGTTGGGATTGAGGTTGATGCCTGTTAATTCCTCCGGGTCATAGCCCATAGAACCGTAGATCAGCTTGGCTCGATCCTCCTCATCCACGATCTCCCGGTACAGCCGCAGGGTAGTGTCCTCGTCCAGAATCCCCAGCTGGGTGAGCACCCGGATGGTGTTGTGTGCATTGGGGGTCAGGGTGATGGACTTGCTGTGGGTGGCGCGATAGTAGGAGGCAGCTTCCTCCAGAGGAACGCCGGGGCGGGTGTCGTGGGAGGCATAGGGCACATTCCAGTAAATGGTCAGGTCGGCGGTGCAGGTATTGGTCTGGCGCCCGTCCTCCAGATCAAAGAGGTAGCGTTTGCCCAGATTTCCCTGCTCAAAGTCGGCCAGAAGTGCCTCGTAGATAGCCAGCAGAGCGGTCTGCTGCTCCCGGATGGGGACATTCCCGGTCAGGTCGTAATACTCGTTTGCTTTGGCTTTGGTATTCCACAGATTGCCGATCTCCACGTTGACCAGCCGGTTGGAGTCAATATCCTCCAAGCGGTAGGACAGCTGTGCCACCATGGGGTCACAGTAGAAGTCCCGGGCGGGCTGCTCCAGCTTGCTGCCCGGCCATACGTGGGTGCCGTACTGCCGGCGCAGAGTGGCACCATTGGAGAGGGTGTATTCCACGTTCAGCCGGATATAATCGCTGTCCCCGCCCTCGCCGGAGTCGGGATGTTTGTGCTGATCCACGATGGCTTCATGCAGAGCGATGGTCTTTTGGATGAGGGCGGTGTCTTCTGTGGTAAATTCAAAGCTTCGCCCGCCGTCATAGGGGTAGCTGCCCATACCGTCTACCGTGATGGACACCACCTGGTCGGGGGAGGGGATACGGGAGACATAGCCGAAGGCATCCCCCCGCAGGGCGATGAGGCCAACGGTCACCAGCGCCAGCAGCACCGCGCAGCCCCGCCATGCCTTCCATACCCGGAAGGACTTTTTCAGCAGCATCTCCGCGGCGAAGTAGCCGATGAACGTCCACAACAGCAGGCTGCCCATCAGGCCAAAGGGGGCTTCAAAGCCAAACATGGCGTACAGCCAGTAACCGAAGCACAGGCCGGAGCACAGGGCCACGCCGTACTTGAACAGGGGGCGCACCGCCGCCACTGCTACCACGTCCCCGGCGGTTTCGATGTGCCGCTTGCGGTAGACCAGCAGGGCCACGGCGGCGAAGACAAGACCGGCCACGGTGTAGAGGACCAGTTCCAGGGTGCCGTCAAACTGGTATATCCCCAGGCTTGTGTTGCGCCAGCGCACGTTTTCAACCAGCCGCACCACGGGGGTCAGCCACCAGACCACTTCCTCGGCGGTGTTGGTCATGCCGGCGTAGCCGTACAGGAAGGGTTCAAACATCACGTCAAACAGAAGCATCACAAGGGCGGCAAGGAAATTCAGTATGCCGTAGAAAGCGGGCAGAGCCAGCAGGTGGCCGGTAAACATGGCGCAGAACACGGCAAAGGAGAAGAAGAAGATGCACATCCCGCTCTGGGCGGCCAGCCATATGGAAACGGTGTGCAGGTCCACATAGCCCGAGCACAGCGCCTCCGCCCCCAGCGTGAGCAGCCACACCAGCAGGTTGGGGCCAAGCAGACACACAAGGCCGGACAGGTAGGCCGTGAGGAACAGACCCTCCCGCCGTACGGGAAGGGTGTGCATCATGCCCGCCGAGCGGTTGTTGTAAAGGAAGGAGAACATGGCCATGGCGGCCAGTACGCCGAAGCAGAAGGCCATGACCGTGCCAAAGCCTTCCAGCAGGTCGGGAATGCCGTTGGCAAAGGCCTGTACCTGCTTGACCGGTGTCTCGCCCATCCACAGCTGATTTCTGGACACGATGGTGATGCACCGCACGGGCAGGGCATAGACCCAAATCAGGGCGTACAGTGCCCAGATGGGCCAGTACCGGGTGAGATTTTTTTGGAACAGGGTGGGGTTAAAGTACGATGTCCCGGACTTCATAGTCCTCACCTCCCAGCTCGTAAATAAAGATTTCCTCCAAAGTGAGGGGCAGGGCGTCCATCAGCAGAGGCTGATAGGCGGCCAGCCGGTTTTTCACCTGCACGGCGTTGCCCCGGATGATGAGGGTATGTACCCGCCCCACCTGGCTGGCATGCAGCAGCTCCATATCTTCCGGGAGTTGGGGCAGCTCGGGGCAGTCAAAGACCACCTGCAGCTTGACCACGTTGTCCTGCAGGTCGGTGAGAGAGCGCTGGAGTAGCACCTTGCCCCGGGACAGAATGCCCACATGGTCGCACACGTCCTCCAGCTCCCGCAGGTTGTGAGAGGACACCAGCACCGTGGTGCCCCGCTGGGCTACGTCGCCCATGAGCAGCGACCACACCTGTCGGCGCATCACCGGGTCAAGGCCGTCCACCGGCTCATCCAGCACCAGCAGGTCAGGCTGACAGCACAGAGCCAGCCAGAAGGCCGACTGCTTCTGCATGCCCTTGGACAGGCGGCGGATGGGGTGCTTTTCGTCCACGGTGGCGAAGGCGTCTTTCAGCGCCTCGTAACGCTCCATGCTGAAGTTGGGATAGATGCCCCGGTAGAACTTCATCATGTCCCGGGTGGAGGCGGAGGTGAAGTAATACAGCTCATCGGGAATGGAGAAGATGCGCTGCTTTACCACCGGGTTTTCGTACACCGGCTGTCCGTCCACCAGAATGTCACCGCGGTCCGGACGATACACCCCGGTGATGTGGCGCAGGATGGTACTCTTGCCGGCGCCGTTTGGGCCCACAAGACCGTAGATAGAGCCCTGTTCCACCTGCATGGTCAGCCCGTCCAGCGCCCGAAAGCCGTCAAAGGTCTTGACCACATCGTTGATTTTAATCATGGTTTTCTGCCTCCTTTTCCCGGATATGTTCGCAAATATCCGACCCGCACATGCCCAGATACGCAAGTTCCTTCACCAGTGCGTCCAGCTGCTCCAGCAGCTGCTCCCGCCGCCGGGTGTCCACGCCGGTGTGGGGGGCGGCAAAGCTGCCCTTGCCGGGGACCGAGTACACATAGCCCTCCGCTTCCAGCGCCTCGTAGGCCTTTTGAATGGTGTTGGGGTTAATGGCCAGCGAACCGGCCAGCGCGCGCACGGAGGGGAGCTTTTCCCCCTCGCGAATGGCCCCGGTCACCACCAGCTTGCGCAGGCCGTCCTTGACCTGCTCGTAGATGGGGCGTGCGTCCCGATAGTCCAAATGGAGCATGCGCATCTCCTTTCTGCTGAACTGTATTAGCCGTATTAGTACAGTTAACATACCACGGGTCGATTTGACTTGTCAAGAAAGAATTGGTTAAATTTTTCTGTGTTGGGTGAAAACGCCGGCTGTATATGCTATAATAACCGGGTAGGGCGGGGGCTTGCCCCCGCCGAACGAGGAATATGCCAAATGCGGCGGGGGCTTGCCCCCGCCCTACCGAATCGTAAGGTGGGAGTATATATGTTCACCACAGTTGGTTTCATTGGCTGCGGCAATATGGGCGGGGCGATGGCTCGGGCGGTGCGCATGTCTGCGCCGGAGGTGGAGCTGTTTTTTGCCAATCGCTCGGCGGAAAAAGCGGAAGTCCTTGCCCGGGAGCTGGTGGGGCAGGTGCGGAGTAACGAAGAAGTTGCCCAAACGTGCAGCCTCATCGTTCTGGGCGTGAAGCCCCAGCTCATGGGGGATGTGCTGGCCGACCTCGCCCCGGTTCTGGCGGCTCGAAACGACCGGTTTGTGCTGCTGACCATGGCGGCGGGGCTGACCACCCGGACCATCCGGGAAATGGCGGGGGGAGCCTATCCCGTTGCCCGCATCATGCCCAACACCCCCTGCGCCATCGGGGCAGGGATGGTGCAGCTGTGCTGCCTTGACCTGACGCAGGAGGAACGGGAGGAACTGAAACTCCTCCTGTCCGGGGCGGGGCTGGTGGACGAACTGGACGAGGAGCTCATTGACGCGGCTTGCGCCGTGTCCGGCTGCGGCCCGGCCTTTGCCTATGTGTTTTTGGATGCGCTGGCCAAGGGCGGGGTGTCCTGCGGCCTGCCCCAGGACAAGGCGCTGCTGTATGCCGCCCAGATGCTGGAGGGAGCGGCCAAACTGGCCGCCCGGAGCGAGCGGACGCCCGAGCAGCTCAAGCAGGCGGTCTGTTCCCCCGGTGGGGCTACCATTCAGGGCGTTTATGCGCTGGAGCAGGGCGAATTTGCCCAAACCGTTGTCCGGGCGGTGGAAGCCGCCTACAAGCGGACACAGGAATTGAAGTAAGGGGGCATTGTTATGCGTATTGTAGTGAAAGTTGGTACGTCTACCCTGGCCCATCCCACCGGACGGCTGAATATCCGCCACGTGGAGGAGTTGGTCAAGGTGCTCTCCGACCTGAAAAACGCGGGTCATGAGGTGGTTCTGGTGTCCTCCGGCGCCATTGGAATGGGGGTGGGCAAGCTGAACCTGCCCGGCAAGCCTGCCGACATGCCCACCAAGCAGGCAGCGGCGGCCGTGGGTCAGTGTGAGCTGATGTATACATACGACAAGCTGTTTGCCCAGTATAACCACACCGTGGCACAGATTTTGCTCACCGGGGAGGATATCGACCACACCGACCGGCGGCAGAATTTTGAGAACACCATCTACCGCCTGCTGGAGCTGGGGGCGCTGCCCGTTATTAACGAGAACGACACCGTAGCCACCGCCGAGATCAAGGTGGGTGACAACGATACCCTGGGCGCCATCGTGGCCTGCACTGTCAAGGCCGACCTGCTGGTGCTGCTCAGCGGCATTGACGGCCTGTATACCGCCGACCCCCGGAAAGACCCCGCCGCCACCCTCATCCCGGTGGTGGAGGAGGTGACCGCCGAGGTGGAAGCGCTGGGGGGCGGAGTGGGCTCCGGTCTGGGGACCGGGGGGATGGCCACCAAGCTGCGGGCAGCCAAGCTGGTCACCGCCAACGGCTGCGATATGATCATCACCAACGGCGAGCACCCCGCCGCCCTCTATGACCTTGTGGAGGGGCGTGGGGTGGGCACCCGGTTTCTGGGCAAGCCGAGAGGATGACCCGTTGAGCGGGTGCTTTTTGTGAAGGAGGTGCGATTATGCCGGTTTCCCTGATCCCGTCCTTTTTGTTATATTGTTTTGTGGGAGCCATCACCCCCGGACCTGCCAATCTGTGCTCCCTGTCTGCCGCCCTGCGCTACGGCAAAAAGGAAGCCCTGCGCCAATGGCGAGGGCTGTTCACCGGCTTTGCCGTGATCTCCCTGCTGTCGGCGCTGATCAGCTGGCTGCTGGGTACGGCGTTTAACCGCTATGTGGGCATGCTGTCCTGGGTGGGCGCGGCCTACATCCTGTGGCTGGCATGGCAGACCCTGCGCTCGGCCGGGGTGCAGGCGGAGGAAGACCCGGCTCGACCCTGTTTTCGCACCGGTCTGCTGGTTCAGCTGACCAATGTGAAGGTGATGATCTACTGCCTGAGCATTATGACTATCTACGTTTTGCCGTACACGGACTCTCCGTGGGCGCTGCTGGCCATGGGCGTGTTCCTGCCCTTTACCGGCCCCGTTGCCAATCTGGTGTGGCTGTTTGCCGGGGCAGGCCTGCAAAAAGTCTTTGCCGACTACCGCAAGACGGTAAATATCGTTATGGCCATGGCGCTGGCGGCCTGTGCCGTCAGTCTGGTCTGGCCCCATTAAGAAACGAGGTGTGGATATGACCACAAAGGAACTGCTGCGCCGCGCCAAAACCGCCAAAGCGGCGATAGCCACGGCGGATACCCAGACGAAAAATTACGCTCTGGAGGCCATGGCGGACGCGCTGTTGGCCGCCCAGCCGGACATTCTGGCCGCCAACGCCCTTGACCTGGCGGCGGCCAAGGGGACGGTGTCCGACGTGATGCTGGATCGGTTGGCTCTCAGCCCCGAACGTATCGCCGGCATGGCGGAGGGAATGCGGCAGGTGGCCGCCCTCCCTGACCCGGTGGGTCAGGTGCTGCGCCGGGTGGAGCGGGGCAACGGACTGGTCATTGAGCGTACCGCCGTTCCCATGGGCGTGATCGCCATCATCTATGAGAGCCGACCCAACGTCACCTCTGACGCGGCGGCACTGGCCCTCAAGGCCGGTTCTGCCTGTGTGTTGCGGGGCGGCAAGGAGGCGCACCGCTCTGCCGCCGCCATCGTCAGCGCCCTGAAGGCCGGCCTGGAACGGGCGGGACTGCCCGCGGACGCGCTGGGGTTGGTGGAGGACACCAGCCGGGACAGCGCCAACGAACTGATGACCGCCACAGGTTATGTGGATCTGCTCATCCCCCGGGGCGGGGCGGGTCTGATCCGTGCCTGCGTAGACAACGCCACCGTCCCCGTCATCGAAACGGGTACGGG
>JAZUOI010000005.1:0-2530 GCA_045604585.1 Lawsonibacter sp. | reverse complement strand
GCATAGACCTGTCGGGAACGGTGGTGTCAGCCGAGGGCGTTATCACGGGCAGGGAAGCCTGAAGGGACGCCAGATAGCGGTCGCGGGCCGCCTGGTCGTCCTTTTCCTTTTTGGCGTAGCCCTGGGCGTAACCCTCATCATAGCCTTGGGTATAGGTGTCGCCGGCGGCAGACAGAGCGGCATCCTGTCCCTGGGCGGCGCCCTGAAGAAGGCCATCACTGAGGCCCTCGTCATAACCCTTGAGCCGGCCTTCGGAAAAGGCCTCGGTATAAAGGGCCTCCTGATTGGACGCGGCGCCCTCGTCATAGCCGGTGTGATAACCGCTGTTATAGGCTTCCTCCCGGGCGCGGGCCAGGTCGGATTCGGTATAGGCGCTGTCGCCGCGTCCCAGACCAAAAGCGCACAGCAGCGCCAGGGCAGCAAGGCCCCATTTGGCAAATTTACGCACGGCGATCACCTTCTTTCAACAAAGTAGGGAAGTGGCTTAGTACACGTACTCGAACTGGATGCCCAGTACGTCAACGGTATCCTTTTCCTTGATGCCACGGGCCTCCAGCATGTCGAACACGCCGGCCTTCCGCAGGGTGCGCTCAAAATACATCCGGGATTCGTATTCGCCAAAGTTGACCGAGCCCACGATCTTTTCCACCCAGGCGCCGCTGACATAGAAAACAGCGTCGTCGCCGCGGGTGATCTGAATGTCACGCTCGGGATTGAGCACAGGCTCATCCAGCGTCATTTCGGCCTCAAAGACCTCCACGGGAGGCAGCTTTTCCAGCTCGTGCCACACGTGATAGACCAGCTCCTTGACGCCCTGATTGGCGGCGGCAGACAGCTGGAACAGCTGATAGCCCAGCTCGTCGGCCTTGGCCTGCAGACGCTGCAGGTTGTCGGATTCGGGATCCAGAATGTCGCACTTGTTGGCCACGATGATCTGAGGACGCTTGGCCAGCGTCTCGCTGTACTGCTGCAGCTCGCTGTTGATGGTGATCAGATCCTCCACGGGGTCGCGGCCCTCACTGCCGGCAACATCCACCAGATGCACCAGCAGGCGGCAGCGCTCGATGTGACGCAGGAAGTCATGGCCCAAACCGGCACCCTCGGCAGCGCCCTCGATAATGCCGGGGATGTCGGCACACACGAAGGAAGACCCTTCCGCCACAAAGACCACACCCAGATTGGGCGCCAGCGTGGTGAAGTGGTAGTTGGCGATCTTGGGACGGGCGGCCGAAATCATGGACAGCAGGGTGCTCTTGCCCACGTTGGGGAAGCCGATCAGGCCAACGTCGGCGATCAGCTTGAGCTCCAGGATGATGAAACGCTCGTCGCCTTCCTGACCGGGCTTGGCAAACCGGGGAGCCTGACGGGTGGGGGTGGCGAAATGGGCGTTGCCCCAGCCGCCGCGTCCGCCCCGGGCAGCCACAAAGGGCTTGTCGTCCGACATATCATGGATCAGAGCGCCGGTTTCGCCGTCCTTGATAAGGGTGCCGCGGGGCACCTTGATGATGATATCGGCGCCGTCCTTACCGAAGCAGCGCTTGGTACCGCCGGGCTCGCCGTTGTCGGCCACATATTTCTTTTTGTAGCGGAAGTCCAGCAGTGTAGCCATGTGGTTGTCTACCACAAAGACCACGTCGCCGCCCTTGCCGCCGTCACCGCCGTCGGGACCGCCGGCAGCGATATACTTTTCACGGTGGAAGCCGATGCAGCCGTCACCGCCCTTACCGGCTTTGATTCTGATTTTCGCAACATCTACAAACATGGTGTTTCACCCTTGTTTTCACATATTTTATTTATTATACCACGGTTTGGGCGGAATTTCCACCGAAACCGACGATTTTCAGACAAAAGGAAAGCATCCCGGACAAATGTCCGGGATGCTGAGTCGCAAAGCAAATTAAATTACTGCTGCACTTCTTCGTACACGGAAACCTGCTTGCGGTCACGGCCCAGTCTCTCGAACCGGACAGTACCGTTAGCCAGAGCGAACAGAGTATCATCGCTGCCTCTGCCCACGTTGGTACCGGGATGAATCTTAGTGCCGCGCTGCTTGACGAGAATGTTGCCTGCCAGAACGAACTGACCGTCAGCACGCTT
The DNA here is from genome assembly GCA_045604585.1 of Lawsonibacter sp. Taxonomy (GTDB): domain Bacteria; phylum Bacillota; class Clostridia; order Oscillospirales; family Oscillospiraceae; genus Lawsonibacter. The sequence continues at coordinate 433 of JAZUOI010000005.1, read as the reverse complement.
CACGCCAAGGCGCTTGGACTCGGAATCGCGGCCGTTCTTAGTAGAGCCGACACCTTTTTTATGAGCCATAATTGCACCTCCGAATTAGATTTAAGTGAATTGCGCGGTTGATTAAGCGATGGTCTCGATGACAACCTTGGTGTAGGGCTGTCTGTGACCCTGCTTTCTGCGGTAGTTCTTCTTGGGCTTCATCTTGTAAACGATGACCTTCTTCTGCTTACCGGTCTTGATGACCTTGCCGGAGACCTTGCCACCCATGGTCAGGGTACCCTCGTTCTCCACCATCAGCACTTCGAAGTCAACGGAAGCACCGTCCTCCAGATCCAGCTTCTCAACATAGATCTCGTCACCGACGGAAACCTTGTACTGCTTGCCGCCAGTCTTGATGATTGCGTACATGTCTTTGCACCTCTCCTTCATTTCGGGCTCGCTC
>JAZUOI010000004.1:0-3194 GCA_045604585.1 Lawsonibacter sp. | reverse complement strand
CGGTGCATCTTTTTGATGCACTGCGTTTTGCTTGTCTGTCTTACCAGCCAAACCAGCGGCTATTTCGGTTTTCCAGCAGGTCAAGGCTGCTGTCCAACAATTCGGCCACCTCCGCCCGGGTCAGGACGCTATCAAAATCCTGTGTCAGAGCGCCCGAACTGGGCAGGACGCCGGCCGTGGTCAGGTTGGCTGCCGCCTGCATGGCCCAATGGCTGCTGTCCTGCGTGTCGATACCGGAAGCCGACCAGCTCTGCACCGCCACGTCGGACACTTCCAGCAGGTCGTTGAGCATTACCGTGGCCTGGGCTCGGGTGACCGGGGCATCGGGCAGGAATACAATGCGTCCATCCACGTCCCGTGCGCCGTGGATGACTCCGGCGCGCAGGGCAGAGGACACGTAGCCCTTAGCCCAGGTTGGGATGGCGTTGTCATCGGCAAAGCCGGTCACCGATACCTGCTCCAGCGGGTCAAGATCGGCCACGGCCATGGCCATGGCCAGAAACTGGCTGCGGCTGACCGGGGTGTCCGGGGAAAAGAAATATTGTTCTCCCACGTGGGCGCCCACAAAAATGCCTTGCTCCGCCAGTCGGATGGCCGCCTTGTGGGCGGGGTTGCCCTCCATGTCCGAGTACGTGATGGAAGTATTTGCCTTTTCAATGTGCACCGTCACCTTGGCAGGGTTGGAGATGTTGCCCACCCGGTCCACTGCCACGAAGGTGAAGGAGTCCTTGCCGGTCTTGTTGTTATAGGGGGTGTAGACAAAACGGCTGGTGCCGTCCTCGGCCAGCGCCACGCTGCCCCGGGCGGGGGTGGAGGTCAGCTGGAAGGTGAGCACATCTCCCTCGGCATCCACCGCCTGCAGATAGCCGGTGATGGCCACGTTTTTATAGGTGGTCAGGGACAGGTTTTCCGCAATGGGAGCCTGATTGCCCACTGGCTCGGACGTATCGGGCAGGGCAGCGGAGACGGTGCCGGCGCCCAGCAGGGCGGCGCACAGAACGGTGGTGAGAAGAATACGGGAATTGAACGGTCGCAAAGGATATTACCTCCTTTTCTGGTTTGGAGGTAGTGTGTGAGCCGTGTGCAGAAAATATGCAAAAAAGCGTCCGGCTCATACGGAACCGGACGCGGAGAGACTATATTCGGCTTCGATCCTTCAGCCAGCTGGGCAGGGAACGGGCTTTGATGCTGGACACGACCCCCATGGCCCAGAACAGGGTGATGAGGGAGGAGCCGCCATAACTGAAGAAGGGGAGGGTCAGACCCATTACAGGCAGTACATACAGGCACATGCCCACATTGAATACCGTCTGGATCAGCAGCATGCCGCCAAAGGCGATGGCCACGTAGGCGGAGAAGGGGGAGTTGGAGCGCCGCCCCACATAAACGCAGCGCAGGATGATGGCGGTGAGCAGCAGAAGGATGGCCGCGCAGCCAACCAGGCCAAGTTCCTCACCGCAGGCGGAGAAAATGAAGTCGGTGTGCCGGGCGGGAAGCGCGCTGGAATAAGGAGCTTGCGTCTGGGTGCCGTTCAGATAGCCCTGCCCGGTCAGCTGTCCCGAGCCAAGGGTGAGCAGTGAGCGGTTCTGGTGAAAACCCTTGTCCAGCGGGTCGAGATCGTGGTCAAAGACGACCAGAATACGCATACGGATATATTCAAAACGCTTGGATTGGAATACGGTGTTCCATGCCAGCCAGCCAAGACCGCCCGCCGCCGCCCCGCCGATGGCGAACCATCGGGCTTTGACTCCCGCAATCCACGCCATGACCAGAAAGATGCTCATGTATACCAGGCACATACCCATATCGCCGCAGATCACCGCAATCAGTCCGATCATCAGCACCGTGTGCGTTCCGATTTGCAGCATGCTGGGAATGGAACTCAGTGGGCGGCGCAGTTCCTGCAGGCGGGTGATCTGGTAAGCAAGAAGCAGGATAAAAGGGATCTTGACGATCTCGTTGGGCTGCAGGTCGAGGGGGAAGCCGGGGATGATTTTGTCCAGAGCAAGCCAGTTCAGATTGCCTGAGCCGTTGTCCGTGCCCAGAGGGGTGAGCAGCACCAGCAGAAAGCACACGTCAAAGGCAAACATGGGCTTCCAGCACTTTTCCACCAAATGGTGCACGTCCACAAAGGTCATGGCGATGTAAAGCACCACGCCGATGACCAGCGCAATGGACTGTACCAGCACCGAGCGCATGCCGCCCGTCCAGCGGGTGGTACTGTAAATCAGCGCAATGCCGTAGAGACTGGCACCTGCGCACAAGGACAGCAAAATCACATCTCCGGTGCGGAAAAACTCTGCAAGGATCTGTCCTATCCGTTTCAAACCACCCGCCTCCTTTCCGGTAAAAAAATTACTTGCTTATTTTATCATATTTCTATGGAAACGCCAACAGGAAATGTGGTATGATATGGGGGAAAGTTAGAAAAGGGCGTTCCAAGCCGCCCGAAGAAATGAGAGAACGCTATGCAGTACCGTACAAACAGCCCCTTTGAGACCGAACGGCTGGGACAGGCTCTGGCAAAGACCCTGTGTGCCGGCGCGGTGGTGGCTTTTACCGGCGAGCTGGGGGCGGGCAAGACCGCATTCACCCGTGGCCTTGCCCGTGGGCTTGGGGTGACCGGACGGGTGACCAGCCCCACCTTTACCATTGTCAATGAGTATGAGGGGGCGCGGCTGCCTCTGTTCCACTTTGATATGTACCGTCTGTCCGATTCGGACGAGTTGTTTGACATCGGCTGGGAGGACTATCTGTCCCGGGGCGGCGTGTGCGCCGTAGAGTGGAGTGAAAACGTGGCGGACGCGCTGGAAGAAGGCTGTATCCGGGTGGACATCCGCCGGGGTGACCACGACGAGCAGCGTGTTATCACCATTGCCGGCGTGGAAGAATTGGCTTGGGAAGCGGGGGAGAAAGAATGAGGATATTGGCGTTGGAGTCCTCTGCCACCGCCTGCTCGGCGGCGCTGTGTGAGGGGGAGCGTCTCATTGCTCAAACTGTCCAGAACAGCGGATTGACCCACAGCCGCACGCTCATGCCCATGGTGCAGGATCTGCTGCGCACCTGTGAGAGCAGTCTGGAGCAAGTGGACGTGATCGCTGTGGCCGCCGGCCCCGGTTCTTTCACTGGTCTGCGAATCGGGAAGTCGGAGGCCAAGCGGTCTTAGGAAGACAAGGCATATTATCAACTCCTTG
>JAZUOI010000003.1:0-5060 GCA_045604585.1 Lawsonibacter sp. | reverse complement strand
GAGGCTGAGATCCGTTTTGTACGTGCCTTCCTTTACTTTGACCTTATGAAGCGTTATAAGGAGATCGTTATCTATGATGAGAATATGGACGAGTATCAGAAGGATATCCAGCAGTTGCTTCACGCGGCGGTGCTGGATGCCCTGCGCTCTCCCGAAGGGCAGGATCTTCTCACCCAGGCCATCCGCAAGGAGCTGTCCAAGCTGAAGTAAAAGCAAGACCGCAGGACATTGTCCTGCGGTCTTTTCATTCCTCTTCGTATTCCGCCAGGGCTTCCTGCAAAAAGGCCGCATCCGCGTCGTCCAAGGCATGGAGCATGGCAGTGTCCTCCAGATGGTGGGTAAACTCGTGAGCCAGGGTGAGGAAAATCTCATCCAACCAGACCTCTTCCTCCTCCTCGGCCAAAAGGGCAGCGAAAGAGCCGTAGTAGAGCACGATGTACCGCCCCAGCAGATCGTGGCAGTATTCCCCCATAATATACATCTCTCCGGTCGGAAAGGCGGGGTCAGGCATGGCGTTTTCCTCCAGCTGGATGCCGCCGTCCAATCCCTCGAAAAAGGCATCGGGAAATTCCCCGGCGATGTCCTCCAGCCGATCCCCCATCTGTTGGTAGGTCAGTATCAAACGGATCTCCTCCTCTCCCGTCCTGTTCCCGTCCATTTTATCACGTCGGGGCGCCAACGGCAAGAAATGCGTCCCTTTTTGCGGCGGATTTTCAAATTAATCCCCCAAAAAGCCTTGCGCACTTTCTTTTTTTATGGTATAGTATCGATGTTAATGAGGTAGTATTGGACAGAGTGGGGTTTCGGCTCCGCTCTTTTTGATTGAGAAAAACCGCCGACCGACCACTTTGTCGGCTATGAACAGGAGGACGAGCATGGCAAAAGTCACCGAGCTCACCGCGCAGTTGGCCGCTCCCATCGCCCAAGCCGCCGGCTGCACCATCTGGGACGTGGAATACGTCAAAGAGGCAGGCACCTGGTTTTTGCGGGTGTATATTGATAAGGCCGGCGGCGTATCGATCGACGACTGCGAGGCGGTGTCCCGCCCCCTGTCCGATAAGCTGGACGAGGTAGACCCCATCGAGGGCAGCTACACTCTGGAGATCTCCTCCGCCGGCGCGGACCGGGCGCTGAAAAAGCCGGAGCATTTCCGGCAGTTTATGGGCAGTCTGGTCGAGTGCCGCCTGTACCGCCCCCGGGGCGGGCGCAAGGAGCACGTGGGCGTGCTCATCGGTTACGACGAAGACGGCACCGTCACCATTGAGGTGGCCGGCGTGCCCACCACCTTTGAGAAAAAAGAGCTTGCGCAGGTCCGCCTGCATGTCAGCTTTTAATGGAGGAAATTACTGTGGCTAAGAGAACAACAAAGAAAGCGACCAGCAATGAGCTGGACGGCAAGGAGTTTTTTGCCGCCATTGCCCAGATTGAAAAGGAAAAGGGCATCAAACCCGGCTACATGATGGAAAAGATCACCCAGGCTCTGCTGACCGCCTACCGCCGGGATCACGAGGGCGTGGGCGACAACCTGTCCATCGAAACCGACGAGGAAAAGGGCTCCGTGCGCATGTTCCTGAAAAAGGACGTGGTGGAAACGGTGGATAACCCCGGCACCGAGATCAGCCTGGAGGAGGCGCAGCTGGCCCTTCCCCGCGCTCAGCTGGGTGACGTGATCCGCATGGAGATCAAACCCAAGAACTTCGGCCGCATCGCCGCCCAGACCGCCCGTCAGGTGATCATTCAGGGCATCCGCGAGGCCGAACAGGGCATGATCTACGACGAGTTCACCTCCAAGGAACACGAGATCCTCACCGGTATCGTCACCCGCATCGACCCCCGCTCCGGTGCCATCGCCCTGCGCATCACCAGCGGCGGCGAGTACACCGATGCCTACCTGTCCGCCAACGAGCAGGTCAAGGGCGAGAGCTACACCGAGGGCACCCGCCTGAAGGTGTATGTGGTGGAGGTGCGCAAGGCCACCAAAGGACCCCAGGTGCTCATCTCCCGCACCCACCCGGGTCTGGTGAAGCGCCTGTTTGAGCTGGAAGTACCCGAGATTTACGACGGCACCGTGGAGGTCAAGTCCATCGCCCGTGAGGCAGGCAGCCGCACCAAGCTGGCCGTCTGGTCCGCCGATCCCAACGTGGATCCCATCGGCGCCTGCGTCGGCCCCCGTGGTTCCCGCGTGAACACCATTGTAGAGGAACTGAAGGGTGAAAAGGTGGACATCATCAAGTTCTCCGATGACCCCGCCGAGTATATCGCCGCCGCCCTCTCCCCCCCCGACGTGATCAGCGTCACCGTGCTGGAGGAAGGCAAGAGCTGCCGCGTCATCGTCCCCGATGATCAGCTGTCCCTTGCCATCGGCAAAGAGGGTCAGAACGCCCGGCTGGCCGCCAAGCTGACCGGCTGGAAGATCGACATCAAGCCCGCCTCCGCACCCGAGGAAGAGGCGGAGGTTACCGAAGAAGAGTAATCACCGCAATCTGCATCTAAGGGGTGACCAACGTGCCCAAAAAAATCCCCCTGCGCCAGTGTGTTGGCTGCCGGGAACACAAACCAAAAAAAGAGCTGATCCGTGTGGTGCGCTCACCCGAGGGTTCGGTGTCCCTGGACTTCAAGGGCAAGCTGCCCGGACGGGGTGCCTATGTCTGCCCCTTGGAAGCCTGCCTTGCCAAGGCGCGCAAGTCCCGGGCGCTGGAACGCGCTTTTGACGCGGCTCTGCCCGCCGAAGTATACGACGGACTGGAGCAGCAGATGAAGGAGGGCGGACAAGATGAGTAATGATCCCATCCTCCACCTGCTGGGTCTGGCCAAAAAGGCAGGCCGGCTGGAAATCGGCGAGGAGCCGGTGGGCGCGGTGTGCCGTGCCCGGCAGGCCAAGCTGGTTCTGGTGGCCGGTGACGCCGCACCCAACACGTTCCGCCGCGCCGCCCATTTTGGGGAAGCGGGCAACGTGCTCTGGCTGTCCCTGCCCCAAACCAAGCAGGAACTTGGCTTTGTCCTCGGCCGGGGCAACGTGGCTATGCTGGCCTTGACCGACATCGGCTTTGCCTCCACTGTGGTCAAAAAACTGGCCGCACTGGATGCGGAACAATACGCCAGCGCCGCACAGCTTCTGGACGCCAAGGCAGCTAAAGCTCTCCAGCGCCAGAAGGAGCAGCGCCAGCACGAGAAGAATCTGCGCGAAGGAAAGCGCAAGCCCTGGGTCGCCCCGCCAAAGCAGGAACCCAAGGCCTCCGCTCCCCAAAAGAACAATAAGACCCCGGCTTCCGGCAAGCCCGGCCCCGCCGGCCGCAAGCTCACCGGCAGTTTCAAGCCCAAGAGCAAATCCTAAGAATCGAGGTGGCTTTTTTTGATCAAATACCGTGTGCATGAAGTAGCCAAGGATTTCAAACTGAACTCCAAGGACATCGCCGAGATCATGACCAAGTACTCCGCCGCGCCCAAGAACCACATGCAGGTGCTGACCGATCTGGAGCTGGCCATTATTTTCGACTATATCACCCAGCATAACCAGATCGACTCCATTGAATCGGTCTTTGCCGACGTGTATCACGAGCCCAAGGCAGAGGCGACTCCCAAGGCGGAGGCGGCCGCTCCCAAAGCGGAGGCGGCGGCTCCCAAAACGGAGACTGCCCCCAAGACGGAACAGCCTGCCAAGCCCAAGGCCGAGCAGCCCGCCAAACCCACCACCCGAGTACCGGAAAAGAAGGTGGTGGACACCCGTAAGGGCGGCAACGTCAATCTGGAGAAGTATGACGAGCGTCTGGAGAACTTCACCGACCAGCGCCAGCAGGATCGGGGCGGCAAGCAGAAGTTCCAGAACCGCAACAACAAGGGTCGTCAGCAGGGCAACTTCGGCAACAAGCGCAAGCAGGAAGAGGCGGAGAAAATGCGCCGTCTGCAGCTGGAGATCGCCAAGAAGACCCCCCTCACCGTCAAGATCCCCGACGAGATCGGCGTGGGCGAGCTGGCCAGCCGCATGAAGAAGACGGGCGCCGAGGTGGTCAAGTGCCTGATGAAGAACGGCGTGATGGCCTCCCTGAGCGAGATCATCGACTTTGACACCGCCGCCTTCGTGGCCGAGGAACTGGGCTGCAAGGTGGAGAAGGAGATCATCGTCACCATCGAGGAGCGCCTCATCGACGTGTCCGAGGACAAGGAAGAGGATCTGGTCACCCGTGCCCCCGTGGTGGTGGTCATGGGTCACGTCGACCACGGCAAAACCTCCCTGCTGGACTATATCCGCAACGCCAATGTCGTTTCCGGCGAGGCCGGCGGCATCACCCAGCACATCGGTGCTTACCAGGTGGAGGTGGGCGGCAAGCCCGTCACCTTCCTGGACACCCCCGGTCACGAGGCCTTTACGGCCATGCGTGCCCGCGGCGCTATGATCACCGACGTGGCCATCCTGGTGGTGGCTGCCGACGACGGTATCATGCCCCAGACCATCGAGTCCATCAACCACGCTAAAGCCGCCGAGATCCCCATCATCGTGGCCATCAACAAGATGGATAAACCCACCGCCAACCCCGACCGCATCATGCAGCAGCTCACCGAGTATGAGCTGGTGCCCGAGGAGTGGGGCGGCGAGACCAACGTGTGCCCCATCTCCGCCAAGACCGGCATGGGTATTGACAACCTGCTGGACATGGTGGTGCTCACCGCCGAGATGCGGGAACTGAAAGCCAACCCCAACCGCACCGCTCACGGCGCGGTCATCGAGGCCCGTCTGGACAAGGGTCGCGGCCCCGTGGCCACCCTGCTGGTGCAGAACGGCACCCTGAAGCAGGGCGACGTGATCATCGCCGGCACTGCCGTGGGCCGTGTCCGTGCCATGACCAACGCCAAGGGAGAGAAGGTCACCTCCGCAGGCCCCTCCGTCCCCGTGGAGATCATCGGTATGAGCGAAGTGCCCGGTGCAGGCGACGACTTCCACGCCGTTGCCGACGAGCGTATGGCCCGCGAACTGGTGGAGCAGCGCAAGCATGAGCAGAAGATGGCTGCCTCCAATCCTGTGGGCAAGGTCAGCCTGGAGGATCTGTTCAGCCAGATTCAGG
>JAZUOI010000002.1:0-3142 GCA_045604585.1 Lawsonibacter sp. | reverse complement strand
CCCGCCGGGGGGCGGAACAGCTCCCCAACCTCGCCCTGCAGGGCGAAACAACCCAAAAACCCGTCGCCGGAGCGGCGGAACACTCCCATAACGAAAAAACGGTGCACCTTATGGTGCACCGTTTCTTTTTACTGCACATGAACGTGGTTGTTGATATGCTCCGCGCAGTAGCAATGGTAGCCCTCGCACTTGGAGCAGTAGCGGAATTCCATATTGGGGTGGGTGGCATCCGTTGCGCCGCAAACAGCGCACTTGTGCAGGTAGCCCTGCTTCTCCACCTGTCGGCGGGCGGTCTTTAAATCGATGGTGCGGCGAGCAGAGCGCGCCTGCTGTTGGGTCTGGACTCTCCCCCGCCCAACAGCACCCATCAGGTCGTCCCAGAAAAACAGCAGGTAGTTGAACACCGCCACTACCGGCAGCAGTGCCATCAGGTACTGCCCCGCTCCGATGCGGGCGAAGATGTCAAAGGCGAACAGCGCCGCGTCCAGCCACGCCAGCCACTTGGCCTTAACCGGAATGATATACATGATGAGAAACTGCGCATCCGGAAACAGGGTGGCAAAGGCGAGGAATAATGTCAAGTTAACATAATACATGTCCGCCGTCACCATCCCCATGCTGCCCCCAAGGCCGATGACAAAGCCGGTCAAAATGTTCAGCAGCACGCCCAAACCGTAGTATACGGTAAAGCGGGCGCTGCCCCAAATCTGCTCCAGCTGCGTCCCCAGCGAGTAATAGCAAAAAAGGAACAGGATGAAAAACAGCGGATTGCCGAAGTTGGCGGGAACAAACACAAAGGTGACAAGCCGCCACACCTGCCCCTGTAAAATCGCGCCGGGAATGAAACACAGCAGCGAGGACAGGGAAAACTGCCGGCTGACCAGATCCATCAGGTAGACGAACACATTTCCCATGACGATGTACTTCATCAGCCCGGGAATGGCCAGTTTCGGATGGTTATAGCAAAAGCGGCTGAGCCACTTGGACAGTGTCTGCACAGCAAACGCCTCCCTCAAATCATATCAAGGGTTATTGTACCCGTAATTGGCAGAAAAGTCTATGGAGTATTTGTAAATTTCTGCGTCCGAGCCGCAGCAAGACAAAAACCGGCACACCGGAAACTCCGGTGTGCCGGTTTGCCTTAAAATCACATTACTTTTTGGCCTTGGTGTCCACAACATCTTTCAGCAGGGCGGCGAAGTCCTCAAAGGACATGGCACCCAGATCCTCGCCGGAGCGGTGACGGGGAGAAACGGTGCCGTTCTCCATATCCCGGTCGCCCACGACCACCATGTAGGGAACCTTTTCCAGGGTGGCCTCGCGGATCTTCTTGCCGATCTTCTCGTTGCGGTAGTCCACCTCCACACGGAAGCCCATGGCCTCCAGCTCTTTGGCCTTGTCGGCGCAGTAGTCGGCGGCGCGGTCGGTGACGGGCAGGAAGCGAACCTGCTCGGGCGCCATCCAGGTGGGCAGCGCGCCGGCGTACTCCTCGATCAGGTAGGCCAAGGTGCGCTCGTAGCAGCCCAGAGAGGTGCGGTGGATGATATAGGGCAGCGCCTTCTCGCCGTTCTCGTCGATATAGTACATGCCAAACTTGGCGGCCAGCAGCATATCGATCTGGATGGTGACGATGGTGTCCTCCTTGCCAAAGACGTTCTTATACTGAATGTCCAGCTTGGGGCCGTAGAAGGCAGCCTCGTCAATGCCGATCTCGTAGTTCACGCCCAGATCGTCCAGAATCTGACCCATGACACGCTGAGCCTCGTTCCACTGCTCGGCCGTACCCTCGTACTTGGCGGTGTTGTTGGGATCCCACTGGGAGAAACGGAAAGTGCACTTGTCCAGCATGCCAACGGTGTCCAGACAGTACTTGGCCAGATCCAGACAGCCCTTGAACTCCTCTTCCAGCTGGTCGGGACGCAGCACCAGGTGCCCCTCGGAAATGGTGAACTGGCGCACGCGGATCAGGCCGTGCATCTCGCCGGAATCCTCGTTGCGGAACAGAGTGGACGTCTCGCCCAGACGCATAGGCAGGTCACGGTAGGAGCGCTGACGGTTCAGGTAGGCCTGATACTGGAAGGGGCAGGTCATGGGACGCAGGGCGAAGCATTCCTTGGTTTCATCATCAGGGTCGCCCAGAATGAACATGCCGTCCCGGTAGTGATCCCAGTGACCGGAGATCTTGTACAGGTCGCTCTTGGCCATGAGGGGGGTCTTGGTGAGCAGGTAGCCGCGCTTCTGCTCCTCGTCCTCCACCCAGCGCTGCAGAGTCTGGACGGTGCGGGCGCCCTTGGGCAGCATGATGGGCAGACCCTGACCGATCACGTCCACGGTGGTGAAGTACTCCAGCTCACGACCCAGCTTGTTGTGGTCGCGCTTGAGGGCTTCCTCCCGCTCGGCGAGGTAGGCATCCAGCTCGTCCTTCTTTGCGAAGGCCACGCCGTAGATGCGCTGGAGCATCTTGCGGCTGGAGCCACCCCGCCAGTAGGCGCCGGTGGCGGAGGTCAGCTTGATGGCGTTGCCTTTGATGCGGCCGGTGGAGTCCAGATGGGGACCGGCGCACAGGTCGGTGAACTCGCCCTGCTTGTAGAAGGAGATGACAGCATCCTCGGGCAGGTCGTTGATGAGTTCTACCTTGTAGGGCTCGTCCTTCTCTTCCATGAACTTGATGGCCTCGGCGCGGGGCAGCTCAAAGCGCTCCAGCTTGATCTTCTCTTTGCAGATCTTGCGCATCTCCCCTTCCAGCTGCTCCAGATCCTCGGGGCTGAAGGGACGGGGGGTGTCAAAATCGTAGTAGAAGCCATTCTCGATGGAGGGGCCGATGGCCAGCTTGACCTCGGGATGCAGGCGCCTCATGGCCTGGGCCAGCACCTGAGAGCAGGTGTGCCAGTAAGTTTTGCGGTACTCCTCGTTCTCAAACGTAAACAGATTGTCGGACATAATGATTGCTCCTTTCCAAATATTCGGGGCGGGTATAAAGAAAAAAACTCCACCCCTGACTTGATTTCAGGGGTGAAGTTTTTTTGCCCCTACACATCAAAGGAGCGTTTATTATGTCCGAAGAAACCATCTACACCTTTGAAAATCCCGAATACCGCAAGACCTATTGGCACACCTGTTCTCACGTGCTGGCCCAGGCCAT
>JAZUOI010000001.1:0-2541 GCA_045604585.1 Lawsonibacter sp. | reverse complement strand
GCCCGAGCCGGTGTGGCCGATGATGCCAAGGTACTCCCCGCGGTAGGCGGTGAAGTCTACATCATGCAAAGCCGCCCGTTCAAAGGGCGTTCCCGCGGAATACACGTGGGAAAGCTGTTTGGTTTGGATGATAGCTTCCATTCAAATTCTTCCTTATCAAATCTGGTGTGCGCCCAGAGGGTCGCACCCGTTGGTTAGGAGTTCGAAGTTAACAGTTGGTACAGCGCCTGTGCACATTCCTCATCACTCAGGGCGTCCAGAGGGACATCCATTCCTGCCTGACGCAGCTGGTACAAAAGCTCCGTCGTTTCGGGAACGGTGAGGCCGACTGCTTTCAGCCCCTCCACGTCCTGAAAAACCTCTTTGGGCGTGCCGTCGGCCACCACTTTTCCCTTGGCCATGACCACCAGGCGGTCGGCCTGGGCGGCCTCGTCCATGTGGTGGGTGATGATGACCACGGTAACGCCCTTTTCCCGGTTGAGCTGCTTAATGGTGCGCAGCACGTCCGCGCGTCCGATGGGGTCGAGCATAGCGGTGGGCTCGTCCAGCACGATGCACTCGGGCTGCATGGCGATCACGCCCGCGATGGCGATGCGCTGCTTCTGACCGCCGGACAGCAGATGGGGGGCGTGCTCCCGGAACTCGTACATTCCCACCGCCTTAAGTGCGTCATCCACACGGCGGCGGATCTCCTCCGGAGCCACTCCCAGATTTTCCGGGGCGAAAGCAACATCTTCCTCCACCACGTTGGCAACGATTTGGTTGTCCGGGTTTTGGAACACCATGCCTACGGTGCGGCGGATGTCCAGCAGACGCTTCTCGTCCGCCGTGTCCACCCCGTTGACGTATACCTTGCCCCCGGAGGGAAGCAAAATGGCATTCATGTGCTTGGCAAGGGTGGATTTTCCACTGCCGTTATGACCCAGCACAGCCACAAAGCTGCCCTGTTCAATATTCAAATCCACTCCGTCCAGCACCACGGGGGACGTACCCTCGGCGGTGGTGTAGGAAAAGCGCAGATCTTCGGTTTTGATGATGGGATCTAACATGAGAGAAACTCCAATCACATTCACGTTTCGCCTGTTCACGACGGCTCAAACGCTATAGTTAATCACACAGCCATCTTCCCGTCGCGCCGCAGGGCAGCACCAGACCGGTTTCGGTCACGGGCAGACCCAGCTCCTGACTTTCCGTGTGACCGCCAAAGCGTTTGGACACGATGGTCTCCAGAATGTAGGTGACTACGCTGGGGGCAAGACCGGTGGTGTAGGAGTTGAGAATCAGGAACAGGGGGTTGTCCGACAGCACGCCGCTGACCAGCTCCACAAAGGGATACAGGTTTTCCTCCAGCTTCCACACCTCGCCGGTGGGGCCGCGGCCGTAGCTGGGGGGATCCATGATGATGGCGTCGTACTTGCGCCCCCGACGGATCTCCCGCTCCACGAATTTGCCGCAGTCATCCACGATCCAGCGGATGGGAGCCTCCTCCAGGCCGGAGCTTTTGGCATTCTCCCGCGCCCACTGCACCATGCCCTTGGCCGCGTCCACATGGCACACGCTGGCTCCCGCCGCGGCGCAGGCCACGGTAGCGCCGCCGGTATAGGCAAACAGGTTGAGCACGCTGATGGGGCGGTTGGCCTTTTTGATCTGCTCCCGCGCCCAGTCCCAGTTGGCTGCCTGCTCGGGGAACAGGCCGGTGTGTTTGAAATTCATGGGCTTGATGTTGAAGGTCAGGTCCTTGTAGTCCACCGTCCAGCGCTGGGGCATGGACTTATTCTCCCACGCGCCGCCCCCGGTGGACGAGCGGGCATAGCGCCCGGCATTCTGCTTCCAGCCCCGGTGGCTGCGGGGGGTGTTCCAGATAGCCTGGGGGTCGGGACGCACCAGCAGCTGCTCGCCCCAGCGTTCCAGCTTCTCTCCCCGGCCACAGTCGATCAGTTCATAGTCTTTCCAACCGTCAGCGACCCACATAGATAGACACACCTTTCCACTCTAATAAACTAAATAAGTATATCATTCCCGCGCCCGTTCGTCAATCATTCCGGCGGGAAGATGCAGGAGAAACGCGTGTAGCCCGGTCGCAAGGAGCAACATCTCCGCTACGCGATTGACAGTGGTTTGGTTTCTTGCTATACTTTATTCAGAAATATATAAAAGGAGGAATTCCCCATGGGCAAGTTTGTAATCAAAACCGTCCCCACCGGCATCAAGTTCGACCTCAAGGCCGGCAACGGCGAGGTCATCGCCACCTCCGAGGTTTATTCCTCTGAGGCCGCCTGCCTCAATGGCATCGAGAGCGTGCGCAAGAACGCGGCGGATGCCAAGCTGGAAGACATCGGTGAATCCGTCACCAACCCCAAGTTCCAGGTTTATGAGGACAAAGCCGGCGAGTTCCGTTTCCGCCTGACTGCCCGCAACGGCGAGGTTATCGCCACCTCTGAGGGCTACAAGGCCAAGACCTCCTGTCTGAACGGCATCGAGAGCGTGCGCAAAAACGCCCCCGAGGCCGTGCTGGTCAAGGAGTAATCCTCCCCGTACACA